>NZ_JBKEZJ010000008.1:0-277421 GCF_046449555.1 Rahnella selenatireducens
GTCATGATCATTGCCGTGGTTATCTTTGTGATATGGATATTGTGGAACATTGTGGTTTCAATGATCCCGACCTTAGGCGGCAGTTTTGGCGCGGGTTTCCCCAGCGGTTCCGGTGGCCGGGCTATCCGGGATGTTGAAATCGATGTAGAACCACAGGTTGTCTATCGCATTGACGATCATCGTTTTTTCACACTAGAGCAATACCTGGACTGTAACAACGGCGGATTTGTTTATTACAACGACACGAATAAAAAAATTAAGGTTTTGGCTGGTTATGAGGGAGCAGATAAAAGGCCTCAAAACGAAGTTACTATAAATGAAGAGAATAACGTGATGGCTTTCAAGGGGAAGTTTATTTATGCAGCCAGCGATAACATCATTGCCTACCCTTATCGTGACGTTGATTATAAATATGGAAACCCTACTTACTTCGCAATTTACGATAATATCAAAGCACCATCAAAAAGGACCGGAAGTGGAAGTATACGTTCAGATGCAAAAATCATTATTACCGATGAAGCTATGTATATAAAGGATAGCACAATCGATAAATACAATAAAAAAATTGAAATACCAAAAATAAACTCAGATGGTTATGAATGGATTGAATCTTCAAAGGTTAACTTCAAAAGAGTGTCCAAGGATGACCATTTTCATTGTGACAACACGATTAAACCACGACGTGTGAAATATATTTCAAACTAACAGGGAGTTAGCGAAAATGATAATAGTCAACAGTAAAATGGAACTCGATTATGAGTGAAAAAAAGAAAAGTGAAGGCACTGAACTTGGGTTGAAAATTGTCATAACCATTGCCGTGGTTATCTTTGTGATATGGATATTGTGGAACATTGTGGTTTCAATGATCCCGACCGTAGGCGGCAGTTTTGGCGCTGGAATGCCAGGGCCTTCAAAAGGAAGTCATGATGACCGAATTGTAATCACAAATGCAAAACCGCAAATAATATATCGGCTAGACGAACACCGTTTTCTTACATTAGAAAATTATATCGCGTGTGATAAAAGCGGGCAAGTTTATTATAATGACACGTCACTAGGTATAAAAAGCAAACTGGATGTTTTTGCCGCTAAATTAGGGGAAGATTGGGGGGGGGAAGAGCAGATTCAACTGAAAGACTCTGAAAACATGATACTCTCCTATAAAGGATTTTTACTGAATAAATCCACAAATGGGAATTTAGCATTCCCTTATATAGATAACACCTGGTCATTTTGTAATAACAACTATGGCTGTTATAGAGGCGCTCTTGTATCAACAGATCAAGGAAAAACATTCGAAGCAATTGACTACGAGAGAAGATTCAGCGGGCCTACAGAGGAAAAAGTCGTCCTTGTAGGAAATGATTTTTATTATGTTGGTGATGTAAATGATTCTTCCCAGACTATAAAAAAAATATCATTGAACCACCACGAACCGGTCAGAGAAGATGTCAGTAGTGCGGTCATGAATTCCGCTGATTTTAAAAATGAAAAATTTGATGTGAAATTCACATGCAATCCAAAAATCAAGCCCAGCAGCGTGAAATTTACCCACAGAAAAAATACCTCGAAATAATAGGGATGTTAATGAATATGCCTGTATCCAATGAACCCACTCGCTTGGCACTTTGTGTCTTTGATGACAACGGAAAACCCCAATTCCGAAGCAGTATGTCGCCTCAAAATGTTAAAGTACGTGCTGAATGCAAACACCCACCTCACTACCCCGGCATTATTATCTTTGTGCATGGTGTGAATTCAACTGGCGAATGGTTCTCAACTGCCGAGGAATCTATTTGCAAGGGACTAAACACTCGACTAGGTTTGAATGACACCCCTTATGCTTTAATTCCTAATAAATATAATTGTGATGATACTTTTGATACTAGCAATTATAAAAAAGATCGCAAACTTGTTAATATCGGAAAATCTCCGATTGTCCGTTTTTATTGGGGATATCGCTCAACTGATGGTGATGAAGGTAAATACCTAATTCCATTGGTAAATCGTCAAAATGACGATTATCACAAACTAAAAGAGCAAGGGTTAACGTCTGAAGCCCTACGTTCGAAAGGCCCCTGGTTCTGGGGCGGCGGCCCGTTCCAAAACGGTACCAATAATTTAGTTTCTCTCTGGGGGGATGAAGGTTTTAACGAAAAAATCCGTCATGTTGGACTAAAAGTACAGACTTTTGCCCCTGATTTCGACCGTTTACTCACTACGGCTCCCCCGCGAAAATATTACGCACATACAGCAAAGCGGTTGGCAGATTTACTGGATACTCTTCGTGAAAAATACCCGCGTGATACAGTCAGTATTATTTCCCACAGCCAGGGCACCATGATCGCCCTTGCTGCAACAGCTCTTGCTCAAAAGGCACCGGACAGTCTGTTTATTCTCAACTCACCTTATGCGATGGAAGCAAAATTCTCAGATTATCTGTCGATGCCAGATAAAGAAATTTTAACGGATAAAGCACGGGGACAAACGTTAGAAGCCATTATTAATAAAATTGCAGATCGAGCAACTGTTCTGACACCTGATAAATACAATGATTTAATTGTTGGGAAATCTGAGGAAAATAGTCCCTGGACTCCGTTGATAAAACATAAATCTAATATCCCTCAGGTCACTATTACTGAAACGTCTGAGTATGATTATGTTTCTTCAGGAAGGACGTACCCGGCAGTTGAAAAACAGCAGCGAAAAGAAACTAAGACTTCAGACCGATGGATATCTGAGAGGGATAATCATGGGCGATTTTATATCTACTGCAACCCTCATGATCGTGTGATGGGGTCATCTCCCCTTTCAAGCCTCGGCTGGCAAGGATTGCCTAATTCAAGATTCGGTGATCATCCACACAAACTTATTACTGCGCATGAAGGACATCTGTTTCAGCGAATGATGGCGCGTGCGACCCCTGTTGGAAGTGAACCTAACGCAAAAACACCGTTTTCACACTTACCTGACGGTAAACCATTCTGGGATGACCGGGGTGATCTTTTGACCTACAACACACCTGAGTATCAAACTATCGATATTAATGCCGAAGAGGTCCCATATCCAATTCAGGCACTCAACATGTTAAGTTTTGATGAAAAACGTCCAAGTAATGATGACAAATTGGACATAAACCCTCAGTCTCGAACTGGAAATGGCTGGGGACAATATAAAACAAGCGGTGTCCCTAACGACGATACATTTGAAAACTATGTGTTGTTATACCCTAAAATCCAAGTGCCGACCGGCAGCTATCGTCAGACAGGTAGGGATTACCCTAAAGTCGAACCAGTTATGCGCATTGAAACCGACGAAGAACGCCGTATACGCGTTGGCGACTATATTTCTCAACCAACAGATCACAGTACCCTGCCAAATAGTCCTGAATTTATGGAAAGAGTCGTGGCCTACGACTTACCTATCGGCTTCTGTGACGCGACCTGGGACAAGGCATTTATGGCAGAACTGCGTGACAGAGCAGACTGGACGAAAGGCTATGACAACTATTTTAATAAAGGGGAATTATCTATCCCGCCAATCCCGTCCATTATTTCTACAGAAACCATACCGGAAGATAAAAGAAAGGCATTAGAAGCTGCTGAAAAACCGCATGCGCTAAAATATTAAGGATGATTAATATGGGTAAATTTATAACTAATTCTGTAGAACCATCCTTACTGGATACGAATTTCATAAGGATTTCATATGACAGGGTTGATCATTTTTGCATTGGGGATTTATGCCCTGATAATAGGAAGCGCCCTTACTCTGGCGCTTTGGCTTTGTATAAAAAAAATAAACTCAGGTGGAAATATTTCAATAGTTTTGCTTTTTACCATACTTGCAACCTTTGTAATTTTGTTCATTGCTCAGACTTGCGGCATCCCTGTAATCAGTTAAGGCAGCTCGATAAAAATAATCGGTTAAAGGAGCCAACATGAGCAAATTCGCAGTAGTACTCGGAGATCCCACTTCACACGGTGGCAAAGTCTCCTCGGCCTCATCCAGTTTTGAATTAGCAGGCAAGAAAGCCGCGTTACTGAACGACACGGTAACCTGTCCGGAGCATGGGACTAACCGCATCACTGAGTGCGATGCCTCTGCTTATGAAGAAAATGGACGTGGGATCGTCTTGCACGGTTTCAAAACAGAATGTGGTTCCGTGGTGATTGCCACCCTGCAGGATATGGAGATCGGCTGATGGGATGGTCAGTACCGAAAGCGCCAGTGCCTGAAAAAGCGGCCGCATGGTCACCGTGGATTTGCGTTTTTATCCTCGGTGCCGGGTTTCTGGCATCGCTGACATGGGTCGTGCTCAATTCCCCTGCTGAGGGCCTGCCAACGTTAGCGTCTGGCTACTATCTCCCGCTAACCGGTTATGCGCTGGCGGGAACGTTGTTTTTCCTGACACTCTATTTACTGGGGTGGGAAATTCAGGCGCTGTGCTGCTTTAACGCATTATGGTGGCAGCATAATACGTCTGCCGCCTGGCAACGGTGGGCGCAGGACTCTCTTTGCGTGGCAAAGGCGATAATGCTGACATCTGATCGTCAGCTTATTTCCCGCAAGGCGGGTATTGAAAAGGAGGGAGCATCAGATGATGCAGCCGATATGCCAAAGGTTCTCTTTCCTGAAGACCCCCTGATACCGGGAATAAATCGCTTTGAACGCTTATGTCATGCCCTGCTTGATGAAATCGCCCCAGCGCTGAATACCATGCTTAAAAATGCAGACGTGTCGGTTTATCTGCAAACGTCTGGCGAGGTTGATGAGGCCGAGCAACATAAGCTGTACTCAGTTTTGGCTGAACGCTTCCCCACCATAAAATTCACTGTAGACCTGCTGCCTGACTCTTCGCTTTTTCCCATCTGGAATGCGTCAGTCATTGTCTCCCGCCAGCCTGTTTTACTGCTCGCGATGCATTACCGAAAACCGGATGAATCGCTGTCGGAAATTGCCACAGCGCTGCTACTGGTCCCGCCATCACGGCTCAATGCCGTTGAGAGCAAAACGGCGACGCGTTTGTTCCGGGCAATGCCGGTCAAAACTGACCAGTTAGCTTCCGAACTGACAGAACAGCGGGATATGCAACAACAACCGGCAGGATCGATACGCCTTCTCTGGTTCAGCGGACTGACAGACAACGTGCGCCAAAAGCTCAGCACTCTGGTTTATGAACTCAAACTGCCACTGCGCGCCTCTGCACCCATGGGCGGTCTGCTGGACTTTGATAAAGACAATGACCAGTACGGCGCGCTTACGGGTGGATTATTGATGGGAGCAGCCGCACAGATGGTCGAACAGGGTCAGGGAGGTCAGTGGATTATCCACCATGACGGAAAAAATGCCTGGGCGATGGTCGTGGGTGCTCAGGAACCGGTCATCCGCCATCCAGCAGAGAATTTGCCTCAAACTCCCTATCCTGCGGGATCTGTTGCATTGAGTTTATTGTTTAATTTGGTGCTGTTTTGGTGTGTTGGGGATGCATGGCCGCAGTGGTTATTTTCCGGGTGGGGATTCGCCACCCTTGTTTTTTCATTGTTTATCACGTTGCCCGGCAGCGTCATTGTTCTGCGGACATTGGTCAGCAACATCCAGAAGCCTCAATTTATACAGGACGCCAATGCGTCACTCAGGGATTAGCAAATAATGTTCAAAGGGATTTTGCGCACCGTCGGCGTTGTGCTTCTGTTGCTGATATTCGGGGTGATCCTGTTCGTGATCATCGGGCAAGGTCATGCCCTGTCACCTAAAACAGAAACGCCGCTTTTTTTGATGATCGCATTTAGTCTTCTCGCGGTAACGGCAATACTACTTTCAGTAATATTCTTATTAGGTTCATCTGACGAATTCATTGCGCCGTTAAAACCAAACTCTGTTGAGCAGAATGAAGCGCCTCAGCAGCAGCCGGTCATTGACTTCCCGCAGCTCAGAGCAAGTCTGAGAAATCGCTACGGCCTGCGCTGGAAGCGCAAACTCCCCTGGTTACTGGTCATGGGCGAAGACGCCGATGTTGAAGCGGTCGCGCCGGGGCTGACTGAGTCTGGCTGGATGACAGTCGGCAATACCTTGCTGTTGTGGGGCGGTTCACTGGCTGCCGGCGGCAATACAGCAGACCTTCAGGCGCTACGCCGTCTGCGTCGCAATACGCCCGCCGATGCGCTGATCTGGGTCAGCCATGAAACCGGCTATACGCAGGTGACGCAGGCAGATTCCGTGCTTCGCGGTTATGAAATCGTCCGCCATCTTCTGCGCTGGGAACTGCCGGTGTATCTGCTGGACCGGCGCGAAGAGAAATGGCCGCAACCGGAACGTCCGGTGCAGCTGGTCGGCGTCTTCGAAGATAAAAGACTGACCTCAGGATCTTTATCGCCCGCCGTTGAATCCCTGCTTCCCGAGCTGCGCGCGCAGGGCATGGCACAAATCAGTGAGAATTTACGTCATACGTTTTTGCTGCAACTGGCCAGCGATTTAAAGGCCCGTCTGGCTGACTGGGCGGCGGCTTTCAAACCGCTGCTGAACAGCTATCGTCCGCTGCCGCTGTACGGCGTGGCGTTCTCCCCGGCGCTGGCGTTACGGGCGTATGACCCGCATGAGCGCGCCAGTTCACCCGTCTGGCAGGCACTGGCCGCGAACATCAACCGGCGCGCCGGACATCCCGTGGGCGTGAATACGCGGGCGATAGTGCAGTGGACCGCCGCCGCCGCGATGCTGGTTTTAGCCATGGGTACAATCGTGTCCGGCATCAGTAATTACCGGCTGGTGACGCGCAGTCATGAACAGGTTCAGCTGACGAAAACCTCGCCCTCGCCTGCCGCACTGTCCGCGTTGCAACACACGCTGCAAACCTTGCTGCGCCAGCAACTACAGGGTACGCCAATTTACCGACGCTTTGGTCTGGACGTGACGGATTCTCTGCTTCCTGCGCTCTGGCCGGAGTATTCCGCACTGAGCCAGCGGCTTATCGTGCAACCGGCACAGCAGCAACTTCTCGCGACGCTGACCGCCGGAAGACCGTCTTATGACGCCCTGAAAACCTACCTGATGCTGGCTCAGCCCGACAAAACCCCCGGTGCTGAAGCACAGCAGTACGTTGTGCAACAGCTGACGCCGTTACTGAAGGACATCGCGCCGCAGGATATTGCGTTCTTCACCGCACAGTTTGCCGCTCATCCTGACGGGAAAATCACGCCGGACAGCGCGGCGGTCGCTCAGGCGCGGGCGTCATTGCTGAACGCCATGAGCGGCGCGGATGCCGAACAAAAACTTTATGCTTCCCTGATTTACCGCACCTCGCGCAACTTCGGCAATCTGTCGCTGACGCAGTTGCTAAACGGTCAGGACGCTCAGGGCATGTTTACCCTCGACGCAGAAGTGCCGGGCAGTTTCACCCGTCAGGCGTATGAAGGCGCGATAGCGCCGGAGATTGCGGCGCTGATAAAACTGCGTCAGGAACAGGTTGGCTGGGTGCTGGCAGAGCCGGGGCAGCCGGTGGAAACGTCACTCTCGCCCGCCGCACTAGGCGAACGCTTAACGGCGCGCTATTTTGCTGAATACGGCACCGCGTGGCAGGAAACGCTGAACCAGCTGAAAGCCCGCGCGGCGGCCAATCCGGCGGAGCAACTGGCGCTGGCCTCTGATGTCAGCCGTTCGCCGCAGATAGCGCTGATAAAACAGTTGGCCTGGCAAGGGCTGGCGGGCAGCCCGAACGCACGGCGCATTGAGCTGAACCCCGCGCTGCAACCGGTGTTCGGCGGTATCGTCTCCATGGCGACCGGTGCCGGTAAAAATAACGGTATTACGCTGTCTGCCTGGCGGTCGCAAACCGCAGCCCTGCGCGACAAGATGCGCAATCTGTCGGCGGCCAGCGGCGGCACGGCGGCGTTGTCGCAATCGGTGTTTCGCGGGACGCAAATCGATAACACGGTCTCTGAATTGCCTGCCCGCCTGCGCGTTCAGCTGGGCAGCGGCTGGCAACCGATGGCGCAGGCGCTGTTTTTAGCGCCGCTTAGCCAGACCTGGAAAGGCGTGATGACCACCGGCGTGAAAGACATGGAGGCGCAGTGGCAGCAGGAGATTGTCGCGAACTGGCATGAAGAATTCGATAACACCTTCCCGTTCACCGGCAGCCCGAAAGACGCGTCGCTGGCGGCGCTCAATGATTTTATCAATCCGCAAACGGGCCAGATTGTCAGTTTTATCCGCAGGCACCTGAACGGCGTGCTGGAGTACAAAGACCACCGCTGGCAGAAGGCCGATAAACTGCCGCCGGGGCTGACGGTCAGCCCGGCCTTTCTCAGTAAGCTGAATCAGCTCGACCGTTTGGGTCATGCGCTGAACGATAACGGCTGGGGTTTTCGTTTCAAACTTCAGGCCGGTACGGCCAGAGACGTGGTGCAGACCGAGCTGAGCATCGACGGTCAGACGCTGGTGTATTTTAATCAGATGCCGTTCTGGGCTGACATTCAGTGGCCGGGCGATACCTATTATCCCAATGCCGAACTGGTGTGGACCAGCACACGCGCCGGTGCGCGGCTCTATTTTGATACGCCGGGCACCTGGGCATTTTACCGGTTACTGAAAAAAGCCAACATTACGCCGGTGGACGACACCCATTATCAAGTGGTCTGGACCGCCGAAGACGGTCTGCCGCTCAATTACCGCTTGGCATTTACCGTCGGAAACGACCCCGTCTGTGTGCTGAGCCTTGATGGCTTCCGGCTCCCTGAAACAATATTCCGCTAAAACGGGGGCGGTTGCCGATATAAAGCGCGAAAACCTAAGCGGACTGAACCTGCAAAGCCCTCGCCATCAGCGCATTTCCACCAGACTGCGCTATTCTGTTCAAACATTGAAAACGATCCTGCCTGCGGGCGGGATTTTCGTCTGAATAACAATCGGGTGAAAAATGAACGACATTTCTAACGAAGATAAAAAACCCAGCTGCGATTCAGTGATCAACAGCGTTGCCTACCGTGACGGCAAGCGGTTGCAGGATGTCACCGTCGAAGATATCAGCGAAGTGCTGAAAGAGCCGGACACATTCGTGTGGCTCGGTTTGTGGCAGCCGGAAGATGCGTATATGCGCAGCATTCAGGAAGAATTCGGGCTGCATGACCTGGCAATTGAAGATGCGCTCACCGCCCACCAGCGGCCGAAAATCGAGCAGTACGGCGAGTCGCTGTTCATCGTCACGCACACCGCGCAAAAGGTGAACGAAACCATCGAGTACGGTGAAACGCATCTGTTTCTCGGCAAGAACTTCCTGATCACCATCCGCCACGGCGCGTCGTCGAGCTACAAAGAAATCCGCAAACATGCTGAAGAACGCCCGGAGATGATGAACAAAGGACCGGCTTACGCACTGTATTGCGTGCTTGATTCCATCGTCGATAACTATCTGGAAATCCTGCACCGCTACACCGAAGAATTCGATGCCATCGAAAAGCTGATGTTCCAGAACACCTTTAACCAGCAAGCCGTGCAGCAGGTGTATAAACTGCGCCGCGATCTGCTTTCGCTGCGCAACGCCGCCGTGCCGATGGAAGATATCTGTAACCAGCTCAGCCACCATTATGAAGAGCTGATGCCGAAAAGCCTGCGCGCCTACATTCGTGATGTGCAGGATCACGCGAATCAGGTAGTCCGCACCACAGACGATATGCGTGAAATGCTCTCGAATGCCATGCATGTGAATCTGGCGCTGGTATCGGTGCATCAGAATGAAGTGGTGCAGCGCCTCGCGGGCTGGGGGGCGATTCTGGCGATCCCGACGGTGATATTCAGCCTGTACGGCATGAACTTTAAAAACATGCCGGAGCTGGACGACTGGTGGGGATATCCGGTCACGCTGGGTGTCACGGTCGCCGGTTGCGCATGGTTGTACTGGAAACTCAAAAAATCGGGCTGGCTCTGATATTATTACCTGAACCGGCACGTTAATTAACATGCGAATAACAGAAGTCACTGTTATTCGCCTTCTTTAATTATCCTGACAAATTTACCCCCAGCTTATTCTATTTCTCCTTCCCTCCTCGCGTTATTTCCTTATATACTTGTTCGCATCTTTCCTTCCGGAAATAATCTTCATATGTCAGTGCGTTCCGCGATTTCACAGTTTATGCATTCACTGCGCTTGCCCGGCAAGCGGATCAGTGCGTTGCTGTTCGCGTTGTGCTGGCTGCTGTTGAATTCTCAGCTGGCTCTCGCCAGCCATCAGTGCGACATGCGCCCGCCGGTGGAAAACACCACGATGTCGCACAATGAATACATGCAAATGCCTGATTCGCCAGAGCATATGCAAAGTCAGTCAGTGCTGTGTGAAAAGCACTGCGTGCCGGAAAGAACCCAGTCAGACAGTGGAAATGTGCCCATTGTGGCGCTTCCGGTTGTCCCGGCACTCGCTGTCATGACCCTTAATGCCAGCGTGGTGCTCACCACCGCCGACTGGGTGGCTCCACAAGTCACAGCCCCGCCTGCTGAAGTTCAGTTCTGCCGATACCGTGAATAGCCCCTGCTGTCTGCGGATGCATCTCATTGCATCTGAATAATCTTATTTATCTGCCGTAATAACGGCGTTTATCTGATATGACAGTATTGGAGTTATTCCCATGCGACCAATTTTAATTAGTTTTTTCTTTAGTCTTTTCTTTATTTCCGCTTATTCCTTTGCAGAAACGATGCAAATGGACGGCCACACCATGGCGATGGAAAACGTTCAGACCTATGAATCTGAAGGTGTGATCACGCAATGGCAATCCGACCGCGTGGGGATTTCTCATCACGCCATTCCTGCCCTTAAATGGCCTGCCATGACCATGAATTTCCGGTTGCCGCCGGACATCGCCGCGAACTCCCTGCCCGCCGGTACGCCGGTGGCGTTCAGCTTTGTCAAAACGGACACGGCTTATCAGTTGCAGACACTGACTCCGCTGAAACGCTAACCGGGAGAACACCATGTTGAATTTACCGCGTCACCGCCGGGTGACGTGGCACTGGCTGCTGGCTTTTATGCCGGTCAGCGCCTTTGCCACACCCGTTTCTCTTCCGCAGGCGCTGGTGGCCGCGCAGGAATATTCGGCGGAGCTTTCTGCCAGCCGCCATCAGATTAACGCTCTGGAAAACCGGGCGGATTCCGCCATGCAGTTGCCGGATCCGAAGCTCAAATTCGGGATTGAAAACCTGCCCGTCGGCGGGAGTAACGACCAGCGTTTAACCCGCGAAGGCATGACGATGGAGCGGATTGGCATCATGCAGGATTACGTGAGCAGCACTAAGCGCGAGCGTAAAGCCGACACATTGCGTGCCGAATCCCGTCAGGCGGCGGCGAACGGCCAGAGCATCCGTGCCCAGTTGCAGCGCGACGCGGCGCAGGCCTGGATGGAACTGGCTATCGGCAATGAAACCGTGAAGCAGCTGAAGGTGCTGGTGGATGAAAGTCAGCGGCAGATTGGCGTTCAGCGCGGCGGCGTCAGCAGTGGCAGCGCCCTGCCTGCGTCGGTGCTCGACGCACGTCTTACGCTCATCAGCATGCAGGACAAACTCACTGAAGCCGAACGCGACGTGCAACTGGCACGCACCCGGCTGAGCCAGCTGACCGGCATCGATCAGCCCGAAATTCTCGGTGCCATTCCGCCGGTCAGCGAACTGCCCGCCGAAGCGACGCAGGCCGACAGCATCAGCCAGCATCCTGAAGTTCTTCAGGCGCGGCGTGAGGCGGAAGTGGCGCAGGCAAAATCATCCGAATCAGCGATTGCCGCACTGCCGGATATCGGCGTCGAAGTCTACTACGGCCGTCGCGCCGACAATTATGACGACCTCGCGGGCGTGATGGTCACCGTGGATTTGCCGCTTTTTACCGCATCACGTCAGGATAAAGATCACGCCGCAGATCGGTCGATGGCGATGGAAAGCAATGACCGGCTGGCACAGCTCATCCGCACGCATCAGGCGCAACTGACCACGCTGCTGGCCCAATACCAGGCGGCCAGTATCCTGTGGCAGCGGCAGAAAAAAGATGTTGTTCCGCTGCAACAACAGCGCGTCAGCGTGACTCAGGCGCAATACCGCGCCGGAAAAAGCAGCCTGAATGACGTGCTGGAAGCCCGTCGCAGCCTGCTCGACAGCCAGATTGCTCAGCGAAATGCCGAACTTGACGTCGCCCGCTATTGGGTCGCCCTGCGCTACCTGGTTCCTCAGGAGAATCATTGATGACTACCGTTAAAACGTATGGCCTGCTGGCGCTTTCCGTCGCGGCCGCGCTGGCCGTCGGTTACCAGGCCGGACGCCATAATGCGCCTGCTGAATCAAAAACGGCTTCTGCGCCTGCCGGACGAAAAGTGTTGTACTGGTATGACCCGATGACGCCGGATCAGCGTTTTGATAAGCCGGGCAAATCGCCGTTTATGGATATGGATCTGATGCCACGTTACGCCGACGAAGTGGCCGATGACGGCGGCGTCACGGTCAGTGCCCGTCAGCAGCAAAATCTCGGCATGCGCAGCGCGAAAGCGGAGCGTCGCGTCATTTCCTCCCCGCTGAATGTATACGGCACGGTCACCGCCGACGAGCGCAGCCTGCGCACGGTGGCTGCCCGCGCAGGTGGTCTGGTGGAAAAACTCTACGTTGCCGCCAGCCAGCAACAGGTGAAAAAAGGTCAGAAACTGGCGACGTTGTGGATCCCCGACTGGACCGCCGCGCAGCAGGAATATCTGGCGGTACGTCAGCTCGGTGACCGCAGCCTGAGCGCCGCCGCCCGCCAGCGTCTGGCACTGCAATTTATGCCGGAGGATATTCTCAGACGTATCGATAAAACCGGCCAGCCGCAGACGCGCATTGATGTCGTGGCACCCGAAGACGGTTATCTCAGCCAGCTGAGTGTGCGGGAAGGCGCGCAGGTGGCGGCCACGCAGCCGTTGTTTGAGCTGACCAGCCTGAAACAGGTGTGGATTGTGATGGATTATCCGCCGTCCGCCGCCGGGCAGGTTCAGGTCGGCAGTAAAATCAGCGGCAACAGCGACAGCCAGCCGGGTGACGTATTTCGCGGCGTGGTCAGTGAATTACTGCCCGACGCCGACGCCGTCAACCGCACGCTGAAAGCCCGCGTGGTGATTGATAATCCGCAGCAAAAGCTGCGCCCCGGCATGTATCTCACCCTGACGCTGGACGCACCGGCACAAACGCCGGTGCTGGCAATCCCGCAGGAAGCGCTGATTCAGACCGGCACCCGCAATACCGTGCTGCTCGACGACGGTAACGGGCATTTCACGCCGCAGACAGTCACCGCAGGGGCAACGCGCGACGGCTGGACGCAAATCCTTTCCGGCCTCAGCGAAGGTCAGTCTGTCGTGACCTCCGGCCAGTTCCTGATTGATTCAGAAGCCAGCCTGCGCAGCGCGCTGCCCGCCGCTGTCAGTGCTGAAACCACGCCAGACGCCCATCAGCACGGGAGCCATTTATGATTGCAACCGTGATCCGCTGGTCGCTGCGCAACCGGCTTCTGGTGCTTCTCGCCGCCCTGATGATGGCGGGCTGGGGCATCTGGTCTTTGCAAAAAGCCCCGCTCGACGCCCTGCCGGACCTCTCCGACGTTCAGGTGATCGTGCGCGTCAGTTATCCGGGCAAAGCGCCGCAAATCATCGAAGATCAGGTCACGTATCCGCTGACCACCACGTTGCTGTCGGTGCCAGGTGCGAAAACCGTGCGCGGCTTTTCGATGTTCGGCGATGCCTACGTTTATGTGCTGTTTGATGACGGCACAGATCCGTACTGGGCACGTTCCCGCGTGCTGGAATATCTCAGCCAGGTGCAGTCCTCGCTGCCGCCGGGTGCAAAAGCGTCGCTGGGGCCGGATGCCACCGGCGTCGGCTGGATTTATGAATACGCACTGGTCGATAAAACCGGTCAGCACAGCCTCGAACAGCTGCGTGCATTGCAGGACTGGACGTTGCGCTATGATCTGAAAACGGTGCCCGACGTTTCTGAAGTTGCCAGCATCGGCGGGATGGTGCAGCAGTATCAGGTGGTCGCCGACCCGCAGCGGATGCGCGCACGCGGCGTGACGCATCAGCAGCTGGTCAGCGCCCTGCAAAGCGCTAATCAGGAAAGCAGCGGATCGCTTCTGGAAATGGGAGAAGCCGAATACATGGTGCGTACCTCCGGTTACCTGAAAAGTCTGGAGGATTTCAATAACGTTGTCGTGACGGCCAACAGCGGTATTCCGGTGCTGCTTTCTGACGTCGCGACCGTGCGCACCGGCCCGGAACTGCGGCGCGGCGTGGCGGAACTCAACGGTGAAGGCGAAGTGGCGGGCGGCGTTATCGTCATGCGATCGGGCAAAAATGCGCTGGACACCCTCAAAGCGGTAAAAGTACGCCTGAACGCCCTCGCCCGCACGCTGCCCGGCGGTGTGGAAATCGTGCCGGTGTATGACCGCCAGCCGCTGATCGAACAGGCCGTCGAAACGCTGTCGCACAAACTGGTGGAAGAATTCATCGTCGTGGCGGTTGTCTGCGCGCTGTTTCTGTTCCACTTCCGTTCGGCGCTGGTGGCGATCATTACGCTGCCCCTCGGCATTCTCGGCGCGTTTATCGTCATGCATTATCAGGGGGTCAGCGCCAATATTATGTCACTCGGCGGCATTGCGATTGCCATCGGGGCGATGGTGGACGCCGCGATCGTAATGATTGAAAACATGCACAAAGTGCTCGAACAATGGCGGCACGATCACCCTGGTCAGAAGCCGACGTCGGCAGATTACTGGCAGGTTTCCGAACGGGCGGCCATCGACGTCGGGCCTGCGCTGTTTTGCAGTTTGCTGATCATCACGCTGTCATTTATTCCGGTGTTTTCGCTCGACGCGCAGGAGGGCCGGATGTTCTCGCCGCTGGCGTTTACCAAAACCTATGCCATGGCCGTTTCCGCCGGACTGGGGATCACGCTGGTGCCGGTGCTGATGGGCTATTTTATTCGCGGCAAAATCCCGGATGAAAACGCCAGCCCGATCAACCGCTGGCTGATTTCCGCTTACCAGCCGGTGCTTTCAGCGGTGCTGAAACGCCCGAAAACCACGCTGGTGTGCAGCGGCATTTTTTTGCTGGTGTCGCTTTATCCGTTGTCAAAACTGGGTAGCGAATTTATGCCGCCGCTCGACGAAGGCGATTTGCTGTATATGCCGTCCACGCTGCCGGGGATTTCCGCCCGCGAAGCGTCCAGATTGTTACAGCAAACCGACCGTCTTATTAAAACCGTGCCGGAAGTCGCCAGCGTGTTTGGCAAGGCCGGACGCGCCGACAGCGCCACCGACCCCGCGCCCCTGACCATGATTGAAACCACGATCCGCTTCAAGCCACGCGACCAGTGGCGGCCCGGCATGACGCCGGACAAACTGATAACGGAGCTGGATAACGCGGTGAAATTACCGGGCATCGCCAACGTCTGGGTTCCGCCGATCCGCAACCGGCTGGACATGCTGGCGACCGGCATTAAAAGTCCGGTGGGGATTAAGGTGAACGGGAATAACATCGCGCAGATTGAGCAGGTGGCGCAGCAAATCGAGCATATCGTGAAGCTGGTTCCCGGCGTGACGTCGGCGCTGGCCGAGCGTCTCGAGGGCGGCCGCTACGTGGATATTGACATCAACCGGCGTGAAGCTGCACGTTACGGTGTCACGGTTGCCGAATTGCAGTCACTGGTTTCGACACTCGTCGGGGGTGAAAATATCGGTGAAACGCTGGAAGGCCGCGAACGCTATCCGATCAACCTGCGTTATCCGCGTGAACTGCGCGACAACGTGCAGGCGCTGCGTGATCTGCCTGTACTGACTGCATCCGGCGCACAGGTGCCGCTGTCGGCGCTGGCTTCGGTCAACGTCACCGACGGTCCGCCGATGCTGAAAAGTGAAAACGCGCGGTTGTCAGACTGGATTTATGTCGATTTGCGCGGACGTGATCTGAAATCTGCGGTGGAAGATATGCAGCAGACAGTGAATCAGCAGGTGAAATTGCCGGAAGGCGTCACCGTCAGCTGGTCGGGGCAATTTGAGTATCTGGAACGTGCGACGGCAAAGCTGAAAATCGTCCTGCCGGTCACGCTTATCATCATTTTTGTCCTGCTGTACGTCACTTTCAGCAGCGTTCGCGATGCGGCACTGATCATGGCGACCCTGCCTTTTGCGCTGACCGGCGGCATCTGGCTGCTGTATCTGCTTAATTACAATCTCTCCGTCGCCGCCGCCGTCGGCTTTATCGCGCTGGCCGGCGTCGCCGCCGAGTTCGGGGTGATTATGGTGCTGTATCTGAATCAGGCCGTTCAGCGCCAGCAAAAATCCGGCGAATCGCTGACCGAGGAGGAACTCTGTGACGCTATCCACCACGGCGCGGTGCTGCGCGTCCGGCCAAAAGCCATGACGGTCGCGACGATTATGGCGGGATTACTGCCCATTATGTGGGGCGGCGGCACCGGTTCAGAAGTGATGCAACGTATCGCTGCGCCGATGATTGGGGGAATGCTGAGTGCACCGTTGTTATCGATGCTGGTCATCCCGGCGGTGTATTTGCTGCTACACAGGCGCAGAAGTGGGAAAACTTCGGTTTTACACTTGCAGTGAAAGCCCTGATAGCGGACCGAGAAAGTTTCGGTTTTACACTTGCAGTGAAGCGCTGTTAGCAGATCGAGAAAGTTTCGGTTTTTCAATAATTGTGATCACTTGACGCACTGCGCCGAAACCGACCAAAGAGGCCCAGGACGGGGCCTCTTTGGAATCTCCGCGTCTTTTTTACTCCGCGCTGCCGCTGGGCCGATGGACATGTTCTGTAACTTTCGCGTGTGGCGCAAATCCAGGCACTTCGTGCTGCCTTCACTCGGTCTTCGAGCCATAGGTCTCGAAGCCGCTCAGTTCAGCTGGATTTTGAGCGCGCCATCTCACCATTGAAAATAATCGATTTTTGAGACTTCTTCGTTTTTCTAAATAATGAATGGCATGGCAAGGTTGCGAACTATCAGCCTCTGGCCGCTTTCAAAAATCGCGCCGCAGGAAGAGGTGGAAAACCGCGTATCTTTTCGCGCGGTTTGTAACCCGACTAAAGGGAACCGCGAAGCGGCGGGATTTTGCGGCACTCGCCGGAGTTGCTGAAACAGTGCCAGCGAGCGGTAGCGCGCAGTGAAAGAGCCTGGGGGGTCTTGGGGGATGGCGGCGATATGCCGCCCCCCAAGTCGGTGTGGGCCGACGCCCACGACCTTGAACTTGAACTTGAACTTGAAATTGAACTTAAACTTGAAAGCCAGTTTGGGCGGCGAGCCCAATAAACAGAGTTTACGACTCCTCTGTTTGGGCGTTCCTCCCACTCCCGGGTCTCTCAATGACCATTGTCTGCGTCTGACTCAGACTGATCCCCGCATCGCGTAACATCTTCAGGATCTCATACAACAAGTCACTCCGCGTCCCGCTCACAATGCGCGGGCTGTTCACGTAGCCGGTCACGCTCAGGATGATGCCGGTCGGGCCCAGTTCTTTAAAGCTGACGGAGGCCGCAGGCGTATCGAGGATTTGTTCGTGCGCGTTGTAGGCGTCGAGCAGCAAACTGCGTACCTGTTCCGGGTCAATGTCGAGCGGGAATGTTAGTGCGATGGTCGCCACGCCCTGCGCGTTACCCATGGTAGCGTTACGCACGTTCTGAGAAATCAGCTGGGAGTTCGGCACAATCACGGTGGATTTATCGCTGAGCTGGATTTCAGTCGCACGGACGTTGATCCGGCGGATATCCCCTTCAACGCCGCTGATGCTGATTAAGTCACCCACTTTCACCGGACGTTCGGTCAGCAGGATCAGGCCGGAGATAAAGTTCTTCACAATCTCCTGCAAGCCAAAACCGATACCGACCGACAAGGCACTCACTATCCACGCCAGTTTGTTCCATTCGATGCCCAGTGATGACAGCGTCAGCAGGATGATCAGCACATAACCGACGTTGGTAAACAGCGTCACCAGAGAAGCGCGCATCCCGCGATCCATCATGGTTTTTGGCAGGAAATCATTATCCAGCCAGCGACGGGCAGAACGCAGAATGTACCAGCCGACTACCAGGCACAGCACCGCATTGACCGCGTGCGCCGGTATAATGTTTACCCCTTCAAGACCTTTACCGCCCCAGATATCGACAATTTTCGCCAGCAATTCCAGCGGCGTCGTGGAGTTAAACGTCCCATTGAGCAGCGCAACCGCGGCAAACAGCAGCAACGCAGTTTTACCGATGGCCGAGAACAGTGTGGCCGCCAGCGACAAATGACGGTCATTGACGCTCAGGGTGCTTTTGATGATTTTGCCGCTGTGCGTTACCGGCGCGAACAGGCTTTCGAAGAAATCCACTACGAAGTGGATCAGCAGATACAGGCAGCTCAGTACCAGCCCGATCCACAGCAGTTCGAAGGTGACGAAACGCGCCAACGGGATATAACCAATCACCAGCGCCAGCATGATCACGACAGCGGTAATACTGATGACCAGATGGATCAGCCCGGCCAGCGTCGAGCGGGCCTCGGTCTGCTCACCATCGGCTTTCATTTTGCGGCGCATTCTGTTGACGCGAACCGGCGCAATCAGACAGTTCAGCGCAACCAGTAAAGCCGCCAGACCGTTACCGAATAACGTTGCGGAGACGCTGGCACCGACCAGGTTATTCAGTTGCTCGATAATGCCGAACAGGAAAATAAAGGTCGCCAGCAGTACCGGGAACGAGGCCAGCGTTTTGGCCAGCGGATCGGCAATGCCCGGCAAACGCCATGACGGATGGTTATTCGACAGCAGCGCAATACCCAGCCCGGCAATCAGGGCGGAGAAATACGTCAGTTCCCCGAGTTGTTGAGCAAATTCATTCACCCACGCGGACGTATCCGGCAGACGTGTAAAGATGTAGCCGAGCATCTGGACGCTGAAACCCAGCGTCAGCGTGGTGCTCAGCGTGGTGAAACAGGCGAGGAAACTGCGGCGGAATCGGCCCTGCGGCAACCAGCGCGGCAGGATCCAGTTCATCGGTTTATCCAGCACGCGGCGGCCAAAAATGCCCAGCACCAGTGCCAGCAGGAGATAAATGCCCGAGCCTGCGCGCCATTCCGGGCTCCACGCCTGCGTCCAGGCATCGCTCACCTGCGAACCAAAATCGCTGAAGCGTGCAGAATCATCATCGTTAGGATTAAACAACGGCGCCCAGAAATTCCTGCCCAGAATGCTGCCGGTGTTCAGGGCAATCTGGGTTTTCAGCGCATCACGGCGCAGCCCGGAAATCTGTGAAGACAGGTTCCGCGCACCCACGCCGATGGCTTTGGTCTGATCAATCTGCGTGGTGAGAAGGGTTTTGCTGTTGTTAAGTTTATTACGCTGACTGATCACCTGAGGCGTTTCGGTCAGCGTACCCGGCGCAGGCGCGGGGCCAAGAACGTCGAGCTGCGCCTGAACCTGCGTCAGATCGGGTGCCAACGCCGCCGCCAGTTTATCGGCATCTTCAGCCAGTGCCTGCGCGGCATCGGTCAGGCCGGTGAATTTTTTATCGGTTTTCGCCGAAGAGACTTGCTGTTTCAGCTGGTCCAGACGTTTTTGCAACGCGGGCAGCGCGGTGCTGGCGTTAACTTTGACCGGCTGTTCGGTGGCAGATTGACCGGTGCTGTCATCGGCCTGACTCAGCGCAGGCGTTAACAGCAGACATGACAACAATGCCAGCAACAAAAACGGCACTCTAAACATTTTTTGCATAGAAGGATGGTTCCGGGAGCTCGTTATTTTTTACGAAACAAAAGTGTTTTAGATGAACGGCGTAAGAATACCCTTTCCTGTTAAGAAGAATAGTAGGGATTGTCTGTTTATGTTGCCGTCAGGCTCCACCGGGCTGCACCTTCAGGCGCGCAGCCCGGCGGGAAGTTCAGGGTTTCGCGCCCAGCATCTGGCGCAAGATTGCCGCCGAGTCTGCCGGTTGTAGCGCAAGAATACCGGAATACAGGCTGATGGAAATCTCGCAGACTTTCTCACGATCGACGTCCGGCTTGGTCAGGTCGCTGAACATCTGCAACTGCTCGCCGTACATGTTGCCCAGCGCCTCACGCACCGGTGCCATCATGGCGATCACGCGTTCGGTGCTGACCGCCGCAGGTTGTTCAGCCTGCCCGCTGCCGGTCGCCAGAAGGAGGTCATTCATGGTGTTGAGATCTTTTTGGAACAACTCCGGCGGCAGAACCTGCGCGGTATTAATCCCGCCACTGACCTGCGGATAGAGGAACTTAAAGCAGCTGCCGTCCTTGCGCGCCTGCAAGGTTTGCATCTCTTCCAGATTCACCTGCATCGCCTCGTTCACGTTGGCATCCGGCGCGTGGCTGATACGCTGCGTGAGCAATACGGAGACCATCGGTTTCACCGTATTAATGGCGTCCTGCTGCGATTTGCCTTCTTTACGTAATTTCAGAATATTGCTGCGGATTTGCGCATAGAGCGCCGGTTCCTGCGCTTTTATCGTCGTGTAAAGCGGCAGTTCAGCCAGCGCCTGATCGACTTTTTGCTCTTCACTGTGACTGGCAAGATGCGGCTTTATCACCGTACTCCACAGCAGATTGCCACCGATAAACAACAACAGAAACAGGATCACCGCAGGCACACGGTTTAACATGCCCTTTTTGTACAGCAGCCCGATCAGTAAGCCCGTTACGACGGCACTGACGCCCCACACCACCCCTTCAGTCCAGTTCATTCCTGTTCCTTTTTATAAACGATTAAAGACCGATTTGTGCGACCGCATCACGGCTGGCGTCGGTGCGCTCCTGCCCGTGCAGTTCTTTCAGTTTGCCCTGACGCATTTCCAGCAAACGATCGGCGTGTTCAAAATAGTGATCATCGTGACTGATTGCCAGCACGGTTTTGCCCATATCGCGCAATTGCGGCAACAGCTCGCGGTAGAACGTACGGCGGAATTGCGGATCCTGATCCGCCGCCCATTCGTCAAGCAGCAGGAAGTCGCGCCCTTCAGCCGCCGCCAGCAGTAAGGCTACGCGTTTGCGCTGCCCGGCGGAAAGCTGAAGATTGGTCACTTCGTTGCCGGTGAACTGAAGTTTTTCTTTCATGTTCAGGCGTTGCAGCCAGTCTTCCACCAGCAGCGGATCCGGTTTTTTGCCCTGCGGGCCGATAAGCTGGCCGAACAGGTGAAAATCGGTAAAGACCGCCGAGAAAAGCTGGCGATACTGTTCGGCGTTTTCCGCCGTGACCGGCACACCATCCAGCAGGATTTGTCCGGAACGCGGCTGATACAGGCCGGTCAGCAGCATAGCCATCGTGGATTTTCCGCTGCCGTTACCGCCAATCAGGAAGACCAGTTCGCCGCGGGTAATGGTGAGGTTCAGCGGCCCGATACCAAAATCCGCCCCCTCTTCTTTTCCGGCATAGCTGAACGTCAGGTCGCGCAGCTCCAGCGTCTGCCAGTTTTTCGCCGCAACCGCAGGTGTGAATGCGTCATTGTGTTCGGCCAGTTTCAGCGCTTTCAGTTTGCCAAAAGCCACCTGCGCGCTGAGCAGCGTCGGCAACGCGCCCACGGCCTGCAACATCGGCGTACGCAGGAAAAGCAGCGTCAGCGAATAGGTCGCGGCGACGTCCGTATTTGACCAGCCCAGTGTGTTCGCCATGAAAAACACCAGACCAATCGCACCCAGCATCATAATATTCGACCAGTTCACGGCGCTGAGATGGAAGGTATCGGCGCGGATAATATGATGGCGGTATTCTTCGGCGTCCTTGCGGTACACGTCGTCAAACAGATGGCGCGCCCGTTCGCGGTTCAGCGCCAGCTCTTTGCGCCCTTCAATCACTTTCTGGTAATCCGTTTGCAACTTGTCTTCGGCATCACGCACTTTCGCCAGATGGCGGTAAACGTGTGAAACCAGTTTGAACCCACCAAAAATGGTGATCAGCAACCAGACAACGGTGACCAGCAGCATTTCCGGTGAAAGCCACGCCAGATAGCCCGCACACCCGATAGTCAGAATAATGCCCTGCACCAGCTCCGGTAAACGCACGAAGGCCAGCGTGATATTGCGGATGTCGCTGCCGAGGCTGGCGAGCAGTTGCGCGTTACCGATTTGCTCAATGCGCTCGATGTCCGTATCCAGAATACGTTTGATGAACTGCCCGCGCAGGCGGTAGATAAAGTGGTGGCCTAGCACGGTGAGCGCCAGCTGAGAGCCGAGCGTGACAGCCATCAGCAGCAGCAATAATCCAAGAAACTGTGGCAAAACCATCAGGGAACCCTGCGTGGTTTCAATCAGTTTAAGATTGATGAACGCGATCAGGCCGATGCCCAGTACGGCACTGAGCAGGCTCAGCGCCATGACGCCTAAAAACGGCCAGCGATATTGTTTAAATACAACGCGTAACAACTCCATGAATTGGTCTCATTCTGAATGCAGGGGAATAATGCTGCACGCAGTGTAATGACACACCTTGTCATATCAAGAACAATTCTCATTCCAGGCGAGTTTCCGGCTTCATTCCGAAAAAAAGCCGCAGACAAGAAAAAAGCTGACAGGCCGCCTGACGCTTTCTAAACTGATGTAATGGATAAAGAACAAGAACTTCGCAAAAGTAAACGTAACGCGCTCGGGCTGCTGCTGATTGCCGCAGCCCTGTTTGTCATCACCCTTTTTCTGCCGCCCAACTTTTGGGTTTCCGGCCTGAAAGCCATATCCGAAGCTGCGATGGTCGGCGCAATGGCGGACTGGTTCGCCGTGGTGGCGCTGTTTCGCCGCGTGCCGGTGCCGTTTGTGGCGTCCCACACGGCCATTATTCCCAGGAACAAAGACAAAATTGCCGACAATCTGGCTGTGTTTGTGCAGGAAAAATTCCTCGCGCCCGTCACGCTCATCAATCTTATCCGCCAGCACGATCCGGCGCGGATGCTCACTGACTGGCTGAACGCACCGGATAACGCGCAGCGTTTCGCGAAATACGCGGTGAAGATGATCCGTGGCTTTCTGGATGTCACGGACGATCAACGCATCGCGCAACTTATCCGCCGCGCGCTTTACCGCGTCATTGATAAAATTGACCTGTCCGCGTCGGTGGCCACACTGCTGGAAAGCCTGACCAAAGGCGGTCGTCATCAACAACTGCTGGATCAGGCGATGGATCAGCTGGAAATTCTGCTGGCCAAAGACAGCACGCGGCAGTTCATCTCGGCGCAAATTGTCGGCTGGATGAAACGCGAACACCCGCTGACCGCCAAACTTTTACCGACCGGCTGGCTGGGGCGCAATGGTGCCGATCTGGTGTCGAACGCCGTGAATTCGGTGCTCGATGATATGGGCAACGACAAAACCCATGCTTTCCGCAAAGGCTTCGACCGTTCGGTGCAGAACTTTATCTGGAAGCTGCAAAACGATCCCGAAACCGCGCAAAAAGCGGAAGAGATTAAGCAGTATCTGAAAGATGACGAGAAGCTGAATGTCTACGTGTTACAGCTGTGGGGCGACATGCGCAACTGGCTGAAAGAAGATCTGGAAAGTGAAGATTCGCGGGTGTTTGCCAAAGTCACGGAATCCGGCCAGTGGCTGGGAAATGCGCTGGCGCAGGACGAGAATCTGCGCAGTTCGCTGAATCTTCAAATGGAAACCATCGCCGGAAAAATGGCACCGGACTTCGCGCAATTCCTGACGCGTCACATCAGCGATACAGTAAAAGGCTGGGATCCGCGGGATATGTCACGGCAAATCGAGCTGAATATCGGGAAGGATTTACAGTTTATCCGCATCAACGGCACGCTGGTCGGTGCGTTTATCGGACTGGTGTTGTATCTGCTGTCGCAACTGCCGGTAGCGATCCCGTGGGTGATGGCGCGGGTTTAGCGGACCAGACAACTCGGGTAACGGCCTGAGGAGTGAAACCGTACAATAAAATAGCGAAGGTATGCCTCGATAAAGTGCGAATGCTTAAAACCCCCTCCCAACCTCCCCCTTCGCAGGGGGAGGAGCAAAGGCCAGATCAAATTATGTTGTGGTTTACTCCCTCCCCTGCGAAGAAGAGGAGTGAAAACAAAACCCTAAACAACTCGGACGGCTCCCTCCCCTGCGAAGGGGAGGGTTGTGGTGGGGTATTAAATAAAAATCAAGAAGTTGAAGCTCACTTAGCCAAGTGTTAGCGATTAAATCCCCGCCATCTTCACAGGTAACCTTACTTCACGGTTTGACTGAACGCGTCCACAGCCAGAATCGCGTTCGCGACATCTTCGGCGGACAGGTTGTGGTTCAGGTTGCCGAGCGTATCGCCCTCACCGCCTGCCAGCGCACCGATTTTGACCAGACTGGCGAAAGATTCGTTTTCAAGATGCATCTCTTTAAGCGTGGTCGGCATTTTGATGGATCGGTAGAAACGCACATAACGCGCGATTTCTTCGTCCGGACGCTGCTCAAGCACCATCTGCGTCAACGTGCCGTACGCCACCTTTTCACCGTGCGTCAGGTGGTGAATGTCACCGGAAATCGCCGTGAAGCCGTTATGGATGGCATGCGCTCCCGCCAGACCGGCATTTTCAAAACCGAGACCGGAAAGCAGCGTGTTGGCTTCGACGACAGCTTCCACCGCCGGTGTCACCAGTTTCTGCTCAACCGCCGTGTACGCGCTGTAGCCGTACGTCAGCAGCGTTTTCTCACAGGCCTCGGCAATCGCCATACCGGCAATTGTCGGGTCGCCGCCGACCATGGATTGCGAATGAGAACGCAGCACCGCCTGCGCTTCCACAAAGGTCGCCAGACCGTCGGCAATGCCGGATGCAAACAGACGAACCGGTGCCTGCGCGCAAACGTGGGTATCGACCAGCACCAGATCCGGGTTTTTGTGGTAGAAACGGTAGGATTCAAAAACACCGTTGTCAGAATAAATCACCGACAGTGCGCTGCACGGCGCATCCGTGGACGCCACGGTCGGCACAATCACTACATTCTGTTTCAGTTCATCGGCAATGGCTTTGACGGTATCAAGCGTTTTACCGCCGCCCAGACCGACCACGACGTGTGTTCCGGCCTCACGGGCAATTGCGGCCAGACGGGTAATTTCGCTGGCAGAGGCTTCACCGTAAAAACGTTCGAAATGGAATTCAACCTGGGCTTTTTTCAGCGACGCTTTCACGCGATCGCCGATAATTCCCCAAACGACATCATCAGCTATCAGAAATGATTTCCCGCCTAACGCAGGCAGGTAATCACCCAACTCATCCAGAACACCGCTGCCCTGAACGTATTTTCCTGGCGAAGAGAAGATAAATTTACTCATGATAAAAACCTCTTTTCGTTGATAATGATCCGTGGATAACTTCCCTGAGGGTACCCCAGCAGGTTGTAAAGCCCAACCCTTTTAATTCACATTAACAGCATGACTCGCAAAGAAATTTTATCTTTCATGAAGTTGAATTTTTCGCCACACCAGATAGCCACCTGATGAATTAATCACCAAAAATGACTATTCAGATTTGCAATCAAAAACCCCTTCTAAGTTAGGTTTTAACTATTGAATGCATAAACAACACCAACTTTCACTTATCAATCTTTTCCGTAGAATGCATTGCATTGGCAGCACGTCGTAAGCAGTGGTTATAAGCCAGCTCGCTGTTCGCCATCCCGTTAATATTTTTCGATTAATAAGGAACTGACAGCATGTATAACTTCCAACGTTACAACGCCAAAGAACTGGCCCTGGCCTACATGAGCGGCAAATCACACGATTTCTCGCCACAAGAATTCTTACAACAGTTGAAAGAGATCGAGAGATCCTTCGACGCAGCGCTGAGAAATCCTCAGCAACAACCGCAGAACGGAATGCTGGTGAAGGCGTTTTGATTGCCATCTTGGCCTTCAGCAGTTGAGTACCGTGCGTTACCCTTGCTTTACCCTTTGAAGTATTTTTGCAAGAACCTGTGTCTGGTTCACCTGCAAATGACAGATAAACAGAAAAGTAAGAAAGCAAAAGCCCCGACGAATCGGGGCTTTTTGTTTTTCTGATCTTTCGATCCTCGAATCATTCAGATGGCAGTCAGGCAGGCCTGCGACCTGAATGATGAAGAGGATTATTTGGTCATCTGACGGTCATCGATGTATTTGCGTTTATCTGGCGCTGGCGGGAAATACTGATACAGCCAGGTTTCCGACAACGCTTTCTGGCCGGAGCGCAGGAACATACGCAGTTCGACCGGCGCGACGGAATCGCTGTCCGGGTACCAGTCGAACAGGATCCGGTAACCGTCGAACGGTTGCACATACAGAATTTCGATGTTCTTAATTTTACCCGCAGAGACGTTAATCACCGGCTCGATGCCTTTATCGGCAAAGGCTTTCAGCTCGCCGCCGGTGAAATCAATGGCGAAACGACGCGCCCAGACTTGCGGATAATTCTCGCCCGGTGCCCAGCCTTCCGGGAAACCGCCCATACCGGTGCGGGTCGCCAGTACGTTAGCCATCGGGCTGCGGTGCGGTGGCTCGCCACTCCAGTAAAGTTTGTAGCTGAAATTGAATTCAGAACCGGCCTTCACCGGGGTTTCCGGCTGCCAGAAGCACACGACGTTATCGAGCGTCTCGCCAGTGGTAGGGATTTCCATCAGATTGACGGCCCCTTTCCCCCAGTCTCCGACCGGTTCCACCCACAGGCTCGGGCGTTTGTTATACCAGCCAATCACGTCCTGATAATTATTGAACTCGTGATCGAGCTGCAACAGGCCAAACCCTTTCGGATTGTTATCGCTGTAGGCGTTAAATTGCAGACGCTGCGGGTTGTTCAGCGGACGGCAAATCCATTCACCGGTGCCGGTCCACATTTGCAGGCGGTCAGAGTCGTGGATCTGCGGATGAATCGTGTCGCAGCGGCCGCGTTCGTTGGTGCCGCAGCTGAACATACTGGTCATCGGAGAAATGCCCAGCTGTTTGATGTCTTCGCGGGCGTGAAGATGATTTTCAATCTCCATCACAACGCGGGTCGGTTCGCAGTGGATCAGGAATTTATAGGCACCGGTAATGCTCGGGCCATCAAGCAACGCGTAAACCGTAAAGGTGGTATCGCCCGGTTTTGGTGTATCAAACCAGAAAGCGGTGAAATCCGGAAACTCTTCAGGCTGGTCGGTGAAGGTATCCACCGCCACGCCACGCGCGGAAAGGCCGTACTGATACGTGTCGTCCACCGCACGGAAATAGCTGGCACCGAGGAATGACACCACGTCGCGGCGCGTCAGTTCCGGGGCTTTATTGACTTTGAAACCGGCGAAACCGAGATTCGAGAAGCCTTCCAGCTGTTTGGTATCAACACCGGCATCATGATAATTGAACAACTCCGGGCGGAAATGAATTTCGCGCGCGAGATGTTTCACCGGATCGACGGAGTACATGCGCACGCGGCGGCGGAAACCCATGCCGACGTGGAATAATTCGACGTCAAGCTGGCGGTCCGGCAGGCCATTCCACAGGGAATGCGCGTGATCGTACTGAATGGCGTTGTAAGCCTGCGGCGTTAATTCTGCCAGCGTCTTAGGCAAAGGAAGGGGCGCGCCGCCGTATGGCTTATCCGCTAACTCTTTCGCCATCTTTTGCAGTGCGTTGAAATCAAATGGCAATTCGCCGCCGTCTGCCACATTCGCCTCTGCCGCCTCAGCGGAACGGGTGAACAGTGTGGACATTGCCGGCACACCACACCAGGCGGCGAATGCCATTGATGCTTTAATAAATGCTCTTCGTTCCATGCCAGAATCGTTTCCTGTACTGGGCAAAAATCTGGAAGCACCGCCTCACGACGAGGCCCCCGCGTATTCAAAAAATTTCGACCCTAAGGCTAACGTAAAATTCACAAGCCGAGTACAAGAAATTGAATGCATTCAGCTAATATTTTACTTGAAAAAGTAAGCACATCTGACAGCAACATTCCCCGCCAGACAAGGGCTGCGCGTGATTTGGGCAACCGGTGTTCAAAGGGCGAGCACTGCCCCGTTTTAGGGCAGAAATTGTGCCTGATTTTAGGAGCATTCTGTTACAGAAAGGTTATTTACCGGACAATCCCTTTCTTACCAAAGTGACAACGTCACTCAACGAGCAGGATAAGCGAGGTGAAAATATGTCAATTTGCCGCAGCCGGGTAATCGGGTAAGTTAAAGAATGGTATTAATCATCTGAACCTTAATGGAATTCTATGCACCCACTGCTTCAGCACGATCTGGACACCCTGCCTGAAATCCTGCGGCAGGCCTGCGACACGGCGGTTTCTTTCCTCGAAACACTTCCGGAGCGTTCCACCTGCCCGCCCGCCAGCGCGCAAAATCTTCAAGACGGAGACGACCGGTTGCCAGAAAGCGGCATCGGCGCGCAGGCCGCGCTTGCGCATTTCTGGAACCGGTACGCCAGCGGAATGTCCGCCAGCGCCGGTCCGCGCTATTTCGGTTTCGTGACCGGCGGCGGCACCCCCGCGTCCCTGGCCGCCGACTGGCTAGTCAGCACCGTGGATCAGAACACTCAGCTGAATTTTGATTCGGTTTCCGCCGCCATCGAGCTGGCCACTATTGATCAGCTCAAACAGTTATTCGGCCTGCCAGATGCGCTGTGCGGCACGTTTGTCAGCGGCGCGACCATGGCGAATTTTGTCAGTATGGCCATTGCCCGCCAGTGGCTGGGGCAGCAGTGCGGCGTGGATATCGCGCAGCAAGGGCTGGCGGCGCTGGGCCCTATCCGCGTGCTTTCCGCCGCCGCGCATTCGAGCAGCGTAAAAGCACTGAGCATGCTAGGCATCGGGCGCGACGCGCTGGTGACGGTGGCAACGCTACCCGGCAGCGAAGCGATTGATCCGGCGGCGCTGGAAGACATTCTGGCCGCCGACCCTGATCGCCCGACAATGGTGCTCGCCAGCGCCGGAACGGTGAATACGGTCGCGTTTGATGATTTGCCCGCCCTGCTCCGGCTGCGCGAGAAATATGGTTTCTGGCTGCACGTTGACGCCGCGTTTGGCGGAGTGGCGGCGGCCTCGGCGCGTTATGCCCCGCTTCTGGCCGGTTGGGAAGACGCGGATTCAATTACGGTCGATGCCCATAAATGGCTGAACGTGCCGTATGACAGCGCGATTCAGTTTACTCAGGAACGTCATCTGGCCTTGCAGGTTCAGGTTTTTCAGAACCATTCGGCCTACCTCGTTCTGCCCAGCGTGCGTCCGGACAATTACCTGCATCTGACGCCGGAAAACTCACGGCGTTTTCGTGCGTTGCCGGTGTGGATGGCGCTGAAAGCCTACGGCCGCGACGGGCTGGCGGAAGTGGTGGAGCGCAACGTCGGGCTGGCGCATTTGCTGGGCGAGAAACTTGCCGCGACGCCGGGCTTTACGCTGCTCGCACCGGTTAATCTCAACGTGGTGTGTTTTGCGCTGGAAGGTGCCGACGGCACGCCGGAAGCGCTGGCGAAGCGCAACCGATTCCAGCAACGGCTGGATAACGCGGGTGTGGTGCGCTGTACGTCAACCTCGCTGAACGGCAAGCCGGGCATACGCGCCGCGCTGGTAAACTGGATGACTGAAGAAGCGGATGTTGAGCTGGCCGTGAATTCCATGAAAGCCTGCTACGCGGAGATCTGATCCGCAGTACTTTTCAGGTTATCCCGGTCAGGTCAGTAACGAAAACGCCGCCTTGCGATATTGCAGCGGCGTTTTTCCTATCATCTTTTTAAACCGCGTAATGAAATACGGCGCGTCGGAAAACCCGCATTGCAGGCCAATGGCCTCGATGGAACGGTCAGTTGAACGCAGCAGTTCGCAGGCGCGTTTCACCCGCCGCGTCGCCAGATAATCCTGAATGGATCCCCCGGTTTCCTCGCCAAACACACGCGAAATATAACTTTCCGATAAACCAATCGCCGCAGACAGTTCCGCCAGCGAGAATTTCTGCACGTAGTTTTCCTCAATCCACTGCATCACTTTTGACGCCGTGGTGCGGCTGACCGTTTTCGGTAACGCATCTTCCGCAGGCATAAACGCCATCAGCTGCAAAACCAGCATGGCGATCTCTTCCCACTGATGCTGTCGGCTTTCCGGCAGACAATGGAACTGCTCGAGGATCACTTCAATATGGCTGGCGTGTTCGGTGAGATCGTAAATGTGCGCGGCGCGGTCGGCGTCCCACAAACTGGCAAACCGTGCCCGCCGTTGCGGAAAAGATTGCAGGCAGCCGTCAAGCAGAACGTGGTCGAGATGCATGGTGGTGCGCAGATAGGCATTTTTCGTATCCGCTTCGACAAACACTTTATGCAGTTTAAAAGGCGGGAAAACAAATAACCGCCCCGGTCGCAACGTGTATTGCTGGTTATCGACAATGACGATGCCGTAACCCTGGCTGACAAAGAGTAATTCCAGACACTGGTGCCAGTGAAAATAATTGGCGCTGCCGCGGTTCATCCGGTTAAAAGAAACCTGACGATCGGTAAGGGCAATACGTTCAAGATAATCGGATGCCGCCATTGCGGGGTTCCTTGCGTTATTTAACACCGGATTTATGCCGGGACAACAAAACACAATTTTTCGTCTGCTTTTTATAATTTAAGCCGTTTTACCGTCAATTTAATAATCACAATTTCAAAAATCACCGCATTCTGTGAAGCACGTAACAATCAGAGATCGCGAGTTCTCTATATTTCACTCGCGACACAGAGAACTGAAATAATATTTCAAATTAATAAACCCTTATTTTCTGGTATCCATCATGTCACCGGGAGTCCGTTTATGACGCTTAGAAAAATAAATACCGGCAATCCGCTGCGTACCCGCGACGATGTACAACATCTGCTAAACGATCTGCTGGCCGCCGTTTCGCCCTACACCGAAGAAGGCAAAAGTGGAATCGACCTCGGCAATACCACCACACATTACGGTAAAGAGATTGCCAAAATGGAAGCGCTGTCACGCATGCTGTGGGGGATTTTTCCGCTGCTGGCCGGTGGCGGTGAATGCCCGGATTTGCCGTTTTACATTAATGCGATCCGGTTCGGTACTGACCCGCAGCATCCACAATACTGGGGAAACATTCGCGATTTCGATCAGCGTTGCGTAGAAATGGCAGCGTTTGGCGTCGGGCTGGCCCTGCTGGATAAACGCTTGCTGAACCATTTTTCAACGCAGGAGCAGCAAAATCTGGCCGACTGGCTGAATCTGGGACGCGACGCCGTAATCCCCAATAACAACTGGAATTTCTTCCCGGTTATGGTGCAGATGGGCTTCAAACAAGCCGGAATCCCGTGGGACAAATCCGCAGTTGCCGCACGCTTTGCGCTGATGGAAACCTATTACCTCGGCGACGGCTGGTATTCCGACGGACCGGGGCGCCCGCGCGATTACTATATTTCGATGGCGTTTCATTATTACGGCCTGATTTACGCACAGAATATGGCCGACGTGGACGCCCCGCGCGCCGCCGTGCTCAGGGAACGCGCACAGCAGTTTGCGCAGGATTTCATCACGATGTTCTCCGCCAGCGGTGCCGCCGTGCCGTTTGGCCGCAGCCTGACGTACCGGTTTGCCGAAGCCGCGTTCTGGAGCGCCGCCGCCTACAGCAAGCTGGCCGTATTCACACCGGGCATCATCAAAGGGCTGATTTTGCGTCATTTGCGGCACTGGTTGAAAGAGCCGATTTTCGACCGCGACGGCGTGCTCAGTATTGGCTATCACGCACCCAATCTGGCGATGGCGGAAGACTACAACGCGCCGGGTTCGCCGTACTGGGCGTGCAAGCTGTTTCTGGTGCTGGCGCTGCCGCAGGACGACGCATTCTGGCAGGCGCAGGAAGCACCACTGCCTGAAATCCCCGCCACACACGCTATTCCTCACGCCAGCCAGATCCTGACGCGCGACACAAAGGGCCAGCATGTGGTGATGCTGACTTCCGGGCAAATCGAACTGAACAACTTCGTCAATACCGAAGCCAAATACACCAAATTCGCCTACTCAAGCCAGTTCGGTTTTACGATCGACCGTGGCCGCTACGGGCTCAATCACGCCGGTTGCGATTCCCTGCTGATGTTTTCGGAAGATGACGGGTATTTCCGTGGCCGCCGCGAATGCGCCGAAGCACGCATCACGGAATCGATGATTTATTCCCGCTGGCTGCCGTGGCACGACGTGACAGTGCAAACCTGGCTTATCCCGTGCGGCGACTGGCATCTGCGCGTTCACCATGTCGAAAACCTGCGACCTCTGACATCAGCGGAAGGCGGTTTTGCGGTGATTCAGGAACCGGAGACGGGCACGGAGATTACCGCGGACAAACGCGCCGTCACCGTCACCGCCCGCAACGGCATCAGCCGGATTGTCTGTCTCGACGACGGCATATCACGTTCCGCCGCCGCCGTCATTACCCCGCCAAACAGCAGCATTATGTTTGCCGAAACCGCCTCAATTCCGCTGCTTACCGGCGCGCTTACCGCCGGTTCACACTGGCTGATCACCGCCGTTTGTGCCTCTGCCACGCAGGATATCTGCGCGCAAGGTGTGCCGGAAGTGATACGCGAAGGACAAGAATTGCGCTGGCACTCTCCGGGCCACAGCGGGGAAATCACGCTGCGTTAAGACCTGCGATCGGTACCGTCAGAACTGTCTTCAGGAGTCATTATGAAAGCGATAAAAACCGCCAGTAAGTCGGCGTATTACAAAATGAGTGGCTTTATATTTCTCTACTTTTTCACCTGGTCTTCCAGCTTCGGGCTTTACGCCTTATGGCTCGGCCAGAAAGCCGGGCTGGACAGCGTCGCCATCGGCACGGTCTTCGCGGTCAACGGCGTATTCGCGGTGATCATGAAACCGGTCTACGGCTACATCATGGATAAGATCGGCATGAGCAAATCCCTGCTCTATTTTGTTGTGTTGGTGTCGGCTCTGATGGCGCCCTTCTTTATCTTCGTATATCAGCCGCTGCTCGAAAGCCACCTGATGGCCGGGATTATTGTCGGCGCGCTGTATCTGAGCCTCGGCTGGTATGCCGGTGTGGCAGCATCGGAATCCTACGCCGACCGCTTCAGCCGACTGTATCACATGGAGTTCGGCCAGGTGCGGATGTGGGGATCACTCGGCTGGGCGCTCGCCGCCTCATTTTCCGGCGTGCTGTTTAACCTGTCTCCGGCCTGGAATTTTGGCCTGAGCAGCGCGACGTCGCTGGTGATGCTGGTGGTGCTGTTATCGCTGAAAATTGGTGATGAAGAACTTAAAGACAACGATGTGATTTCCCAGCAAAAAATCATGTTCAGTGATGTGATTTTATTGCTGAAAAATCGTAAGTTCTGGATGTTTTCGCTGTATGTCGCTGGGGTTGCGTGGATGATGTTTGTTGCCGAACAACAGTTCTCGCGCTACTTCGTCACCTTCTTCGATACCAAAGAGCAAGGCAACGCGTGGTACGGCTATCTGAGCACCGTGCAATCCGGGCTTGAGTTTCTGATGATGATGGTGATCCCGTTCCTGGTGAACTATTTCGGTGCCAAAAAGAGCCTGCTGCTGGTTGGCGTGCTGGTCGGGCTGCGCCTGATCGCCTCCGGACTGACCAGCGATCCGCTGCTGATTTCCATTATCAAACCCTTTTACGGGCTGGAAATCGCGCTGCTGCTGGTGTCGGTTTTCAAATACATCGCCGAGCATTTCAGCAAGCGCGTGAACGCCACCATGTACCTGCTCGGCTATCAGGCGATGATTTACGTCGGTTCCATCGTCGTCGCCCCGCCTGCCGGCTATTTCTATGACCGCATCGGATTCGAACACACCTATCTGTTTATGGGCGGCATCGCACTGTGCTTTACGCTGATCTCCGCCTTTACGTTATCCGCCTGCCAGAGCCTGCGTAACGGCTCAACGGCCCCTGTTGAAACACTTGAAAACAGTCCTGAACTGGCACCGTTAAAACGCTGAACACGTTAAAAAGGAAGCACTGATGACACTGAACATCGCTAATGAAAAGTTACGCCCTGTAGAACTTAACCAGCTGGACCGGATTGCCTTCGCGCAAAAAATGCAGCGCGCACGCGAGTTGGTGCTCAGCAAAATCTCGCGCAATCTGGAAAAATTTGGCGACAAGTTCCCGGCGGAAAACTGCGAGAAAGGCCATTATCCGCTGACCGACAATGTGGAATGGACCACCAGTTTCTGGACCGGACAACTGTGGCTGGCGTGGGAAATGACCGGCGATGACCGTTATCGTGCGGCGGCCGAAAAACAGGTGACGTCTTTCGGCAACCGTATCGCCAACCGGATTGATACCGCAACGCACGATCTCGGATTTCTTTACAGCCTTTCGTGTGTGAGCGCTTTTAAGCTGACCGGTAACCGTCAGGCGCGCGGTTTTGCGCTGCTGGCTGCTGAAGCGCTGATGGAGCGTTTCAACACACGAGCCAAAATTATTCAGGCCTGGGGAGATCTGAACGATCCGGAACAGGCCGGGCGCATGATTATTGACTGCAATATGAATCTGCCGCTGCTGTACTGGGCCAGTGAACAAACCGGTCAACCGCGCTTTGCCGACGCGGCGCGGGTGCATGCGGAACAGGCGGCGAAGTATATCGTTCGCCCGGATGCCTCAACCTATCACACGTTTTATATGGACACGACGACCGGCGAGCCGCGTTTCGGCAATACACATCAGGGTTATTCCGACGATTCCTGCTGGTCACGCGGGCAAGCGTGGGGGATTTACGGATTCCTGCTCAGTTACCGCTACACCGGCGATGCGGAGCAGGTCGAGCTGTCACGACGTCTGGCGCATTATTTCCTCAATCGTCTCCCGGAAGACGATGTGTGTCACTGGGATCTGGCGCTGCTGGGCACCGATGCCGTACGCGACAGTTCAGCGGCGGCAATTGCGGTTTGCGGATTGCTTGAACTGGCGGTCACCCTGCCCGCTACCGACGATAAGCGCGCCTGCTATGAGGAGATGGCGCTGCGCATTATGGATTCCCTGACGGAGCGTTATCTGGCGGGTGTTCAGGAAGATTGTGACGGGTTGCTTAAGCATTCTGTCTATCACATGGGCAGCGGAAAAGGCGTGGATGAATGTTGCAGCTGGGGGGATTATTTTTACGTTGAAGCACTGACGCGCCTGACGCAGTGCTGGCAATCTTACTGGTAAGGGTTCAGGCGCAGTGTTTACACGCTGCGTCTGGTTTTATTGCCATTTTTCATTCGTGAATTATTTTAAAGGGTAATGCAGATCATCATTTTCATGCGAACAGTTCAATGCTGTTACAGTAACACCACCGATAAACAGGCATTCCTTGTATGTCATTACATCCATTAGGAATAGTCTTAATTAGCCAGATTCATTTGATCAGTATCAAAGTTAAATGTGACATAAACCAAATTAATCTAAGCACCTGCGCCCGTTAGTCCTCAGAAAATAAGGCTTCCACACTGACGTTTTTCATGCAAAAAGTAGATTCAGCACGCTGTATTTAAAGTTTGTGCTTACACTACCGCATCCAATCATTATGCAGAACAAGGACGTCCTATGAGGACTCACCATGCAAACGATAATCTTGGATCCCTGCAGGTATACACGTCTTGGCCTGCAACAATTTCTCACCAGCGAACGACAGATCACTGACGTCGATAACTTTGATCAACTTCAGGCAGAATGTGCAAAACTCAATCCCTCAGTGGTATTCATTAATGAGGATTGCATGTCTTCGCACCCGGACAGTAAAGAACGTCTGGGCGCACTGATTACCGGGTATCCGGACACGCTGTTTTTTATTTTTATGTCCCGCACGCGTATTCATTTTGAAGAATATATTTTTGTTCGTAAAAACGTCATTATCACCTCGAAATCCATTAAGGCAGAAACCCTCAAACAGCTGTTAAATCATCCTTCACTCCCGCAGGCGCAAAACCCGGCCAGCTGCGCTGTACTGGATATCCGGCCTGTTATTCTCAGCCGCTCTGAATCTGCCATGCTAAGAATGTGGATGTCAGGCAACGGGACGATGGAAATATCCGATAAATTACAAATCAAAACCAAAACGGTGTCTTCATATAAAGGAAATATTAAACGGAAGATTAAATCACCGAACAAACATATTATTTATCACGTTGTCCGTTTGTGCGACCAGCTCAATAAAGGACTCTACGCGAATTAACATTTCCCACCTCTGGTTCTGGCTACAGGCTGAGCGTGCGCTTCGCCTGTAGTAGCCTGTAAAACTCCGAAATGAGATCCAGCTCTCATATATAAATTGAATCCTTGCCACGAAATGCCGATGTCCTTTACATGGCGTTTTCATTTCGTCACGGCCGGACTTGCCCCGCGGCAATGCCTTTATCGCTGTTAATCACCGCCGGGAACAGGCGGTATGCAGGATCAATTGAGCGGAACAAAATAAAATGGATACTCCTACATTCTCTACAACGCGCACCTCCTTTATCAGCAACATTCGACTTATCACCCTAATCAGCCTGATCCTCACCGGGATCCTCTTTCTGTTTGCCCTGTCCATCGGTTCATCCAGTTTTTTCTTAAAGCAGAGTAATGCGGCGCTGGCGAATGCCACGCAGGAATTACAGATCCGCCTGGCGCTGTCGAACAGCTCCAACCATTTGCGCACCGCACGACTGTTACTGATTCAGGCCGCGGCCGCAGCCCGTATCGGCGATCAGGACGTCTTCAAACAGAATCTGACGGATGCGGCCAGCCGGATTAAGCAATCGCAGTCGAGTTTTGACAGCTATATCAACCGCCCAAATAAAACAGACAAAGATATGGCGCTGGATGAACCGCTGAAAAAAGCCTACAACGCCTATCTGACACAGGGCATGACACCCATGCTGGAATCCGCCCGGCAGGCACATTTTGAAGAAGTGATTTCGCAGGAAGCGGAAACCGTGCGCGGGCTGGATCTGGCCAACAATGTTCCGCTACTGGCGGCGATTGCGTACCGCACGGAAACGGCTAATGCGATTAACGATAAGGCACAGCGCAATGCTGTGCTCGGTTATATGCTGATGGGCGGCGGGTTTATTATTGCGCTGGTGCTGACGTTCATCACGTATCTGGTGATGCGCAAAGTCATCATCAATCCGCTGAACCGTCTGGTTTTGCGCATTCAGAAAATTTCTGAAGGTGACCTGACCCAGCCAGCAGACAGCCACGGTCGCAATGAAATCGGCGTGCTGAGCAGTAATGTCGAACAGATGCAAAGTTCCCTGTCCTCAACGGTCAGGACGGTGCGCGAAGGGGCGGTGTCAATTTATCAGGGCTCCACAGAAATTGCATCGGGCAACACGGATCTTTCTTCACGCACCGAACAGCAGGCCGCTGCGCTGGAAGAAACAGCAGCCAGCATGGAACAACTGACCGCAACGGTGAAACAGAACTCTGAAAACGCCCACCATGCCAGCAAACTGGCGGCAGATGCCTCGAATAAAGCGCAGAAAGGCGGCAATATCGTGGCGGACGTCGTAACGACCATGGATAAAATTTCGCGCAGCTCGTCTAAAATCGCCGAAATCACCACGGTGATTAACAGTATTGCGTTCCAGACTAATATTCTGGCGCTTAACGCTGCCGTCGAAGCTGCGCGCGCAGGCGAACAAGGTCGCGGTTTTGCCGTAGTCGCCAGCGAAGTGCGTAACCTCGCACAGCGCAGCGCACAGGCAGCAAAAGAAATCGAAGTACTGATTGAAGAGTCGGTGGATTACGTCGGCGAAGGCTGCATTCTGGTCGGTGATGCCGGGGATACAATGTCCGAAATCGTGACCGCCGTCAGCCATGTGACCGACATTATGGGCGAAATCGCATCGGCGTCTGATGAGCAAAGCCGCGGGATTAGTCAGGTGAGCCAGGCAGTTTCAGAAATGGACGGCGTGACCCAGCAGAACGCCTCGCTCGTGCAGGAAGCGTCGGCTGCGGCCGCCTCACTGGAAGAACAGGCCGCGCGCCTGACGCAGGCCGTGGCCGTGTTCCGCCTCGATGGGCATACGCAGAGTTCATCTGCAAAGCGCCAGCCACCAACGCGCGCGCTCACATCCCCTTCTGCCGGCGCGTCGAAAAACGTGAACAAAGAGCCTAACTGGAAAACATTCTGATGCGTCATCACGCCGGTTAGCACGGTTTTAAGACAAAAAAAAACCGGTACATTTGCTACCGGTATTTTTTTGTTCAGAATTCGTGCAGATACGCGATTTACTCCGTGCCTTCGCGCGGTTCGACGAACGTGCCGTCTTTTGTATCGCCTTCATTGAAGAACCATATTCCTGCCGGATAATCTTCCAGCGACACCAGATACATGACGCCTTCGTAAAATTCCTCTACGGCTAGCACTTTACCTTCGCGACGCGGGCCGCCGTCGGTTTTCACTGTCACAAGATCATTAACTTTCATCAGGTTATCCCATGGTTTTCAATTATCTTTATTGTAGTACAGACCGCCTCACAAAGGCACAGCGCATGCAGAAAGTCGGGCTGAAAATGTGAAAATGACTCTGCGTTACTAATTTGCATTTCCTTAACATTTTGATGCCAGAATCCTGACTTTCATTTCTTCTATACTGCCAGCGTGCTCACCCCCGAGGGAGTACATAATGAATGTCATAAGAAATATTTTTTGCCCGCCTCTGTGCGGGCATTTTTTTGCCTGCAATTCGGGAATTCTTATCGAAGATGGAGAGGATGCGGGAAGGTTTGGCGGGTTTCTGATGTGTTTTTCACAAGCAGCAGGCATTCATAAACAGGGATTTTCATAATCAACAGACGTAAAAAAACCCGCGCATGCGGGTTTTTGTCATCTTTGCAATTATCGCTGAAACAGCGAGAAAGCAAGATTAGATAGCGGTAACGTTAGCCGCAGACGGACCTTTAGCACCGTTCTCGATAGTGAACTGTACGTTCTGGCCTTCAGCCAGGGTCTTGAAACCTTGATCCTGGATAGCGGAGAAGTGTACGAACACATCTTTGCTGCCGTCAGCAGGAGTGATGAAGCCAAAGCCTTTAGACTCGTTAAACCACTTAACCTGACCTTTCATCATTGACATAGGAATTACCTTTTAAAAATAAATTTCGCCACCATGGGCATGTTATAGCCGGATTTCAGTCGTTACTTATGGAGGCACTAAGAAGGAAATTCGTCAGAGCAGGGTTATCATGGATAACGCTTTAAATTGGAACAACTTTACTCAGGATGTCGTGCATAAATAGGTCTGTACCACAGGCCGGTACGTATTTACTCATGACTGCCCTTTAATAGCAACTCTTTTTAATGCAATGCGTGGGGAAAGTCCAAAATCAGCCAATTTATGTACCATGCAGTACAATTCGCATACAATTAACGGGCTATTTTTCAATAGGTTGAGAAATTTCTGATGACAGAACCGCGCCGCAATGCGCACAAAATTTTGCATCAATTTCATGGCCTGAATGCAGACAAGTCTGACAAGAACGGGCGGCACGCCCTTTTTCCAACTCTTGTGACATATAAGCCGTTAAAATCCCGGTCGGTACGGCAATGATGGAATACCCCAGCAGGATAAGTACCGACGCCAGCATTCTGCCTATTGCCGTATGCGGCGTAATATCGCCATACCCCACCGTGGTCAGCGTCACTACCGCCCAGTAAACGGAGGCACCGAGCGAGGTAAATCCGTCCTTCCCGCCTTCAGCGGCAAACATCAGGCCGCCAAACAAACACAAGATAATCGCCACAAAGCCAAAAAAGATACCCAATTTGCGTTTTGCCCGCATCAGGCTGCGCCACAAAATCCCGGCATCGCTCATATACCGCAGCAGTTTCAGCACGCGCAGGACGCGTAAAATCCTCAGCAACCGTATCAGCACAATCAAATCCGTTGCGGTACCAAAGGACGGGATCAGCCAGATGATGTACATCGGCAATATAGTCAGCAGATCGATAATGCCGAAAAAGCTCAGCGGATAACGCATTTTTCGCGGCGATGAAAACACCCGCAGAACGTATTCCACGGTGAACAGCGCGGTAAAGGCCGCTTCGGCCAAACCGAACCGCCAGAGAATGTTGGGCGTATTGGGGAATAAATCGGTGGCGCTGGATTCGAAGAACAGAATAAAAACGCTGAGCAGCGACGCCACAATCCAGAACGTTTCCATCCGGCGGCCGCTGCGGGTACGGTGCTCAAATAAAAGCGCGTAACATCTGCGCCGTGGGGAAGCCAGAAAACGAAAGTCCTGTGACATAGTCAGCACCAGCAATGAAGATATCCTGAAGAATAAACGCTTTTTGCCGTGCCGCCTATCGCAGCCCGTGCCAAAAAAAACGCCGGTCACACAATGTCTTGTAAGACGTGGTGTGACCGGCGTTTATTGAAACGTAATGCGCTGCTCCGGAATATTAATCCATCAGCTCAGAGACGGCATTGCGGACGTAAGCCGTAATCTGCGCGACGTCTTCTGCGTCGGCGCTGCCGCCACCAATGGATCGCACTGTGCTTTCCAGATGGCCGATATCCTGCTCAACTTTCTTCGCAATCTGCACTTTAACAATGGTGTCGACCGAAGAGATAAAGGCCCGCATCACGGCTTTCAGGGCGAAAATCTCACCGAAAGAATCGTACGCAGGTTTGTCAGCAGCTGTTGGTTGAGCTGCCCGTGGTGGCAAGTTTTTCAGCCTGTCCACATGTTCAATCATCAGATCCATGTCTCTGATGAGTTCATCAAAACTCTTAGCCACTGGTTTTCCTTCGCCCGGCGAAAGGCAGCAGGATACCACCGCGATCTCAAGCCGAGAAGCCACAGAAATGCGTAAAGAGTAAATTTCGTCACAATGCGCCCGCCCCGCTGTTCGCAATGTACATAAAGACAGGCGCATCAGGTCGCTATTTAATCAGATGGCTGATTATCCGGCGTTTTTCAGTGAAGCCATGTCAACAACAAAGCGGTATTTCACGTCGCTTTTCAGCATACGTTCGTAAGCGCCATTGATGTCCTGCATGTCGATCATTTCAACATCACAGGAAATGTCGTGTTCAGCACAGAAATCCAGCATTTCCTGAGTTTCTGCGATGCCGCCGATCAACGAACCCGCAACGGTTTTGCGCCCCATGACCAGTTTACCGCTGTGCAGCGCAGGTTCGATTGGCTCAATCAAGCCAACCAGAATATGTGTACCGTCGCGTTTCAGGGTATCCAGATACGGGTTCAGATCATGTGGATTCGGCACGGTATCAAGAATGAAGTCAAAGTGACTTTTCACCGCAGCCATTTGTTCTTCATCGGTAGACAGCACAACGTGGTCTGCGCCCAGACGGTACGCTTCCTGCTCTTTGCCTTTAGAACGCGTGAAGAGGGTGACGTCTGCGCCCAGCGCTTTGGCAAATTTCAGGCCCATGTGGCCCAGACCGCCCAGTCCCACGACGGCCACTTTATGGCCTTTACCGACTTTCCAGTGCATCAGCGGAGAGTACGTCGTGATACCGGCGCACAGCAGCGGTGCGGCAGATTTGATGTCCAGTTTTTCAGAAACGCGCAGAACAAATTTTTCTGAAACCACGATTTGCTCGGAATAACCGCCGTAAGTCATCATGTTGTCATGACGATCATGGCTGTTATAGGTCATGGTAGCGCCTTCTTCACAGTACTGTTCCAGGCTTTCCGCGCAGGATTCACAGTGCTGACAAGAATCGACCATACAACCGACACCGACGGTATCACCGACTTTGAAGCCGGTTACTTTCGCGCCTACCTGCTTCACGCGGCCGATAATCTCGTGCCCCGGAACCATCGGATAAATGCTTTGATGCCATTCATTGCGGGCCTGATGGATATCTGAATGGCAGACGCCGCAATACAGAATGTCGACAACAACGTCGGTATCACGCGGGTCACGGCGAACAAAATTATGAGGCGCAAGAGGCGCATCCGCTGAAAGTGCAGCGAAACCACGAACGTTAAGAGTCATTTTTTTCTCCTGAAAGGCTAACGGAATACGGCATGCCAGCAGAAACTGGCACCGCGAAAGTATGCTCCCTTAAGATGAAAGACAGGTATAACGATTCTCGCCATTACTTGCCTGAATCTGTTTTTTTCAGGATTTTTGGCGGATGTGCGGAGATGTTGTGCAGAGAGGAAGAAAAAGGAAAAACAGCGACGCCCCGTGATAGTGGCGTCACATTAAAGCAAGATCAGATCAGGCCTGCGTCTTTCAGTTCGCTTTTCAGATAGGCGTAATAGATAGGAGCCGCGACCACGCCGGGGATGCCAAATGCGGCTTCGAACACCAGCATTGCCAGCAACACTTCCCAGGATTTCGCCTTGATACGGCCGCCGACAATCCGCGCATTCAGGAAGTACTCCACTTTATGGATGATGATGAGATACGCCAGCACCAGCGCCCCGACCCACAGGGACAGCGAAAGCCCGACGATAAAAATCAACGTATTCGAAATCAGGTTCCCCACCACCGGCAGCAAACCGCAGACAAAGGTCACGACGACCAGCGTTTTCGCCAGCGGCAGATGAATGCCGAACAGCGGCAAAATCCCGAACAGGAAAACGGCAGAAAGCACGGTATTAATCATGGAAATCTGGAATTGCGCAAACACCACATTTCGGAATGCGTCACTCAGTAAACGTACGCGCTGAAGCAGTTCTTTTTTCAGCGGCGCATGGTGTTCGCCCTGCGTGTGGTGCTTAAGTGAAATGATCGCGCCGAGGATCATCCCGATCAGCATAGTGACGAAAACGTGCGCGGCGTTTTTACCGAAGGTCTGAATCATCACGATATGTTCACGCAGCCATTGCAGGAAACTGCGCTGCAACTCTTCGATATTAGCCGGAAGGTAATGCAGTAGCACCGGCGATAAGCGGCTTTGCGCATCCGTCAGCAGCCGCGACACCATCGCGTTAAACGCCACCGGATTCTTCATATCTTCCATCAGAAAATCGGCCAGTCCCGCGACAGCAATGGTCAGGAAACTCACCACCACCGTGCTGATAAACGCCACCACCACCCAGCGCGCCCGTTCGCCGCTGATGATTTTCTGAAAATAAGGCGTCAGTCCGTTAACCAGTTCATACACCAAAAAACCGGCGATAAAACATGCCAGTAAATGAAGAGGAAGAACCAATAAAAGCCCGCCCATCACAATGAATACACTGAGCCAGCGAATCTGATTCGATCTCACTATTTGCATTGCCTGCATCCTTAATCCTTTGAGTACCGGTCATAACCCTGATGAATCACATCATAGCACCGAACTGGAAAGCACAATCCGCCACAAACTTAAACAGTTAACTAATTTTTGACAGTCCGGCAGGATCTTCTATTATCCCCGATGAACATTACATAAAGAAAATCTTAGAATCTGGTGAACAGTATGTCTGAATTACTCCGTGAAAAACTCGAACTTCCGAAAGGGCACGATAAATTATTGCTGCACTCCTGCTGTGCGCCGTGCTCGGGAGAAGTGATGGAAGCCATTCAGGCGTCGGGGATCGACTACACGATTTTCTTCTACAATCCGAATATTCACCCGCAAAAAGAATATCTGCTGCGCAAGGAAGAAAATATGCGGTTTGCAGAGCAGCACGGGATCCCGTTTATCGATGCCGATTACGACACGGATAATTGGTTTGCGCGCGCGAAAGGCATGGAAAATGAACCTGAGCGCGGCGTGCGCTGCACAATGTGTTTCGATATGCGTTTCGAACGCACGGCGCTGTACGCCTGGGAACATGGTTTTAGCGCAATGACCAGTTGTCTCGGTATTTCACGCTGGAAAGATATGAAACAAATTACCGGCAGCGGTGAGCGCGCCGTCGCGCCTTATCCGGGCATGGTTTACTGGGATTACAACTGGCGTAAAAAAGGCGGTTCCTCGCGCATGATTGAAATCAGCAAACGTGAACGCTTTTATCAGCAGGAATATTGCGGATGTGTTTACTCCTTGCGCGACAGCAACTTACACCGAAAATCCCTGGGCCGCGGGCTGATCAAACTCGGCGTCAAATATTACGGTGACGAAGACGACGAATAAACCCCGTTTATTCCCCCTTCTCGCTTACCCGTTTTCTGTCGTTTGTTTTCATTATACCCGGCTAAATCGCCGGGTTAATTATTCTGATATTTTCCGCCACGCCCCATCAGATTCTCCGGAAATAAATCGCCAGCCAGTGGTTTATTTTGTCCGGTAACAAAGCCTCTGAGTAATAGAATAATTTCCTATGACACCCTTTTGGTTTGCATCTTGCGTTCACTGTTAACGCTTGTTACTTTCCGCCTCACGCATTTTTATGCTAATTAGCACTAACTTATTACACGCAGTCATTACCTGCGTATTTTTAACGCCGATATTCACCAAAAAAATAAAGCAAACACAACATTATTGAGGGACAAATCATGTGGGTTTTAATTGGCATTCCGATCGTCGTGCTGGGTTTTGCGCTGCGGTTCAATCCATTATTAGTGGTCACCGTGGCGGGTATTTCCACCGGGCTGGCGGGCGGTATGCAAACCGTCGAGATTATCAGTGCTTTCGGAAAAGCGTTCACCGATAACCGTTATATGGGCCTGATCTGGCTGACATTGCCGGTCATCGCCCTGCTTGAACGCAGCGGGCTGAAAGAACAGGCCAGACACCTGATTTCCAAAGTGCATGCGGCGACCACCGGCCGCGTGCTGATGCTGTACTTTTTCCTGCGTCAGATGACTGCCGCACTGGGGCTGAACTCTCTGGGCGGACACGCGCAGATGGTGCGTCCGCTGATTGCGCCGATGGCCGAAGCCGCCGCCACAACCAAATACGGCGATTTGCCTAACGATGTACGTCAGAAGATCCGCGCACACGCTGCCGCTGCCGATAACGTCGCGGTGTTTTTTGGTGAGGATATCTTTATCGCCGTGCAGTCCATCCTGCTGATTAAAGGTTTTCTGGAGCAGTACGGCATTAACGTCGAACCACTGCACCTTTCCGTGTGGGCGATCCCAACCGCCATTGCGGCGCTGATTATCCACTTTATCCGGCTCTGGCTGCTCGACCGCTCGCTGGCAAAACGCTTTAATACACAACACGGGAGTGCCGCGAAATGATCACTTTGCAAACCGTGTACATCCTTGCCGGGCTGATGTTCTGCGCTTATGCCTTCTTTAACCTGCGAGATAAAAGCAATGCACGCCGCTATGTCAACGCGCTGTTCTGGGGCGTTTACGGCATCACGTTCCTGTTTGGCGGCGAGTTACCGCATTTCGTAACCGGCTGTATGGCTATTCTGCTGGCTGTGATCGCCGGAACCGGCAAGCTGGGCAAAGGTAAAACTGACAGCGAACAGCCGGAGCAGGTGGAAAAACGCGAAGCCGGTGCAAAGCGTTTCGGTAATAAGCTGTTTATACCTGCCCTGCTCATTCCGATTGTGACGCTGATTGGCACGCTGACGCTGAAATACACGCCGCTGGTGGAAGCCAAAAACGTCACGCTGATTTCACTGGTGATCGGCACACTGGTGGCGTTTATCGTCGCGCTGGTGATGCTGCGCGATTCGCCGGTTAAAGCCATTAAAGCGGGCGGTCAGACGATGGATACCGTCGGCTGGGCAGCCATTCTGCCGCAGATGCTGGCCGCACTCGGCGCGCTGTTTGCGCTGGCAGGCGTCGGTGGCGTGGTGTCGGAGCTGGTCAAAAATATTATTCCGCTCGGCTCACCGCTGGCAATTGTGGTGGCGTATACCTTCGGCATGGCGTTGTTCACCATGATTATGGGCAACGGCTTTGCGGCATTCCCGGTGATGACTGCCGGTATCGGCCTGCCGCTTATCGTCAATCAGCTCGGCGGCAATCCGGCCATTATGGGCGCCATCGGCATGTTGTCCGGCTTCTGCGGTACGCTGATGACACCGATGGCGGCCAACTTCAATATCGTGCCTGCGGCGTTGCTCGAATTGCAGGATAAAAACGGCGTGATCAAGGCGCAGTGGAAAACCGGCGTTTTACTGCTGCTGGTTAACACCGCGTTCATGTACTTGTTTGTGTTCCGCTTCTGATAAGGAAATGAGATGACGATGACAACTTCACTGACGCCGGAAATGGCGTCGCGCTTTGCCTCGCTGGCGCTGAATCATTTGACGCGTGAGTTTCCGAATAAACTGATGCACGCCATGAGCAGCGCCGCCGATGCGCAGACACCGCGCCAGCTGCACCCGATTTTCTATGGCAGCTACGACTGGCATTCCTGCGTTCACGGTTACTGGCTGCTGCTGCGTTTGTTGGATCGCTTCCCGGATTTACCGGAAGCAGGCGCGATTACCGCCGTGATCAGCGCGCATTTCACCGACGAAAATGTGGCTGGTGAAATGGCCTATCTGCGCCAGGCGCAGCACGCCGGATTTGAACGGCCTTACGGCTGGGCATGGTTCCTGGCGCTGACGCAGCAGTTGCACGAAATGGCGTTGCCGCAGGCGGCGCAATGGGCAAAAACGCTGGCACCGATGAGCCGGTTCTTTGAGAAAAGTTTTGCGGATTTCCTGCCGAAAGCCACCTATCCGCTGCGCGTCGGCAGTCACTTCAATACCGCCTTTGCGCTGGCACTGACGCTTAGTTATGCCCGCAGCGTGAAGCATCACAAACTGGCGGAACTGATAGAGGAAACGGCGCTGCGCTGGCATCTGGAAGATGTCCATTGCCAGGCGTGGGAACCGGGCGGCGATGAGTTTCTTTCTCCGTCGCTAATGGAAGCAGAACTGATGCGCCGCGTGTTACCGGGCGATGCGTTTGTGACATGGTTCGGGCGGTTCCTGCCGGACTTAGCACACAGCCAGCCTGCAACGCTGTTCATTCCGGCTACGGTTACCGACCGCAGCGACGGGAAAATCGGCCATCTGGACGGGCTGAACCTCAGCCGCGCCTGGTGCCAGCGTTCCCTTGCGTCGGCATTACCGACGTGCGATCCGCGTGCGGCGCTGCTGCGTCAGACCGCAGAAGCCCATCTACACAGCGCGCTGAATCATCTCGACAGTACTTATATGGGCGAACACTGGCTGGCGACTTTTGCGCTTTTAGCACTCGAAGCCTGACGGTTCACCCGTTCAGCGGATAATGCCGCGCGCTGAACGGGTGAAAAACTCATTAAAGCTGCACAGCAAAGGAAATTCAGCGCTCAGACGTTGAATTTCCACTTTCACTTCTTCTGCCGCCGCCTGCTGGTGATACAGCAAATCGTACAAATGCCTGATCACCTTCTGCTGCATCACATCGCCGCCGATAAATGCTGCCGCCTGTTCATTAATGCCCTGCGGCACAGCGCGGTTGCCAGCGGCAAGCACGTAAGGCGGCACATCCTGCACCACGCAGGTACTTTGCAAAAGCCGTGCGACCGCACCCACAATACAGAACTGATGCACGGCGCACATGGCGTCGATCCGCGCTTCGTCGCCCAAGGTGACATGCCCTGCCAGCCCGCTGTTTTCGCCGATAAACGTGTCGTTACCCACCTGACAGTCATGCCCGATATGCACGCCGCCGTCGAAAATATTCCGGTTGCCAATCCGCGTGAAACCGCCGCCCTGCGCGGTGCCGCGGTGAATCGTTGCGTGACGACCAATCCGGTTGTCGTCGCCGATTTCAAGACCGGTGGCCTCACCGGCATACTTCAGATCCTGACTGACTTCTCCGATCGAAGATTCCATTCCTATCATGTTGTTACGCCCGATGCGGGTGTCACCGTTAATCACGACGTGGGAGGCAATTTGCGTCCCTTCACCGATGTGAACACCGGCGGAAATAAAACAAAAAGGCCCGATAACCACCTGCGGGCCGATAACGACACCGGGTTCAATGATACTGCTGGCCGCAATGGAGGCCGAAGATGAAATCAACGCATACATCCTTCTGATAGCCGGGGCTACCAGTGGTGAATTAAACCTGTCGGGATTAATCAGAGGGGAAGGTCAAAATGAGCGGAGAAATGCACTCAGAAAGGTTTAAACGGAACGGTTTTTTTTTAGTCACACGCTTCGCCATGCCGCACAGCATAAGGGTTTCAGGCCGCTAACCCTGCCAACTATATTTTATTTATTTTCTGAACCTTTTCTATAAATGTAAACGGCAAGGAAAGGATCAGTATTTTGTTACAGCAGCATTAAGGCTTTCTTAAGCTTGCAGTTATATGATTCGCGCAAAATCATTTCCGCACGTTATGTTTCAATCACATTAACGCCCGCGACCTCAGCAAGTTGGGAGTTTTCATTGCGCTATTTATTGCCTAAGATCAGCTATTTTAAGCTGACCTTGCTTTTAACCCTGTATTTTACGTTTGTCGTTAACCTACCGATTTTATTGCACTTTTACCGAATCCTTCATGCGTTGCCTGCCTACAATCTTTTGTTCGCGCTAACCATTCCGGTGGTGCTTTTTGCCGCGCTGAACTTTGTGTTCACGCCGTTCAGTTTCCGCCCGCTGCTTAAGCCTTTCTTTATCATTGTGCTGCCGGTCAGTGCGCTGGCCAGTTTCGCGATGATGACCTATCAGGTGGTGTTTGACCGCGGCATGATCGAAAACATTCTGGATACCCAGTCTGCCGAAGCGACTTCTTACCTGAATTTGAAAGTGGTGCTGTGGTTTGTCTTCACCGGCATCCTCCCCGCACTCCTGCTTTTTTTAACGCCGGTCACCTATGAAAAAACCGTGTTGCGCCGTCTGGGCGTACGTCTGGTATCCATGGTGATTTCCCTGCTGGTGGTCGCGTCCATTGCCGGTGTGTTCTACAAAGATTACGCCTCGGTAGGCCGTAACAACCGCACGCTGAATCTGGAAATCGTGCCGACCAATTACCTGTACAGCGCCTTCCAGTACATGAATCACCGTTATTTCACGCCAAAAGTGCCGTTCCAGACGCTGGGCAACGACGCAAAACTGGTGCTGCAGCCGGGACAGAAACCCAATCTGGTGTTCCTGATTGTGGGCGAAACCGCCCGCGCGCAAAATCAGTCGTCAAACGGTTATGTCAAACCGACCAATCAGTACACGCAGGCCATCCCGGATGTGGTGTATTTCAACAAAATGACGTCCTGCGGGACGGCAACGGCGATTTCCGTTCCGTGCATGTTCTCTAACATGAAACGCACCAACTACGACGCTAACCGCGCGCGTAACAGCGAAGGGTTGCTGGATATTCTTCATAAATCGGGCGTTTCCGTTTTCTGGAAAGACAACGACGAAGGCTGTAAAGGCGTGTGTGACCGCGTGCCGAACGTCATTATCGACACCAAAAAAGACGGCAAATATTGCGATGGCGATACCTGTTACGACATGGCGCTGATGCAGAATATTGACGACGACATCCGCCCGGACGGTAAAAATACGCTGATTGCGCTGCACCTGATTGGCAGCCATGGCCCGACGTATTACAGACGCTATCCGCCGGAATTCCGCAAGTTCATGCCCGATTGCGAGCGCAGCGATATCGAAAACTGTTCGCAGGAACAGCTGGTGAATACCTACGATAACACCCTGCTCTACACCGATTATCTGGTATCTCAGGTGATTGAAAAGGCGAAGCAGTATCAGGATAAGTACAACGTGGCGGTGATTTATCTTTCCGATCACGGCGAATCGCTGGGTGAAAACGGTTTGTATCTGCACGGCACGCCATACAGCGTGGCACCTGCCGAGCAGACGCACGTTCCGATGCTGTTCTGGCTGTCAGAGGGTTATACCAAAGCGCAGGGCATCGATCTGCAATGCCTGAAAGCCAGTGCAGCGAAAGATGATGTGTCGCAGGATAATCTGTTCCACACCGTGCTCAGCGTCATGAACGTGCAAACCATTGAACGTGACCCGCAGCTGGATATTCTTGCAGCCTGTAAAGCCCCGCACGCCTGAATTTCGTTCTAACCTGAGGGTTTGCTGCCTGCTTCAGGGCAGCAAACCACATTCCGCCACAATGCTTTTAGCCAGCGCGCTGACGGTCTGATCAAACCGCTCCGACTCATTATCCAGTACCATATACAACGCCGTTTGCCGCACCGTTCTGGCCGATAACGCCAGACGACTCAGTTGCCCGCTATCCAGCGCACTTTGCACACTCTCCAGCGGCAGCCAGCCATATCCGACGCCCACCGCAATCGCCTCCATCGCCGCGCCAACGGTGGTAAATGTCCAGTTCGCAATCGTCCCGGAAGAGTGATTATCGGTGCGAGGCATATGCCGGTCCGCGACGCTGATCAGCGGAAAGCGTGCCAGATCCTGCGCCGTCAGGGGAACGGGAAGTTGCAGCAACGCATGATCGCTTTTCGCTACCGGCACAAAATCGACATCCAGCAAAAAGCGCCCGTGGATTGCATTCTCCGGCGCCAGCGTGGTGATGTACAAATCTGCCGACCGCTCATTAAGCTGCGCAATACTTTCTCCGCGCAGGATCTCTGTCAGATGCACGCGGGTGTCCGGGAACTGCTGCTGAAACGCTTTCAGGGCGCGAAAAAGCCGGTTTTTAGGAAATACGCTGTCCACCACCAGACTGAGTTCCGTTCGCACGCCGTCTTTCAAACCGGCGGCGCGATGCTCCAGTTGCAAAAACGCCGTAATCAGCGGGCTGGCCTGAACCAGCAGCGCGCGCCCCTGTTCGGTCAGCACCGCCTTACGTCCGTGGATTTCCAGCAGCGACAGCCCGAGGCGTTCCTGCAAACCGCTCAGTGCGTAACTGACCGATGACTGGCTGCGGTTGAGCACCAGCGCCGCCTGAGCATAACTTCCCTGCTCGATAACCGTCTGTAAAACCACCCATTGCTCGAGGGTTGTCCGTGGAAGTGTCATGAAAATTTCCTTTCTGATGGAGTTTTCCAGTGTAAAACCGTTCTGATTATTAGATTGTTTATATCGAAAATCAGCGTTTTTATATCTGATTTATGAAGTGTAATCTTCTTCTCAACGAAACGAAACGTTTCATTCCAACACTGAGTTAAGGAGAATTACGATGAGCAGCTTTGATAAACATGACCTGAGCGGTTTCGTGGGCAAACACGTTGTTTACACTTACGATAACGGCTGGAACTACGAAATTTATGTGAAAAACGCCGAAACGCTGGATTACCGCATCCACAGCGGCCTGGTTGGCAATCGCTGGGTTAAAGACCAGCGCGCATATATCGTCCGCGTGGCGTCTGATGTGTACAAAATTTCCTGGACTGAACCAACCGGCACCGACGTCAGCCTGATTGTGAATCTGGCCGACAACGTGTTCCACGGCACTATCTTCTTCCCGCGCTGGATCATGAACAATCCGGAAAAAACCGTCTGCTTCCAGAACGACCATATTCCGCTGATGAATTCTTACCGCGACGCTGGTCCGGCGTACCCGACCGAAGTGATCGACGAATTCGCCACCATCACTTTTGTACGTGACTGCGGCGCGGATAACGATACCGTCATCGATTGTGCCGCCAGTGAATTACCGGCTAACTTCCCGGACAACCTGCGTTAATTCATATCATTACCACAATAAAAAAGCCGCAGCGCGTAATGCACTGCGGCTTTTCTTTCAGATAACTTTATCCGAATCAGCGTGCCAGCGTTTTCAGCAACGCAGTGTTGAATTTCTCCGGTTCTTCCATTTGCGGCGCGTGGCCTAAACCGGCAAATTCAATCAGCTTCGCATGTGGGATCAGCTTCGCGGCTTGTTTGCCCAGCACTTTGTAATTACCGATTTTCGCTTTCAACGCAGGCGGCGCGATATCGCTGCCAATCGCCGTGGAATCGGACGTCCCGATCATTAAAGTTGTCGGAACGCGGATATTTTTGAATTCGTAAAACACCGGCTGCGTAAAAATCATGTCGTAAATCAGCGCTGAGTTCCACGCCACCAGTTTATGCCCCGGCCCGTTATTCAGCCCGGCCAGCATATCGACCCACCGGTCATATTCCGGTTTCCACTTATTCACATAATAGGTTTTCAGCTCATACTGTTTAATGCTGTCCGCCGAAGTTTTCAGCTCGCGGTCATACCACTGATCGACCGTGCGGTAAGGCACGCCTTTGGCTTTCCAGTCTTCCAGACCGATCGGATTTACCAGCACCAGTTTCGACACTTCCGGCGCAAACATCAGGCTGTATCGGGTTGCCAGCATGCCGCCAGTGGAATGCCCGACAATCGCCGCTTTCTTGATATTGAGGCTTTTCAGCAGGTCATGCGTATTGGTCGCCAGTTGCTGGAAACTGTACTGATAATGCCCCGGTTTGGTAGAAGAACAGAACCCAATCTGATCGGGCGCAATCACGCGATAACCTTTCAGCGCCAGTGCCCGGATGGTATCGCCCCAGGTCGCGGCGCAGAAATTCTTGCCGTGCATCAGGACCACCGTCTGGCCATTTTTATGGCCGGTCGGCGCGACGTCGAGATAGCCCATTTGCAGCGGCGCACCCTGCGAGGTAAAGGAGTATTGTTTGATTGGATAAGGGTAATCAAAACCCTGTAATTGCGGACCGTAGGAAGGCGCATCGGCCGCAAAAACGGGCGCGGTGACGGAGAAGGATAAAGCAGCAGCGCAAAAGAGCAATTTCAAACGGGGAAACATCGTACAGTCCTATTGTCGTTTGTCGGACAGGCGGCTTAAAGTCTTATGCTACAAACTTTAAGCCGCCAGTAAAACCCGATAAAACCGAAACAGCACGAACTGATTTTAGTCTTTAGAGGCCAGAACACAGCGGTAAATCAGGCCGCCAGTCACGCCGCCGACCATTGGCATCAACCAGAACATCCACAGATGATCTAACGCCCAGGTTCCCTGGAATACACTCAGGGAATTTGAATAATACAAAAAATAGTTGAACTGTGAAGTATTCATGATTTGCATCAAACATTTGTTAATCCTCAGCGCGAGGAATATCCTAAAATTCCGCTGTAACAGTGTGTTGTGGCTTTATAGGTTATATTTACTGAACGAAACTTCTTTCTGTGGCTTTCACTGACGGGTGTCCCTTTGGTCTCAAATTGGTTAAACCGACCTCATCTCCGGATTTGCCTGTCCGTACTGGCATTTTTGATGGTTGCCGCCCTGGGGACGCTGGCTATCTCCTGGCAAACCTCGCAGGGATTGCGCCGGGATACCACCGCCAGCCTGGCGCAATCTGTTCGCCTCGTCGATATGACCCTCAACAACGCCTCGACGGCCGCTGATTCGGTGCAATATCTCATTGACCAGGAATGCGATCAAAATGCCATTCAGGCATTACGCTGGGAAGTCGCGCGGGTGCCTAACGTACGTACTGTGAATCTGTACCGCGGCGACACCATTTATTGCACCTCGCTGTTTGGTAAAAAAATCGATTTCGTTTCAACCAATAAATACAACGGCGGGCAGTTGCTTCTGATGAGTGGCAATCCGGTTACGCCGGGTCATCCGCTGATTGCGTACCGGCGCGATATCAACGGCAATGGCGTACTGATTGGCGTGGATGGCTATTTCCTGCATAACATTCTGGATTTGCTCAGCACTCACACTTATCTGGCATTACAGGTGGGCGACCAATGGATGGACAGCAAAGGCAAAATTCATCAGGGTGAAAACTGGCCGAACGGCGAACGGTTGATCCAGCATTCCGACCACTACCCGTATCAGATGCAACTGGTGATCCGTAACGGCGATCACTGGCGCTACATCTTTGATTACGCCACCGCCAGCCTGGTGCTTTTCCCGCTGCTCGGCGTGTTCGTTGCCCTGATGACGTACATGCTGTTGGGCCGGTTTGGTGGCCCGGTTTCCGCGCTCAAAGATGCGCTGGCGAAAAAACAGTTTATTCCTTACCTGCAACCGGTCGTGGGCGGCACAAACCATCATCTCACCGGCTGCGAAGTACTGATGCGCTGGCAGCACCCGCAATCGGGCCTGATTCCGCCGTATCAGTTCATCCCTCTGGCCGAAGAAAGCGGGCTGATTGTGCCGATGACCCGCCTGATGATGGCGCAGGTTCGCGATCAGTTCGGCCCGGTTGCCGCGCAACTGCCGGATGATTTCCATTTCGGTTTCAACATCTGCGCCGGGCATTTCAAAGACCTGACGCTGGTTGAAGACTGCAAAGCGTTCCTGCACGCGTTCAAAGATAAACCGATCCGTCTGGTGCTTGAGCTGACTGAACGCGAGCTGATTGAATCGAGTGAAATCACCCACAGTCTGTTCAGTGCGCTGCGCAGAATGGGCGTGCTGATTGCGATGGACGATTTTGGTACCGGCCATTCCAGCCTGACGTATCTGCAAAAATTCCACATCGATATCCTTAAAATTGACCAGAGCTTTATTGGCCGCATCGGCACAGACGCGCTGGCCGGCCATATCGTGAATAACGTGATTGATCTGGCAAAGCGTTTGCAGATGATCATTGTGGCAGAAGGGATTGAAACGCAGGTGCAGGTGGATTACCTGACGCCCTATCATCTGGATTATTTTCAGGGTTATTTTTTCGGAAAACCGGTGCCAGCAACAGAATTTATGGAAAAATGGCTGTAACCATAACAGGCTTATATTCTGCGACTAGAATAATAACGTGAGCTACGTCTTATAAGATGCGCGCGCTTTTTGCTAAAAATCCGATGATGTGTAACATCCACACAGACTCAGCCTGGCAGGAAGCTAACTCGTTGAAGTTACATGTATTGACGTACTCTTTCTGTGAAACCTGCTGAAAATTCGAATGATCACTTTGCGAGCAAGATGATGATTAAGTGGCCGTGGAAAGCGAATGACCTGAAAATTGAGAAATCAGATGCCTGGAATGACGCTCTGAATATCCCGCTATTATCTTCCCTAAACGAGGAGGAGAAACAGCGGCTGGTTCAGGTCGCCAGTCAGTTACTGACGCAAAAGCGGCTGGTTCCGTTGCAGGGCATCGAACTGACAGAACAAATGCAGGCGCGCATAGCCTTACTGTTTGCGTTACCGGTGATGGAACTGGGTGCATCCTGGCTCGATGGTTTTCATGAGATTTTGCTTTACCCTTCCCCTTTCGTCGTCGATTCCCCGTGGCAGGATGAAAACGGGCTGGTTCACGCCGGTGCGCAAATCCACGCCGGGCAAAGCTGGGATCAGGGCCCGATTGTACTCAACTGGCAGGACATCGAAGATTCGTTCGACAACTCCGGTTTTAATCTGGTGATCCACGAAGCGGCGCATAAGCTCGATATGCGCAACGGCGGCGAAGTCAGCGGCATTCCGCCAATCCCGCTGCGGGAAGTGGTCGCGTGGGAACACGATTTGCAGGCCGCCATGCAAAATCTGCAAGATGAAATCGACACCGTCGGCGAAGAAGCCGCCAGCATGGACGCTTACGCCGCGACCGATCCGGCAGAATGCTTTGCGGTGTTATCAGAATACTTTTTTAGTGCGCCTGAACTGCTTTCAGAACGTTTTCCGCTGGTATACGGTCATTTTACCCGTTTTTACCTGCAGGACCCTCTGGCAAGGCAACTTCGCGGCCAGCGCTGCGATTGTTAACCCGCGTGATCCACGGCGATTTTTCAGTGGAAAAGACCTGTTTTATCGCCGCATTGATTAGTTGCTGAGCAGTCGGAGGTTTTTGGTGATTTTAGCGTTGACACTCCGCGCCCCACTGGATAACATGCGCTCCGTTCACACGATTCCTCTGTAGTTCAGTCGGTAGAACGGCGGACTGTTAATCCGTATGTCACTGGTTCGAGTCCAGTCAGAGGAGCCAAATTTAGAGAAGCCCGCTTAAGGAAACTTAAGCGGGCTTTTTGGTTTTTGTGGGATGAGGTTGCTGTAATGGCTGGCGGCAAACGGCAGAAGATCAGCACGCAAAACTGGTGCCGGTTGAGCATCCAAGCGCTTTGTAAATCTCAGATATCACCTGCCTCGTTGCGACTTCAATCGTTCCTTCATTACGGCATAAAACCCAGCCCTGAACGGCAATTTCTCGCTCGAACGCCTGGGTACACGCGACATGTTCTTCCAGCCTATGAATCACCGTACTACCCAGCCCACGCGTTCGGCCCGCGGCCCTCGCCCATGAAATATCCGGCGCAGTAACAACCCCGACATGCAGGTCTGGCGTTCTCACGTTTCGTTCATTATTAAGCTGTAAAATCTCTGCAAATGGAACGTTCCTGCGAAACGCAGCATCCGAAGGGTACCAGCGATCCATCAAGATAATGCTGTCCGGTGGCTGTTTAGTCAGCACTTCCCGGGAAATCCAGGCACGACTATCCGCAAAGCGCTCACAAACTTCACGTTCTAAATCCAGGGAGGGATTTCGGGCTAGCCTGTTTACAAGAGCCATTGTTTCCCCCCTGAAGGGGTCGCTTTTTTTCTCGCAAAGTCGGATCACCTTCTTGTTGTCTGCCCTGAGTACTTTCGTCATGGCTTCCAGCAGTGTGGTTTTACCGGCTCCCTTGGGGCCGTCCAGAGAGACAAACAGTTGTCGATTCATGCTTCTGAAGACGATTGATATGCGGTTTTTGTAAAACCAGAATCTGGCAAAAACATCATAGTTCCTTCGTATGAATAGCGGTCCGCCCTGTTCGTTCATCAGCGATGAAACAGATAAATGGCTGATGAACACTTTGGCAATGATTCTAACTCATTCGTTTAAAAACGAGGATTAAAGCCGACTCTGGTCATTGCAGATATGTTGCGACCTGCGCGGTGTTGACTAAGGTAACCGCTTAAGAAGCTGAAAACATCCCACGTTAAGCCTGTTTTATAAGCGGGTGAAGTTGACGGGCAGCGTTGAGGGGGGAGCGGAAGTTCGAAATTGCTCCCTCTGTTGATAGAGAAATTAATCGCATTGTGCTGTTTTAATCAATGGGAAGCAGGTCACCAAATTTCCCCACTCCCCTTTCATTCCCGCTACAATAACTCCATCCCCAGCCGTCATCGTAAGTTCCGTATGCAGCTGATCGTATTGGAAAAAGGTAATAGCCGTGCTGAAAGAAAACTTTAATGAACTGCAGATGTTTCTTGTCGTAGCGCGCGAGAGAAGTTTTACCAAGGCGGCGAGTAAGCTCGATGTTTCGCAGTCGGCGATCAGTCACGCGATAAAAGCGCTGGAAGAGCGTCTGAATATCCGTCTTCTGACGCGCACCACCCGCAGCGTGACGCCGACGGAAGCGGGTGAACGCATTATTGCCTGCCTCGAGCCGCGTCTGGCAGATCTTGAGCAGGAACTGCAAACGCTGCTTCATCTGAACGGCAAGACCTCGGGGAATATCCGTCTTTCGGCGGGAGAGCACTCGGCACGCAAACTGGTGTGGCCGAAGCTGAAGCCGTTTCTGAAACAGTATCCTGAAATCAGTATCGAGCTGGTCGTCGATAACGGGTTTGTGAATATCGTTGAGGGGCGTTATGACGCGGGTGTTCGTCTGGGCGAAAGCGTCGATAAGGATATGATTGCGGTAAAAATCGGCCCGGACATCCGTATGGCGGTGGTCGGCTCCCCGGCCTATTTCGCGGAGCACCCCATTCCGCAGACGCCGCATGATTTGCAGAATCATTTGTGCATCAATATGCGATTACCGACCGCCGGTGGCGTGTATCACTGGGAGTTTGAGAAGGACAGAAAACCGCTGCGCGTGCGGGTTGAAGGGCAACTGACGTTCAACCTGCTGTCGGAAAGAATCGATGCCGTGCAGTCCGGTTTTGGTATTGCCTGCGTGCCGGAAGATATGATTACCGATCTCGTGAAATCAGGCGAACTGGTGCAGATTCTGGAAGAATGGTGCCCGTATTTCCCCGGTTATTATCTTTATTACCCGAGCCGGAAACAGCATCCGCCCGCTTTCGCGCTGCTGATTGATACGCTGCGTTATTCAGAATAGAAAAAAATGCGACACCTTGTGAGTGTCGCGGATTTTTTATAAACGAGGGATATCAGACATCCAGTTTACGCGCCGTCAGCCATTCGACCATCGCCGGGTCGCGGTGCGAGAAGAAGGCGCTGGTCGCCGTGTCCATCGCACTGATTTTAATCATCTCGTCCTGACTCAGTTCAAAATCCAGCACGTTGATGTTCTCTTCCATACGCTCTTTCCGCACTGATTTTGCCAGCGAAACAATGCCGCGCTGGAAGACCCAACGCAGAACCACCTGCCCCACGCTTTTGCCATATTTTGCGCCAATCGCCGCCAATACCGGATTCTGGAACAGGCCGTTTTTGCCTTCTGCAAACGGCGCCCAGGCTTCCGGCTGGATCCCGCGGCTCTGCATCCACGGCACAGCGTGCAGCTGCTGGCTGAACGGGTTCACTTCAATCTGATTGACTGCAGGAACGACGTTATTAAAAGCCATCAAATCGGCCAGACGATCCGGCTGGAAGTTACTCACGCCAATCGCACGGATTTTCCCTGCCTGATGCAACTCTTCCATCGCACGCCACGCGCCGTGAACATCACCATAAGGCTGGTGAATCAGATATAAATCGACGTAATCCAGTTGCAGCCGGTTCAGCGACCGCTCGAACTGCGCTTTTGCGCCTTCATAACTTGCGCCCTGTAACCACAGTTTGGTGGTGACGAAAAGCTCGTCGCGCGCAATGCCGCACTGCTTCAGTGCGTTGCCCACCTGCGTTTCATTTTGGTAAGACGCGGCGGTATCAATCAGGCGGTAGCCGGTTTCAATTGCATCGATAACGGCACGCTCACATTCTGCGGCGTCCGTCATCTGGAAGACACCAAAGCCCAGCAGGGGCATTTCAATACCGTTGTTCAGTTTTACTGTTTGCATGACGTTATCCTTGAGTGTTGTGCTTGAGATAAGCATAACGCAGAGTGATTAATCGTATTAGAGGCCCCAATCCGATAGGGTTCATTAGCAGAATTCATTAATACCCGCCCGCGCCCGACTTTTACAGTCGCGCTATTGCAGGTCTTTTTCTTTTAGGAATTTAGCCACCTGTTCGGCAATTTCAATGTTGTTCAGATCAGAGAACGGAAAGTGTGTGTTGCCTTTAATCCCGATCTCCGGCAGGTGAATAACCTGAACATCGCCACCGTGTTTATTCACCGTATCGCGCCAGAGGCGGGCCATTGCCAGACGCACACGCCAGCTGTCCTGCGCCGGCATGGTGGTCGGTTTGTCCGGAATATTGTCGCCGTAGAAGATTAAAATCGGGATTCGTGTGAGTGCCATAAACTGATCCCGCGGCACCGGTTCCCCTTTCAGCGTATCGAACGCGCTGGGCATTGGCGCAGGCAGTTCATTTTCAGGAAACACAAAACTGCTGCCCGGCTCGAAGGCCACAATAGCTTTCACCTTGTTGTTTTTCATGGCGGTATACCAGCCTGGGCCGCCGCCCTGCGAATGCGTAAACAAAACCGCCGGTCCGGTTTTATCAACCACCGCCGACAACGCATCGGAAATCACGCTGACGTCATAAGGCCCGGTGTTGGGCGTCATCTGGCGGAAATACTGATTCAGCGCCTCTTTGTCATGAGAAAACTGTACGTCTTTAAAATAATCCGGCCAGACGCCGACGCGGAACTGATTGAACCACAACTGTTCATCCGGTTTCGGCATGACGGTTCCTTCAGCCATTGTGCGGCCTGCATTGCCACGACGCGGCTGATCAACCAGATACGTTGAGAAACCACGGCGCAGGAAGATGTTCTGGAACCCTTCACGGCCATCCGGCGTGCTTTCCCAGGTTCGTGAAGACTGTCCTGCGCCATGCAACATGATCAGCGGATATTTATGCGGATTTTCAGGGATCTGATAAAACACAGAAGCATGGTCGCCATGGTACGTTTGCCCGGCAGGTTCCAGCGGTTTTTTAGCATCAAATTGGCCCGGTGCAGTCACCACATCGCCACCGGCTGAAAAACTTCCCTGCGTCTGGATCACCAGCGGTTGGGCATACACGGCCTGTGCGGCAAGTCCTGCCGCCGCCATACCCAACACCAGCGTTTTTAAAAGTGCCTTCACGGTTAACGCCTCCATACCTGTAAGATCAGCTGCGCACGGTTTCCAGCCAGCTGGTGACGGTTTCTGTAGTTCTTCTTTCCTGGCTGCCTTCAATCACCAGCGGTTTTTCGCGTTTTGCCCCCGCTGCCAGCCGTGCGAGCACGTCTTCACTGTCGCCCTTTCCGTAGCCGCCGTGGGTAATAAACGGGATGAGTAACTTACCGGCGAGAACGTGAGTGCTCAGGAAAGTCTGCACAACCGGCGGCACGCTGGTGCCCCAGACGGGAAAGCCCAGATACACCGTCTGATAACCCGCCATGTCGGGAACGGTATTTTTTAATGCGGGCAGCGTTCCCCGATCGTGTTCGCTTTTGGCCTGCGCGACGGTCTGGAAGTAATCTTCCGGATAGGGTTTCGCGGGTTCGATTTCAAACAGATCGGTTTTCAGGCTGCGGTGGATAACGCCCGCAATGACACGCGTGTTGCCGCTTCTTGAGAAATACACCACCAGCGTGCGGTTGTTACTCAGTACGTTGGCGTTATCGCTGGCCGTCGCGACCAGCGGGATATTGGCGAGCGTTAACCCCGCCAGCGCGGTGAGCAAGATTCTGCGCGCCGGATCATGTTCTTCTGACATCGCCCCTCTCCTTTATTTTGCAGTGGCCAGTTGCAGGGCATGTTCAGCGCGGGACGCCGCTTCATTTTCGCCATTTTCACGCAGCGTTTGCGCCAGCTGTTGCAGCTGCCCCGCCGTCAGCCCGACGCGCAAACTTGCCCGCGTATGGGATAACAGCTGCGCTTCAACGCCGGGCGTAGCGGCTAACGCCCCGACCGTTGCCAGCTCGCGGCTCTGCCAGTCCAGATTGTCGCGGGCAAAAATGTCGCCGAATAAATGCGTTTGCAGGAACTGATTAATCACCGGCGCAAAATCAAACAACGGGCCCTGCACCGGCGCGCCGGAGATTTTGGTCTGATTGTCAGTTCCCGTGCGGCGGAGTTCTTCCCCGACCGGGATCGGGCTTACCGGTTCCTGGCCTTCAGCGTCGTGAATGCCGCGCTGTTTGCGGGCTTCGACCACTTTCATGAGTTCGGTTAATGCGTTAAGGCTGCGCGGAAAACCGGTGTACGCGTAGAGCTGCACAAGGATTTCTTTGGTTTCGTTAATCGTCAGGCCGGCATCCAGCCCCTGATTCAGCGCGGCGCTGAGTTTATGCATCTGGCTGCCTGCCATAAACGCGGCGATTAAAGGAATGGCCTGCTGACGTGCAGACAATGTTTCGGAAACGCTGGATTGCAGGTTCATTGCTGAGGCTCCTGTTGTGACGGGCGGCGCGGCAAATGACATCCGGCCGGAACCGAAAATCAGTAATGCCGCCGCCGTGAGGGTTTTAATGCGCGTGATATTGTTCATCGGTCACCTTCTCCATCCATTCAACACTCTTCCCCTGCACCATTCCGGTCACTGCCAGATGCGTCATTGCGCTGTCCGGCGCGGCACCATGCCAGTGTTTAACGCCGGGCGGGCACGAAACGACATCACCGGCGCGGATGATCTGCACCGGCTGGCCTTCCTGCTGAGTCAGGCCCACGCCGGAAGTGACAATCAACCGCTGACCGGCCGGATGTGTATGCCAGGCCGAGCGGGCTCCCGGTTCGAAAGTGACATAGGCACCGGAAGCGCTGATGTCTTTATCCGCACGGAATAAAGGTTCCACCCGTACACGTCCGGTGAAATTCTCTGCCGGACCGGTGACCGGTTTTTGCGTCCCTGCGGCGGCGATGTGCACCGAATCAGGCTGAACCTGAGCGGTGACAGAAAAAGTGATGAGAGGCAGAATCAGCCCGAAATAACGTATTTTCCCGATCATGCGATGCGTCCTTTTAGCCAGTAATGTGGATGCTGTGTCGCGATGATTTTAACGGGAGTGACATGTCGTCAGGCTGACGGCCTCCTGACAATCTTTTCAGCCGACATCGCCAGCGTGAGTCCGAAGGTATTGACGCCGCCTTCGCTGCGGGCAAACACATCGCCCTGATGCATAATCGCCACCGCGCGGACGATGGATAATCCCAGGCCATGATGCGTATCGCTTTTGGTGCGTGAGGAATCCACCCGGTAAAAACGCTCGAACAGGCGGTGCAGATGCCCCTCCGCAATAGGCTCGCCGGGGTTGGACACGGCAACCAACGCCTGATTATTCTGCTCACTCAACCGGACGGTCACGGTGCTTTGCGGCGGTGAATGTCGGGCGCTGTTTTCCAGCAGATTCGCCAGCGAACGGTGGAACAGACGCCGGTCAATCAGGGCGGTGACATCCCCTTCCACTTCCAGAGAAAGCTGCTTTTCGGCGAAAGAAGGCTCGACGTATTCCGCTGTTTTCAGCGTTTCTTCACGCAGGGAAATACGCGTTAGCTGGGACGCATGTTCACCGGCGTGTGCGTGTGAAAGAAACAGCATGTCATTGACGATGGACGTCATCCGCCCGAGTTCTTCGAGGTTCGAGCCGAGCAATTCTTCCAGTTCTTCATACGACCGGCGACGCGAAAGACCGAGTTGTGTCTGGCCAATCAGGTTGGTCAGCGGCGTGCGCAGTTCATGGGCGACATCCGCGTTAAAACTTTCCAGCTGACGCCAGGCGATTTCCTGCCGCTCAAGCACGCCGTTAAACGAAGCGGCCAGCGGTTGCAGTTCGTGAGGTAAAAACGTGGTGTCCAGCCGCTGCCCGTGATCTCCCGGCGCAAGCTGCTGCGCCTGATCACTCAGCGCCCCGACCGGACGCAGCCCGATGCGCGAAACCGCGTATCCCAGCAAGGCGACAATCAGCGCGCCCAGCGCCGTAATAACAATCAGCGTCTGCGTAAACGCATCCAACGTGCCCATATATGGCGTGGAATCGATGGCCACGATATAGCGCAGCGCGGGTCTGTCGCCGTTGGCGGGCAGGGTTTTCACCAGCAGAAACAGCGAACAGGAACCTTCAGAGGAACCGGGCAGTTTATTGAATCCCTCCTGCAGGGATGACCACGTAACGCCCACCGGCGGCGTGCCGCCCACGCTGAAACGCGGATCGTCGCTGACAATCCAGTAGCGCACCCGCTCACCTTCCGAACTCGCCAGAAGCGTGAATTTACCGGCCAGTGTTGACCAGCCTTCCGTCGATGTGCGCGCGGTGATCCACGGGCTCATCAGCGATTCACGAAACAGCAGTTCGTTATGCATCTGTTTTTGTAATGAATCATGCAGTGAGCTTCGCAGCAAAATCCCAATCGCCGAGACAATCAGCAAGGCGGCGAGCGCAAACATCAGCGCCATGTGGAGCGAAATCGAACGTCTGAACATGCGTTTCTCCTCCGCTTACTCGGGCCTGACTTCAAGGACGTAGCCCATACCGCGAACGGTATGCAGCAACTTGCCCTCAAACGGCATATCAATCTTGGCGCGCAGGCGTTTAATCGCGACTTCAACCACGTTCGCGTCGCTGTCGAAATTCATATCCCACACCTGTTCGGCAATCATCATTTTGGAGAGTATCTCGCCCTGATGGCGCGCCAGCAGGCTCAGCAATGCAAACTCCTTCGCCGTCAGTTCCAGCCGCGCACCGGCACGAAAAACGCGGCGGGCCAGCAGATCCAGATGCAGATCGTGAATTTGCAGCTGTGTGATATCGGTACCATCCGTTGTCCGGCGACGTACCAGCGCCTGAATTCGTGCAACCAGTTCAATCAGGGAAAACGGTTTTGGCAGATAATCATCCGCGCCCAGTCGCAGGCCTTTAACGCGCTCGTCTACCGAACCGCGCGCAGAAAGCATCAGCACCGGCGTTTGTTTACTGGCGCGCAGCCCTTCCAGCACGCGGTAACCGTCCATGCCTGGCAGCATCACATCCAGAATGATCGCGTCGTAATCGAATTCCAGCGCGTAATGCAGGCCCTCGGCACCGTCCGCCGAGACATCCACCGTAAAACCGGATTCGCCCAGCGCGCGGCTCAGATACGCCGATGTTTTTTCTTCGTCTTCAACCAGTAACAGTCGCATCCTGATTACCTCTCAAGCTTTCCTGTGCCCGCGTGCAGGAGCGATAGTAGCGTTCCATCCCCTACAGTTGGCTGACATTTTCCTGACAATTCTGTCAGTTACGCGTTTTTCTGACTGACAGAATTGTTATTTTCCCGTCACGGTGCTGACAGCCCCGCCGCCCTACCCTGAACCGGCTCATTCACAGTCGAACGTCCGTTTCGTTATCACAACGACAGCGGGCACCACACATTCGGGAGATACCATGAAATCCACTTTCCTCAGCGCCATGCTGCTGACAGCCATTGCCGGAATGACGTCAGCCCATGCGGCCGATTACCGCAAAAATCCGTTCACGCTGGTGTATGACGGCGCAATCACCGAAAACGTCCAGGGCAAGGTCAATATTCATCCGGTGAAATACGATCTTCACGGCATTCAGATTGCTGCAAATGTCTACACGCCCGCCAACTACGACCCGGCAAAAAAATACCCGACGGTAGTCGTCGCGCACCCTAACGGCGGCGTAAAAGAACAGGTCGCCGGGCTGTACGCGCAACGCCTCGCCGAACACGGCTACATCACCATTGCGGCCGATGCGGCGTATCAGGGAGCCAGCGGCGGTATGCCGCGCAGCGTCGATAAACCGGCAAACCGCATTGAAGATATTCACGGCATGGCCGACTACATCAGCCAGTATCCGGGCGTAGACACCGCTCGCATCGGCCTGCTGGGCATTTGCGGCGGCGGCGGTTATTCCCTGAAAGCCGCCCAGACCGACAAACGCTTCAAAGCACTGGCGACGCTGAGTATGTTTAACTCCGGCCTGGTGCGCCGCAACGGCTATCAAGACTCGCAGATTTCCACCATTCAGGAACGCCTGAAAGAGGCGACCGACGCACGCATCAAAGAAGTCACCACGGGCGAAATCAGTTATACGGGCGACGCAAAGCTCACCGACGAACAGGTCGCGAAACTCCCGTTTGATCTGTACCGTCAGGGCTTCGAGTACTACGGAAAAACCCACGCGCACCCGAACTCCACGTTCCGCTACACCACCAGCAGCCTGCTGGATCTGATGAGTTTTGATGCATCGACCAATATGGATCTCATCAATCAGCCTTTACTGATGATGGCCGGCACCAAAGCCGACTCGCTTTATATGACTGAAAGTGCGTTTAAAAAGGCCACCGGCACACAGAATAAAGAGCTGTATCTGATCGACGGCGCGACGCACATCGAGACGTACTGGGTACCGCGTTATGTCGATCAGGCAATGACTAAACTCGATACCTTCTTCGATAAAAACATTTAACCCGCCGTTTTAGCCCCTCGCGTAGTCAGTGCCATCACGGCGCTGGCTACGGTAAATACCGCGATAATCCAGCCCATCGTCCACGGTGTTCCGTCACTCAGCAGCGCCAGCAACAACGAAGAGATAATCCCGCTGCCGTACTGCAACGCCCCCATCAGTGCAGAGGCAGAACCGGCAACGTTCGGCACGGCGTCCAGTGCGGCAGCGGTTGACGTCGCGGCAATCACTCCGTTCATCGCGAAAAAGACAAATACCGCCGCCACAATCAGGCCGATCCCGCCGATCCCTACGCCGGTGGCCAGCGCCAGCACCAGTGCGGACAACATCGCGATACACACGGCGTACCTGAGCAACGTCTCCAGCGGATAACGATGCACCAGACGCCGGTTGACCATGCTGACCGCCATCAGCCCGACGATATTGACGGCAAATAGCCAGCCGTAATGCTGCGGCTCGACGCCAAAATAGGTGATGTAAACGAAAGGTGAGCCGGTGATAAACGCATACGCCGCGACGTAATAGAACGTCAGGCACAACGTAAAACGCATGTACTGCGTGTTGCTCAGCAGCGTGATGTAGTTGCGAAAGGCACTGCCCAGCGACGCTCTCACGCGCTTTTCTTCCGGTAAGGTTTCCGGCAGCCAGAAGAGGGAAATCAGCATGAGTGTGCCGATCACCGCCAGCAGCCAAAAAATAGAATGCCAGGAGGTCACTTTGATCATCTGCCCGCCCAGCAGCGGCCCGGCAATCGGAGCGATCGCCATGATAATTATCAGTGTCGAAAGCATTTGCGCCGCGCGGGTACGGCTGAACAGGTCACGGATCATCGCCCGCGCCAGCATCGGGCCGGTGCATGCGCCCAGCGCCTGAAAGACACGCCAGAAAACAATCTGCCCGATATCCGTGGATAACGCACAACCGGCGGAACCGATGACGAACAACACCATGCCGATAAACAGCGGCAGACGACGCCCAAAATGATCGCTGACCGGCCCCCAGATCAGCTGTGCAATACAAAAGCCGATTAAAAACCCGGTGATGGTCAGTTCCGCGTCGCCCTGTAAATCCTTCGCCATCAGCGGCATGGCGGGTAAATAAATGTCGGTCGATAAAGACGTGAAAGCCATTAATGCGCTGAGAATAAGTACAAACGTGAGGCCGGTCGTTTTTCCGGTAGCGATCTGCGATCGTGCCTGAGAATCAGTCATGGTGTTCCATCGGGAAATAAGGAGAGGACTTTATACTAGCGGGTTCACGGCGGGAGATAATGGCGGGGAATCGGATAGAGATTATGAGCTGTATTCATGAATGCGGGCTGTTGCCACCCCACCAGACGCAAAAATGCCCGCTCAGGAAAACCCGGCGGGCGTATTTTTTTTACAGCTTAAAGTCAACGGCTTAACTGTTGATTTCAGGCAATTCAGTCGCGCCAGCCCATCGCCGGTGCCACGTGTTTCAGGATCGATTCAATAACGTGAACGTTGTAATCCACGCCCAGCTGATTCGGCACGGTCAGCAATAACGTGTCCGCTTCAGCAATCGCTTCATCCTGCTTCAGCTGTTCAATCAGCCTGTCCGGCGTCGCCGCATAGCTGCGCCCGAAGATGGCGCGGGTTTTCTCATCGAGATAACCGACTTTGTCACCGTCGTTGCCGCCACCGCCAAAATACATGCGATCGCGGTCATCCATCAGCGCAAAAATACTGCGGCTGACAGAAACGCGTGGCGCGCGCGTATGCCCCGCTTCGGCCCACGCCGCGCGGTACGCCCGGATTTGCGCCGCCTGCTGAATATGGAACGGCTCGCCGGTTTCATCATCTTTCAACGTCGAGCTTTGCAGATTCATACCCAGCTTCGCCGCCCAGACCGCGGTCGCATTCGAACCCGCGCCCCACCAGATGCGGTCACGTAAACCTTCAGAATAAGGCTCTGGGCGCAGCAAGCCCGGCGGGTTCGGGAACATAGGCTGAGGATTCGGTTTCGCAAAACCTTCACCGCGCAGCACGTCCAGAAACTTTTCCGTCGTGCGACGCGCCATATCCGCCTCGGTTTCACCTTCTTCAGGCTGATAACCAAAGTAGCGCCAGCCATCAATAACCTGCTCAGGTGAACCCCGGCTGATCCCCAGCTGTAAACGCCCGCCGGAAATCAGATCCGCCGCGCTGGCGTCTTCGGCCATATACAGCGGATTTTCATAACGCATGTCGATTACGCCGGTGCCGATTTCAATCTTGCTGGTCTTCGCGCCAATCGCGGCCAGCAGCGGGAACGGCGAACTCAGCTGACGCGCAAAGTGATGCACGCGAAAATACGCTCCATCCGCGCCCAGTTCTTCAGCGGCGACCGCCAGATCGATAGATTGCAGCAAAGCATCAGCCGCCGAACGAGTGCCGGACTGTGGTGATGGCGTCCAGTGACCAAATGATAAAAATCCAATATTTTTCATCGAGTATTCATCCTCATATTCAGGGAGATAATCCGCAAAGAGGCCCTTTTCGCAGGCCGCAATAATAGATTCACTCTACGCGATTAAGGATGAGAATAAATATCATTTGTTTAACATAAGGATTCAATAAATTTGAAGGAGACCAGACTTTTTTGCTTGTTTTTTAATAACCTGAACAAATAGTCGCCATATAATCGCAGATGTAAAAAATCCTTTGCCAACGGCGTCATCACCCGTTATTATGCGCCCCGTTCACACGATTCCTCTGTAGTTCAGTCGGTAGAACGGCGGACTGTTAATCCGTATGTCACTGGTTCGAGTCCAGTCAGAGGAGCCAAATTTAGAGAAGCCTGCTTAGGAAACTAAGCGGGCTTTTTGTTTTGGTTTTTTGGAGGACGGCTTTGAGCCAAAGAACAAATTGATGAGGCTATGTCGCACTTACCCTGGAGTGACGGGCGGCGAAAGCGCGCCTCTTTAACCTGAAATCACTATAAAATCTCCCGCAGTAAAAATTAACTTATTTTTAAATTTTAAAAATTCATTTTTTGCGAAATTATCTACTATTCTTAGTCATGGAATAAATTTCCATTGTGATTTTTAGTTTTACTTTTTTTAAGTTTTACAGCCTTCCTTTTTATAACTTGCATCACCCGGCTCCTGAAGAGTCTTAATGTTGAAGACGAAAATGTTTCCTGTTTATCCAATCAGTTCCCGGTTACGAACGCAAAGATTAATTAAGGACAACATCAATGACTCACATTCCCGAACACTCAACAGCTACGTATTCCGATACGCGTCTGCCCACCGCGAGCAGCAGCGCCGTATCATGGGGTGCCATATTTGCTGGCGCGGCAGCTGCGGCATCCCTCGCTTTGATTTTGCTTATGTTGGGCGCTGGTTTAGGTCTTACGTCCGTTTCACCATGGGAAAATCATGGGCTTGACGCTGGTACGGTGGGTATCGCTGCCATAGCCTGGTTGACGTTCACTCAAATTGTCGCGTCAGGTATGGGAGGCTATTTATCCGGACGACTGCGCACGAAATGGGTCGATACCCACACCGATGAAGTCTATTTCCGCGATACTGCACATGGGTTTTTAGCCTGGGCTGTCGCGGCGCTTATATCTGCTGTGCTGTTAACGAGCACATTGGGGACCCTCGTTGGCGGGGGAGCTAAAATTGTGGGTAACGTTGCCAGCGGTGCGGCGAGTTTAGCTAATAAGTCATCTGCAATACCCGGTTCGTCAATGGACTATTTCGTTAACACGATGTTCAGGGCGAACAATCCTGCCATACCTGCAAACGGTGCAGCCGACCCCGCTTCGTCAACAGTCGCGCCTGCTCCTGCAACGCCATCTGCCTCTCACGAGTCCGTTTCTCCTGCACAGTTAGCCGAAGTGACCGGTATATTTGCCAATAGCATAACGTCCGGCGCCTTACCCCAGGATGATCGTCAGTATGTCGCGCGGTTGATTGCTCAAAACACAGGTATCAGTCAGCAAGAGGCTGAACAGAAGGTACAAAGCACCTATGACAAAGCCCAGGCTAAATTAAAAGAAGCGAAGGAAAAAGCGCAGCAAGCTGCTGATGCCGCACGCAAAACCACCAGCTATCTGATGCTCTGGACATTCATTTCTTTGCTGGCGGGCGCCTTCGTAGCCAGCCTGTGTGCGACCTTCGGTGGCCGTCAACGTGATTTATAATCCTTAATATGAGAGAGGTTTACCATGCGCTCACTGTTACTGTTATTTTTAGGCGTACCCATTCCAATCATTATCTTGATTGCGCTCTTTGCCCATTAATGCTTGTCTGGCACGTGGCATTGTGATCAGTCATATCAGAATAGTTGATGGGGAAACCGGGTAGCACCCGCCTTTGGTAACCAGCCTCTACAGCGGGTCATTCAGAGGCATTTGACAAAAAGTGAACCCGATTTCAGCCAACTTATCATTCAGTTACTGGCAATGACGATCCCCACCAGAAAAGCCCGCTCAGGAAACTAAGCGGGCTTTTTGTTTTCCAGAGGAGGCGCTAACCGGTAGACCGGGATCTGCCGTGTGGTCCCAGTCAGATTATCGGAGGCTTCGGCCTCAGCAGTGGAAATACGCATGCCGGACTTTCTCAGTGTTGAGATGTCAGCGGCGATACGCTGCATGCCAAACCAGAACAAACCATCGAGAGCGCTGACAGATAAACCGGCTTCCAGCGCCAGGCGCAGACGCTCTCGTGGCGCTTTAACCTGTTTTGCAATTTCCTGATACGAGGCAGTTGTCACACCATCCGCTGTCACGCGGCGGATCCGGTGAGTAAAACGGTAGCGAAAAGCATCGGGGACATTGTTCAGATCGGCCCTGATGCTGTAGACACAGCCGTACCGGTTTTCGCTGATGTTGACAGGCTTGCGGCCTAACGGCAGCGTTTTACGCAGTTGATCTATCAACTGCGGGGCGCGGATCAACTGGAGGCGAAAAGGTATTTCAAAACTGGTGACGTAATCCACATTCAGCAGCGCAAGATGCAGGCGCTCTTCACTTCCGGCTTTGATCTGCCGGCACTCTTCTGTCACCTCCGCCCACTGCTGTGTTAGCCGGGGAGATTCGTCGATTGCCGCAAAATGGTATTTTTCGATTTGATAGTCGATACGTTCACTCATCATGACTCCCCGCGCCTGTCTGTTATCAAACGGTATAAAACTAAACCACATACCGTTGTTTACGCGACAAAAAATATCACTTTTCTACTTTAACGGTAAACGGATTACCTGTTTTTCTGCGCCTCGTGCACGCTATAACCGCGCTATTTCAACGTCCGCTTAAGCACGCACCTGCCCTCCCAAAATACCTCCTGAATTTTTTCTAACGTTTCTCCTCAAAATGCCGATAACACTCCATGAGTCCCTTTTTCGCAGCACTGAACAGGAGAACAAAAATGGATGTATCGCAAATTGCTTCACTGGCGACCGGTCTTGATAACCTGGATCTCAGCAACAAGGTGAACACCCTGATGCTGAAAAAAACGCTGGATAATCAGCAGTCAACGGCAGCGAGCCTCATCGAGTCAATCCCACAGTTGCCTGCTAACCCGGCGATTGGACGCAATATTAATATCGCTGTTTGAGTCGTGATTTGAGAGGCACGGGGCGTACCTGCGCAGAAAAAGAACTTAATTCAACCCCTTAACCCAAAAAAGCCCACCCAGTCACCCGGGCAGGCTTTCAACTTAATACGTCAACTCACAACATCTCAAATATCGAAACGGTCCAGATTCATCACTTTGGTCCAGGCGGCAACGAAGTCTTTCACGAATTTCTCTTTCGCATCACTGCTGGCGTAAACCTCGGCGCTGGCGCGTAAAACCGCGTTTGAGCCAAACACCAGATCGGCGCGGGTGGCGGTGAATTTAGACTCTCCGCTTACGCGGTCACGGCCTTCGAAACGTTCACCAGTCGAATCAGTGGCTTTCCATTCAGTGCGCATATCCAGAAGATTGGTGAAGAAGTCCGTATTCAGCTCGCCGGTTTTATCGGTGAATACGCCGTGCTGGCTGCCGTCGAAGTTGTTTCCCAGCGCACGCAATCCGCCAATCAGCACCGTTAATTCCGGTACGGTCAGCGTCAGTTGCTGGGCTTTGTCGATCAGGAGATTTTCAGTCGAAGTTTTGCCGGTATCACCGCGATAGTTACGGAAACCATCGGCTTTCGGTTTAAGCAAATCAAACGACTCAATATCGGTCTGATCCTGACGCGCATCCACACGTCCCGGCGTGAACGGTACATCGATGTCGACGTTAGCCGCTTTCGCCGCCTTTTCAACACCAACGACGCCTGCCAGCACAATCACATCCGCCAGTGACGCTTTCGGGTGCGACTGCTGAATAGATTCCAGCGTTGGCAACACGCGCGCAGCGGCAGCGTTAACGTCCCATTGTCTTTGCGGCAGTAATGCCAGACGCGCACCGTTTGCTCCGCCGCGCTTATCACCGCCACGGAACGTCGAGGCGGATGCCCACGCCACAGACGTCAGTTCGCCCGCCGTCAGGCCGGACGCCGCAATTTTCTCTTTCAGCACGGCGATATCGGCAACCGTCGGATGATAAACCGGCACCGGCAATGGATCCTGCCAGATTAAGTCTTCTTTCGGCACTTCCGGTCCGATATAGCGCGCTTTTGGCCCCATATCGCGGTGTGTCAGTTTGTACCAGGCTCTGGCAAACGCTTCGTTAAAGGCCTGCGGATCGCTGTGGAATCGGCGCGAAATCTTCTCAAATTCCGGATCGAAACGCAGCGTCAGGTCAGTCACCAACATGGTTGGTTTGCGTTTTTTCGCGGTATCAAACGGATCCGGAATGATATCCGGTGCATCGGTGGCTTCAAACTGAATAGCGCCCGCCGGGCTGCGGGTCTGCACCCAGTCATATTTGAACAGGTTTTCGAAGAAGTAGTTGCTCCACTGCGTTGGCGTCTGCGACCAGATGACTTCCAGACCGGACGTAATGGCATCCGCACCGGCACCGCTGCCGTAGCTGTTTGCCCAGCCTAAACCCTGCGCTTCGATCGGTGCGGTTTCCGGGTCAACATCTACATGACTGGCTTCTGCCGCGCCATGGGTTTTGCCCAGCGTGTGACCACCGGCGATTAACGCGACAATCTCTTCGTCGTTCATGCCCATATTGCCGAACGTGGCGCGGATGGCCGGTGCAGCAGAGGCCGGATCGCCGCTGTGGTTCGGGCCTTCAGGGTTGACGTAAATCAGCCCCATTTCGGTTGCGCCCAGCGGGGATTTGGCGAGTTCTTCAGGATGACGATGTTCCAGCCACGTAGTTTCGTCGCCCCAGTTTACATCCAAGTCCGGTTCCCAGACGTCTTCACGTCCGGCACCAAATCCAAAGGTGCGGAAACCAGAATTTTCCAGCGCGACGTTACCCGCCAGAATATAGAGATCGGCCCAGGAAATTTTTTGCCCGTATTTTTGTTTCACCGGCCAGAGCAGGCGGCGCGCTTTATCGAGGCTGACGTTATCCGGCCAGGAGTTCAGCGGGGCGAAACGTTGCTGACCGCGACCAGAGCCGCCGCGACCGTCAACGGAACGATAGGTCCCGGCGCTGTGCCACGCTAAACGAATGAAAAGACCAATGTAACTGCCCCAGTCGGCAGGCCACCAGGGTTGCGACTCGGTGAGGACGCCTTTGATATCGGCTTTGAGCGCGGAATAATCTAATTTGGCAAATTCTTTACGGTAATCAAACGCCTCACCCAACGGGTTTGAGCGGGCGGAGTGCTGGTTCAGCAAATCGGTTCTGAGCTGGTTAGGCCACCATTCGCGATTACTTGTCCCGCCGCCGGACGCTTCATTGGTTTTTCCTGCATGAAAAGGACACTTACCGGCGGAGGCCTCGCGGTCGGCTTCTACAATTGGCTTTGCGTCGTTTGCTTCTTCATCAATAGAACTGCTCATGCTCACACTCCTTTTTTATAGTCTCATTGCTACTCTATACGCGGATTTAACCCAGTCACATCTGGAACACCCTATGTATTTGATAGACCTTCCCTTCTGATCCCAGTATTTGTTCTGTGAGTTTCCACAACTTCTGAATCCTGACTCTGATTATAGATTAGCCAGTTAAAGTGAAAGGCTTCTCTTTTGGGCGTCGCAAAATGAAAAAAGCCCGCTCAGATTTTCTGAAGCGGGCTCTTCACAGAGAAACTCAATGTTATGCGTGAACCACGTTCCGTTTATCCAGCGCTTTACGGATCGCCGCTTCGAGTTCGTTGATTTCGAATTTCGCCACATAGCCATCGGCGCCGACTTTGCGGACGTGATCTTCGTTGGCGCTGCCTGACAGCGAGGAGTGGATAATCACCGGAATATTCTTCAGGAATTCGTCGCGTTTGATATTGAGCGTCAGCGTGAAACCGTCCATTTCCGGCATTTCCAGATCTGTCAGCACAAAGGAAATTTTGTCTGAGATGGGCACGCCCGCCGCTTTGCACTCTTCGGCCATTTTGCGGATTTTATTCCAGGCTTCCAGACCGGTTACGTGCATCTGTGCCGGGATTTCCATCATGTTCAGGCCTTTTTCCAGCATCTGACGCGCGACTTTGGAATCTTCCGCAACAATCGCCACGGTGCCCGGTTTCATCTTGAACGAGCTGGTTTTCTTCTTATCCATGTCGATATTGTTGTTCGGGATAATGTCGTGCAGGATTTGCTCGACGTCCAGCACCAGCGCCAGACGGTTGCTGGATTTATCGTTATCCAGGCGCGCAATACTGGTGATGTTACGGCTCTTCACGCCGGATTCTGCGGCCAGTACCTGGCTCCATTCCAGACGAACAATATCGTCCACTGACTCCACCGCAAACGCCTGCGTGCTGCGGGCATACTCGGTGACCAGCAAAATATTCAGCCCGGTTTTCGGCACGCAGCCGACAACCGCAGGCAGGTCAATCACCGGGATAATTTCACCGCGAATATTGGTCATCCCCATCATCGGCGATGACATTCCCGCCGCTTTGGTCAGCGTCGGCATAGGGACAATTTCACGTAGTTTGAAAACGTTGATGCCAAATAATTCTGACTGATCTTCATCTGGCGATGAGCCCAGACGGAACAACAGTAATTCAAACCGGTTTGATGAAGTGAGATTTGTTCTTTCATCAATTTCTTTCTGAAAATTATCCATACTTTCCCCATGCCTTCGTTATTAGTTTTCGTGTGCGTTTGCCGTGCGCGTCATTCGGAAAAACAGGAAATTAATTTTCTTTTTTTCTCAGAGGGACTGCTCATTTATCGGCTCGGACGGGGAAATTCTTTAGTGCAGGGAGGAAATTGAGCAGGAGAAAGTGATCCGGCACCCGTGAGATGCCGGAAAAAGCGGTTAACCGGCGATTTTCACCAGTGTTCTGCCCTGAATTTTATTCTCAAGGAAATCTGCCGCCACGGCCGGAGCCTGTTCCAGCGTGATTTCGGTCGCCGCCTGCTCGTAGAAACTCTGCGGCAGGGTTTTCAGCAGACGTTCCCAGACGGCAGAACGGCGGTTAGCGGGCACAGAGACGGAATCAACACCCTGCAAACGCACGTTGCGCAAAATAAACGGCATTACGGTGGTCGGCAGACCAAAACCGCCTGCCAGCCCGCAGGCCGCCACGCAGCCGCCATAGTTAGTTTGTGCCAGCACTTTGGCCAGCACTTTGTCACCGACGGTATCCACCGCGCCTGCCCAGGTTTGTTTTTCCAGCGGACGGGTTTCGGCGAAATCATCGCGGGAGAGAATTTCGCTGGCACCCAGTTTACGCAGGTAATCGTGCGTGGACTCGCGGCCAGTTACCGCCGCAACGGTATAACCGAGCGTATGCAGCAATGCGACAGCCGTGCTGCCCACGCCGCCGCTGGCACCGGTCACGACGACGGTTCCGCTTTCCGGTTTAACGCCTGCGTCTTCCAGTGCCATCACGCACAACATGGCGGTGAAACCTGCCGTGCCAATGATCATCGCATTACGCGCCGCCAGCCCTTCCGGCAAAGGCACCAGCCAGTCGCCTTTCACGCAGGCCTGCTCTGCCAGACCGCCCCAGTGTGTTTCGCCCACACCCCAGCCGGTAAGAATGACCGGCTGACCGGCAGTAAAACGGGCGTCATTGCTGCGGCTGACGCGGCCGGAAAAATCGATCCCCGGCACCATTGGAAACTGGCGGATGATCTTGCCTTTGCCGGTGATCGCCAGCGCGTCTTTGTAATTCAGACCGGACCAGCTGATATCCACCAGCACATCGCCTTCCGCCATTTCCGGCAGTGCGATTTCTTTGACTTCGGCCAGTGTGGCTTTATCTTGCTGTTCCAGAACCAGTGCTTTCATTTTTTTCCCTTAATTATTCAGACATTCGAGAGTTGTCGTTAGAAATGCGATGACTAACGTAATGATTGCAGGTGCTATTCTTGAATTTCTTATTGAAGGCTTTTCTGAAAATATGCCCAAAACTGATTCAGGGGTTCGGCTGAACGGAACAGTTTGGCGCGCATCACTGCTCCTTCCCAGCCCGACCAGAAAACTTCTGCCAGCTGCGCCGGTGGCATGTCTGAGTTTAAGTCGCCCGACCGCTGCGCTTCTTGCAGACAACGTGCCACACGGCTTTCCCACTCCTGCAAAATCGCTTTCAGCTTTTCCGGGAAATCATCGGGAAGCAGCGGTGATTCCTGTAATAAATTGCCGACCAGGCAGCCGCGTTTAAATTCAAATCTCGCCATGCCCTGTCCTGCGTGATCGACAAATGCGCCGATGCGTTGCAGCGGCGGCAATGCGTCGTTGAGTAAAAATTTGTCGAGCTTATGGGCGAAGAACGAGCCATAGGACGTCAGCACCGTCATGCCGAAATCCTGTTTGCTGCCGAAATAGTGGTAGAACGATCCTTTGGGCACGGAGATGTTTTTAATCACCGCATCGATGCCCGCAGACAGATAGCCCATTTCCGTGATGACTTCCAGCCCGGAGCGGATCAGCGCTTCACGCGTATCCGCAAACTCGCGTTCGGTTTTCGGCGGACGGCCACGGCGGGGCTTTTTAGCCGCCTCTGGCGGGTCTTCCGGCGGGATTGTCAGTGCATCACTCATGATTTAGACCGATCGTTTTTTAATTGCCAAAAGCCTACGCCCAATTCCCTTCACAGGCAACCTTGTCATCCCCTGAACAGCAAAAAGCCCGCTGCGGCTTAACCGGGCGGGCTTTTTTTAACGATTAGTATGTTGTAACTATTTTTCGCTCACTGCCTCACGGACAGTTTCCTGCACGCTGTAACGGTTCGTTTTGAACGGAATATCCAGACGCTCGCGCAGCGTATGCGCCTCGGAAGGATGCCAGTAACCACGCGCCGCCAGCACCGGCAGCACCAGACGGGTGATGTCGTCGAGCGCTTCGGTCAGCACCGGTCCGCTGATGATAAACCCGCTCGCACCGCCCTCTTCCACCCAGCGAATCAGACGGTCGGCGACCTGTTCAGGCGTACCGAAAAACTCACCGCGTGGCAACGTGGTCTGATACGCCACTTCGCGCAGCGTCAGGTTTTCCTCTTTCGCCAGCTTCTTGATGCTGTCGGTAGTGGAACGGAACGTGTTCTGGCCTAAATCGCCCAGCTCCGGGAACGGGCCATCCGGCGGATATTGGCTGAAATCGTGATGGTCAAAGAAGCGTCCGAGATATGCCAGTGCGTCGTCGAGCGACAACAGCGAAAGCAGATACTGATATTTGGCTTCGGCTTCCGCTTCGGTTTTGCCGACAACCGGGCTGATGCCGGGGAAAATCCCCACCGGATGACGGCCATTTTTTGCCACCTGCGCCCGGAGTTTGGCGGAGTATTCCTGCGCCTCTTCCAGCGTGCGGGCATTGGTGAAGACCGCATCGGCAGATTTACCCGCCAGCGCGATACCGGCATCGGAAGCGCCCGCCTGGAAAATCACCGGCTGACCCTGCGGGGAGCGCTGGATATTCAGCGGGCCTTCGACCGAGAAGAATTGCCCCTGATGATTGAGTTTATGCAGTTTGGCCGCATCGAAAAACACGCCGCTTTCACGGTCACGCACAAACGCACCGTCTTCCCACGAATCCCATAAACCCTGCACCACGCTGATGTACTCTTCCGCAATCTGGTAACGCAGCGCGTGTTCCGGATGATCTTTACCAAAGTTTTTCGCCGAGCCGGCCAGCGGTGACGTCACCACGTTCCAGCCCGCACGCCCCTGACTGATGTTGTCGATCGATGCCAGCTGGCGCGCCACGGTAAACGGATCGCTGTACGACGTCGAAATCGTCCCTGCCAGCCCGATGCTGTGGGTGGCGGACGCCAGCGCCGACAGCAGCGCAATCGGTTCGAAACGGTTGAGGAAATGCGGCAGCGATTTTTCGTTGATGTGCAGACCATCGGCCACGAACAGGAAATCAAAACCGGCGGCTTCGGCGCGCAACGCTAAATCGCGGAAATAGGGAAAATTCACGCTGGCATCAGCGGGCGCTTTTTCGTGACGCCACGAATTCATATGCCCGCCTGCACCGTGCAACATCAGACCGAGCTTGATACTTTTTGAATGGCTCATGAGATCTCCTTACAGCTGGCCAGCCAGCAATTCGATGGACTTCAGACGCACGGCGGCATCTGTCAGTGGGGTATGAATGACAAATTCGTTAACGCACAGACGACGCTGAATGTCGCGCAGCTGTTCATGAATGTCGGCGGGTGTCCCGTGCAACACGCTGATCTGCTGCTGTTCGATGCGGTACTGCGTCGCCCCGGCCTGCCGGACGAACGCTTCGGCCTGTTCGCGGGTGCCGACGGTCACATGTTTATCGCCGACGGTGACGCGGAAATTATGTTGTTCCGCCACCAGCGCGGCGGCTTCTTCCCGCGTTTCGGCGGCCAGCACCGCAAGACTGACCAGCGCCTGCCCTTGTCCGGCGGAATACTCGTGGTACGCCAGCACCGATTCAGTCATCACTTCCGCGGACGTGTTGATAAAACCGGCGAAGACAAAATTCCAGCCCAGCGACGCCGCCAGACGGGCGCTTTCTTTGCTCGCACCCAGCAGGAAACGCTGTGGCGCAACCGGCGGCTGCGGCAATGCGCGGGCTTCGACACCGGCCAGATTGTCGTCGAGATGCGTCAGATAATGCGTCAGTTGCTGTAACTGCGCAGGGAAACCGGGCGCGGAATCTGCAGGAGCATGGCCCCGCAGCGCTTTGGTTGAGAGCGGTAAACCGCCGGGCGCTTTGCCGATGCCGATATCCACGCGGTCAGGCGCCAGCGCCGAGAGCAGATGGAAATTCTCAGCCACTTTATACGGGCTGTAATGTTGCAACATGACGCCACCGGAGCCGATCCGCAGTGTCGATGTCTGCGCCAGCAGCCAGGCAATCAGCACTTCCGGCGAGCTGCCTGCCAGCTTTTCTGTGTCGTGATGTTCAGAAACCCACAGGCGGTGATAACCGAGTTTTTCCGCCGTTTTCGCAAACGTCAGCGTCGCCTCCAGTGCCTGCTCCGCACGCTGTCCTTCATTTATCGGGCTTTGGTCTAATAAGCTCAGTCGGTAATTCACTCGGGGCATTCCTTTTATCCACTGGTTTCAATTCATGAAAAAAGTCAGTTCATGTTAAAAAGAGTTCCACGAAGTAAGGGCAAAGCTAAATAATTAAATTGCGCATCGATAGCCATTATTTTGCTATGAGCTATGAGAACAAAACTGCTTATAAAATATAGCCAGTGAGTCTTTCGCTAAAAAGAGTTTCCTGTCTACGATGAAATGACTGCGAACCTATCTTATAAAAGGCTACGAATAATGAGCATTTCACTTGCCAATGACGAGCGCACCCATACGGTGTCAGGCTCATCAGAATTAGAAAAAAAACTCATCGCCCACCGTCGTGAATTACACCTGAACCCTGAGTTATCCAATCAGGAATTTGCGACCACACAAAGAATTACTGACTGGCTAAATGCGGCCGGCGTACGGATTTTGGATCTCGGGCTGAAAACCGGCGTCGTGGCTGAAATCGGCCCGCAGCATGGCCCGCTGGTAGCGTTGCGCGGTGATATCGATGCGCTGCCGATTGAAGAAGCGTCCGGCGTGCCTTTCAGTTCGCAACATCCCGGCGTGATGCACGCCTGCGGCCACGATTTTCACACGTCCGTTATTCTCGGTGCCGCGTATTTACTGAAAGCGCGTGAAGATCAGCTTCCCGGGCGCGTGCGTCTGTTTTTCCAGCCTGCGGAAGAACGTTTTGGCGGCGCATCGCAACTGATTAAAGCCGGTGCGCTGGAAAATGTGGATGCGATATTTGGCCTGCACAATGCGCCGGAACTGCCGGTCGGCACCTTCTCCACCAAAGGCGGCGCGTTCTATGCCAACGTAGACCGGTTCAGTATCACGATCACCGGCAAAGGCGCACACGCCGCGCATCCCGAGGAAGGCGTCGACAGTATTGTCACCGCCAGCCACATCATTTCGGCGCTACAAACCGTGGTCAGCCGCAACGTCAGCGCGCAGGAAGCGGCGGTAGTCAGCGTGACGCGTATCGAAGGTGGCAATACCTGGAACGTGCTGCCGCAAACCGTCGAACTTGAAGGCACCGTGCGCACGCATAACGACGCTGTCCGCGAACAAATTCCGGAACGTATCCGTCAGGTGATTTCAGGCGTGGCCACCGCACTGGGCGCGACAGCCGAACTGCACTGGTTTGGCGGGCCACCGGCGGTGGTGAATACGCCACGCTGGGCGGATTTCAGCCTGGAAGCAGCGGCTGAATTTGGCTATAAAACGGAAGTCGCGACGGCGCAGATGGGCGGCGAAGACTTTGCTTTTTATCTGCATCACGTCCCCGGCGCGTTCGTCAGCATCGGTTCCGCCAGTGAATTTGGTTTGCATCATCCGCAATTTAATCCTGATGAATCCGCTATTTATCCGGCAGCCGCTTATTTCCAGCAACTGGCTGAAAAAGCACTGCGGGAATTAACCGTAAAATAACCTTTATTAATTTCATTCAACCTGAAATGCCCGGTAATCCGGGCGTTTTGCGTGGTTATTCCAGACAGCGCTTTATTTCCAATTTATCTATTTCATTATTTAATTTTGTTGTTTTACATCCCTGTAACACTCGGGAATAGTGAAATTGTCGTCTCACTGTCATCACCACATACAATAAGCAATAAGAATGCAGGGTATAAAAATAATGATGAAACACAGCGTTAAATTGACCACCATCGCAGCGTTATTCAGTCTTTCCGCACTGGCACAGGCCGCACCGGGTATCGATCTGATTGCAAATGAAAAACCGATTAATACCCCCAAAAGCCCGGAAGCTGTGGCAAAAATCCCGGCTAACTTTAAGTTTGTTGAACCCGGCACGCTGACCGTGGCGCTCGCCGTGCTGGGCAGCGCCCCGCCGTTCGGCCTGTATGCCCGCGATAATAAAACCGTGATCGGCAGCGAAGCGGATATCGCCCGCCTGGTCGCCGACGGTTTGGGCCTGAAGCTGAAAGTGGTTCCGGCTTCCTGGGAAGACTGGCCGCTGGGCGTGACCTCCGGGAAATACGACGCCGCCATTTACAACATTACCGTCACTAAAGACCGCAAAACCAAATTCGATTTCGCCACGTATCGCGAAGATACGCTCGGCTTCTACGTGAAATCCGACAGCAAAATTACCTCGATTCAATCCGCGCCGGACATCGCCGGGAAACGCATTATTGTCGGCTCCGGCACCAATCAGGAAGCCGTGTTGCTGGCGTGGGATAAAGAGAATCAGGCCAAAGGCTTACCGGAGCTGAAACCGCAATACGTCACTGACGACGCCGCCGCGACGCTGGCGATTCAGTCTGGCCGCGCCGATGCGACCTTCGGGCCGAACGTCACCGGTGCCTACAAAGCGCTGTTAACCGGCAAAACCAAACTGGTCGGCACCGTACCGGGCGGCTGGCCGAAAACCGCGAACATTGCCGTGACGCTGAAAAAAGGCAACGGCCTGGTGGACGCGGTTCAGGCATCGCTGAACAGCGCCATCGCCAACGGCACCTATTTGCAGGTGCTTAACCGCTGGGGTGAAAGCGTTGAGAAAATCGACCACTCCGAAATTAACCCGCCAGGACTGGGCGACTGAGTAAAGAGGATTGCATCATGAGCGATGACGTTTTTATCCAGACCGTGCCGGAAGACCCGCTGATTGCGCCGTTCATTCAGGGGTTGTTCGGTGAATATCGCGAGCGCTACGGCGAGTATTTTTCCAGTCAGCCGCCGGAAGATGACAGCGTATTTTCCAAACCGGACGGCACGTTTATCGTACTGCTGAGAAACGGAGCGCCCATTGCGATGGGCGCGTACAAACGCTACGACGAGAAAACCGCAGAGTTGAAACGCATCTGGACGCACCGCTCGCTACGCCGTCAGGGACTGGCACAGAAGGTTTTACTCGAGCTGGAGCGCCGTGCTGCCGCTTACGGGTATCAGCAGGTTTTCCTCACCACCGGTTTCCGCCAGCCGGAAGCAGTAGGGCTCTATTTGTCCCACGGTTATCAGCCTTTGTTTGACACGCGCCTCGACCCGGATGTCTATTCCCGCCCGCCGTACGACGGTCGTCTGCCGTTTACCAAGGCGCTGACCGCTGACGTCCCTGTCACCTGAAATTGCCAGAAGAAAGAGAACACCATGAGCCAAAACGCCCCGACTTCCGTCAATCATCCGCCGCTGAAAGTGGTCCCGGCACGCTATCCGTGGCGGGTGGCCGGCGCGATTTTTTCAGTTTTTATCCTGCTGGGCATCGTTGAATCGATCGCCACCAACGACCGCTGGGAATGGGGCATTTTTCGCCAGTGGTTCTTTGACCCGGTCATTCTATCCGGGCTGGGGAAAACGCTGCTGCTGACCTTACTGGGCACGCTTTTTGGCATTATTTTAGGGACTGCCCTGGCCCTCGCCCGCCTGTCAAAATCCTATTTAATGAATGCGCTGGCCTGGGGATATATCTGGCTGTTCCGGTCGTTGCCGCTGTTGCTGGTGTTGATCATCCTCTACAACTTTTCGTATCTCTACGACAACCTGTCAGTGGGCATTCCGTTTACCTCTATTTCCTTTTTCAGCACGCCCACCGTGAATTTGCTGGATCAGTTTTCAGTCGCGGTTCTGGGGCTTTCGCTGGTGCAGTCGGCGTATACCGCAGAGATTATCCGTGGCGGGATTTTAGGCGTCGAACACGGCCAGCACGAAGCCGCCGCCGCACTCGGTTTACCGGCCTACCGCCGGACGTTCCGCATCATTTTGCCTCAGGCGCTGCGCTCGATTCTGCCGACCGGTTTTAACGAAGTGATCAGTCTGGCGAAAGGCACATCGATTGTTTATGTGCTTTCCATGCCGGAGCTGTTCTACACCGTGCAGGTGATTTACAACCGCACGCAGCAGGTAATCCCGCTGCTGATGGTGGCGACGGTGTGGTATCTGCTGATCACCACCGTGCTGTCGGTGCTGCAATATTACGTCGAGCGTTATTTCTCGCGCGGCACCGTGCGCCAGGTTGCGCCCACGCCGTTGCAGCGTCTGCGCCAGTGGCGTGTCGCCCGTTCATAATTCTGGAGAAATCTATGTCTGAAGCCTTTGATTTATTTGTAAAACCGCCTCATGACGCGTCCGTTGAACGGTTGTTTCCGCGCCAGACGCAGGCCGCCACCGTCGGGCGCATCGAGATCAATAATCTGAGCAAATACTACGGCGCGCATAAAGCGCTGGATAACGTCAGTCTGAGCATCGAACCCGGCACGGTAACGGTAATCCTTGGCCCGTCCGGCTCGGGGAAATCCACGCTGCTGCGCACTATCAATCATCTGGAACGCGTCGATGAAGGGTTTATCCAGATTGACGGCGATTACATCGGTTACCGCCGCAAAGGCGACACGCTGTACGAGCTCAAAGAACGCGCCATCCTCAAACAACGTACTCACGTTGGCTACGTTTTCCAGAATTTCAATTTATTCCCGCATATGACGGTGCTGGACAACATCATCGAAGCGCCCGTGGTTCACGGTTTGCTGAACCGCAAAGAGGCCATCGCCCGCGCTTATGAGCTGCTGGATACCGTCGGTTTACGCGAAAAAGCCCATGCCTGGCCGCGACATCTTTCCGGCGGCCAGCAACAGCGCATCGCCATCGCCCGCGCCCTGGCGCTCAATCCGAAAGTGATGCTGTTCGACGAACCCACCTCCGCACTCGACCCGGAGCTGGTCGGCGAAGTATTAGACGTCATCAAAAAACTGGCGCAGTCCGGCGTCACGCTGGTGGTGGTGACGCATGAAATCGGCTTTGCGCGACAGGTCGCCGATCAGGTGGTGTTTATGGTAGACGGCGCGGTTGTCGAGAGCGGGAGTGCCACGCAGGTGCTGGACAGGCCGGTGCATAAGCGGACAAAAGCCTTCCTGGAGAAGGTGCTTTAAGATTGGCAAATTTATTCACTTGCAGTGAGGGGCAAGACCTTGGGTTGCCACCCAAACTGACCTCAGGGGTGGCTTATCGCCGCCACCCCAAGAACCCCGGGCTCTTTTACTGCGCGCTACCGCTGGCTGGCACTGTTTCAGCAGCGAGCGATAGCGCGCGGTAAAAAAGACGTGGAGATTCAAAAGAGGTCTCGTCATAGCCCTCTTTTGTCGGTTTCGGCGCAGGGAGTTATGTGATCGCAGTTATCGAAAAAACCGAAACTTTCCCGGTCATACGTTAAAAGCCCCGGTAGCCTACCGGTAATTCACAATCACCTGATTACCGATCACCCGTAACGGCGTATTCATCGATCCGCCACCTGCGACGAAATAGACAAACCGCAGTGGGGAGCTGGCTGTCTGGCCATAAAACGATCGCGTCGAACCGCTGTCGGCATCCAGCCCCACACAGTGATTGACGGTATTGCAAAGCTTCACCTGTAACCCCGCTGGTCTTGCGCCGAGCACTTCATATTTCCAGCTGACTGTGGTGATCGTCGCTGAATTCTTCTGCCTGACCGGTGCGGAATCAGCGGCGACCAGCGGCGGTGAAGACATCATCACGCCCCGGTTTTGCAGCGTCACGCCGCGCTGGGTATCCGACCAGGAGCCTGATGCGGCAACCGCAGGCAGGCTTATCAGGCTGAAGACGAGCAACGCAGCGCGAACCATATTATTCACCACCAATGGTAGCGGTCATGCGGATCTGGCGGCTGTCGGTCATCTCGAGATTCGACATCACCACAATCTGCGGCAGTGAGCGGCGCAGGAAGCGCGACAGCAGCGGACGTAGCGCGTGATTTACCAGCAGGACCGGTGGCGCACTGAGCATATCCTGACGCTGTAACGCGGCTTCTGACTGCGTTAACAGACGATCGGCCAGCCCCGGTTCTAATCCACCGCCGCTTTGCAGCGCCTGTAACAGCAGGCGTTCAAGCGCCGTATCCAGCCCGATAACCTGTACTTCGCCGTTACCCGGGAACCATTGCTGAGTAATCGCCCTGCCCAGCGCGACGCGCACCACAGCCGTCAGTTCATTCGGATCAGGCTGGTTTGGCGCGTATTCCGCCAGCGTTTCGACAATCGTGCGCATGTCGCGAATCGACACACGCTCGGACAACAGATTTTGCAGCACCTTGTGCATGTTGGTCAGGGAAATGACGCCCGGAATGAAATCTTCCGTCAGCTTCGGCATTTCCTTGGTGACGCGTTCCATCAGTTCCTGCGTTTCCTGACGGCCAAACAGTTCTTTGGCGTGCAGGCTGATCAGATGGTTCAGGTGCGTCGCCACTACGGTACTGGCTTCCACTACGGTGAAGCCCTGAATTTGCGCCTGTTCACGCATCGCCGGTTCAATCCACACTGCCGCCAGCCCGAACGCCGGATCGACCGTCGGTTCACCCGGCAGTTCGCCAATGGCGTTACCCGGATTGATCGCCATCCAGCGCCCAGGATGTGCGGTTCCTGTACCAATTTCGACGCCTTTCATCAGAATGCGGTAACCGGCAGGCGGCAGTTCGAGGTTGTCGCGGATGTGGATCACCGGCGGCAGATACCCCATTTCCTGCGCGAATTTCTTACGGATACTGCGGATACGCCCCAGCAGTTCGCCGTTTTGCGCAAAATCCACCATCGGAATCAGGCGGTAGCCCACTTCCATGCCCAGCGGATCTTCAAGCTGTACGTCTGACCAACTCGCTTCCACCAGCTGTTTGCCGCTGTCGGCTGCCGACGGTGCCGCTTCTTTTACCGCAGGGGTTTTCTGCTCCTGACCGCGTGTCCACCACGCCAGCGCCAGCAAAGCGCCGGTGAACAGCAGGAAAACCAGGTTTGGCATGCCCGGCACCATGCCAAGCAGCCCGAGAACACCAGCACTCAGCATCATGACGCGCGGATTGCGGAACAGCTGGGTGACCATCTGCTCGCCGACGTCCTGATTGGTGCCGACGCGGGTGACGATAACACCGGCAGCAGTCGAGATAACCAGCGCCGGGATCTGCGCGACCAGACCGTCACCGATAGTCAGCAAGGTATAACTTTCTGCGGCGTGGCCGAGATCCATACCGTGTTGCAACACGCCCACCAGCAGGCCGCCGACCACGTTGATGATCATGATCATCAGACCGGCGACGGCATCACCGCGCACGAACTTACTCGCACCGTCCATCGAACCGTAGAAGTCTGCTTCCTGCGTGACGTCGCTGCGGCGCTTTTTCGCTTCATCTTCGCCGATTAAACCGGCGTTGAGGTCGGCGTCGATCGCCATCTGTTTACCCGGCATCCCGTCAAGGACGAAACGCGCGCCAACTTCAGCGATACGCCCGGCACCTTTGGTGATAACCATAAAGTTAATCAGCACGAGGATGATAAACACCACGATACCGATGGCGAAGTTACCGCCGACCAGGAAGTGGCCGAACGCTTCGATCACCCGCCCCGCCGCCGCACCGCCGGTGTGACCTTCGAGTAAGATCACACGCGTGGAAGCGACGTTGAGCGACAGACGTAATAAGGTTGAGAACAGCAGGATGGTCGGGAAAGCCGCAAAATCGAGCGTCCGCTGGGTGAACATCGCCACCAGCAACACCATGATAGACAGCGCAATGTTGAACGTGAACAACAAGTCGAGGAGGAACGGCGGCAAAGGCAGCACCATCATCGACAGGATCATCAGGATGAGGATTGGGCCTGCCAGAACCTGCCATTGTCCGGACTTAAAGTTGGCGGGTAAACGCAGCATTGCGGCCAGATTAGCCATGGGTATCACTTTCTCCTGCAAAATCCAGACCGTCAGGCACTGGCAAATGTTGAGGTTTTTTCGGGATCAGTCCGCCTTCGCGCTTCCAGCGTTTAAGCTGATAAACCCAGGCCAGAACTTCGGCAACCGCGGCGTACAGCGCGGTCGGGATTTGATGACCAATTTCACTGTGCCGGTAAAGCGCACGCGCCAGCGGCGGCGCTTCCAGCATCGGAATTTTGTTTTCGGCACCCAGCTCTTTAATGCGCAGCGCCACGTCACCCGCGCCTTTCGCCAGCACTCTCGGCGCGCTCATTTTGTTTTCGCTGTACTGCAACGCGACGGCGTAGTGCGTCGGGTTAGTCACAATGACGTCGGCTTTCGGCACATCGGCCATCATGCGGCGGCGTGCCATGGCGCGCTGTTGCTGGCGGATACGGCCTTTAACATGCGGGTCGCCTTCCTGACTTTTATGTTCGTCGCGGATATCCTGCTTACTCATGCGCAGTTTTTTCAGGTTGCTCCAGATTTGCCAGAACACGTCGAATGCCACCATCGGCGTTAACCCGAGAACCACCATCAGCCCGCAAAATGCCACCATGTTCAGCGCTTCGCCGAGTGCGGGGATCGTCGGCTGCGCCATCAGCCGCATCATGTCCGGCCATTTGTGCCACACATAAAAACCGGCGACAGAGCCGACCAGCAGCGCTTTCAGGATGGCCTTGAGCAGTTCGGCCAGCACCTGACCGGAGAACAAACGCTTAAATCCGGCAATCGGATCCATGCGGCTGAATTTCGGTGCAAATGATTTCCCGCTGAACATCAGCCCGCCGAGCAACAGCGGCGCGGCCAGCGCGATCAGGATCAGGCCGCCGATCACCGGCAATAATGCCCAGACAGCGCGACCCAGCAGTGTCGCCATTTGCTGCAATACCTGGCGGTCATCGCTGACCATGCCGTGATCAAACTTCAGCCCCTGCGAAATCATCACACCCAGCTGACGCGCCATCGATTCACCGGAAACCCACAGCAACGTCAAACCGCCCCCGAGCATCAACATCGAGGTCAGTTCGCGCGAACGCGGGATTTGCCCTTCTTCACGGGCTTTTTCCAGCCTGTGGGATGTGGGGGCTTCTGTTTTTTCGAGATCGCTGTCTTCAGCCACCGGTGTTTCCTGTCAGCATTTACCCGGCACAAAGAGCGACGGGCACAATTTCATGCATAGCATGACAAAATCGGGCTGACACCATAGGTGGAAAAGAGGCAGGTTTTGAGGTCTGTTTACTAAATCAAATGAACAAATTTCTCGAAGATCCTTAAGCTGGCGGGCGCCGCTTTAGGAATTCACTGACTTTCCGTGGGTTTATTCTTATGGAATGATCAAAAAATAGCATATGTGTCCTTCCTTTTTGAGAAGTTTAGACGTTAGAATCCCTCCGCCAAACTGATTAGTTTTTATTTTGTGGATAGCACTGCTGTGTAAAATTCATTACCCAAAATCACCGTTAATCGTCCTGAAAAAATGAGTTTTCTTTCACGTTGATTTCAGACGACATTATTACATTACCGTTTTTTCTGATATTTCCCTGATCATGCATAACTGACAATTGTGGAACTGTCTGCGAAAAATCTCGCCGGTAAAAAAATAACATCCCTTACCCTGTCTTTGTTCCGTGACTAAACAGTCCCATAAGAACATAAATCATCTGCAATTAATCAAGGAAAGAAAAAATATGAGTGGGAGAAAGTACTTAACTCAGGTTGAGATGGAGAAACTCGTCGGTACGGTTTCGGCAGGAATTAACAAAACTCGCGATAAATGCATGTTGTTGATGTGTTTTATTCACGGCCTTCGTGTCAGCGAGTTGGCTAATTTACGGGTTAAGGACATTGAGCTTTCGACCAAGATAATTTATATCACCCGCCTCAAAAACGGTTTCTCTGTTCAGCATCCCATTCAGGACAGGGAGATGACTTTTATTAAAGAGTGGCTTGAAATACGGTCACAATATCTGGATGCAGACTCAGAATGGTTATTTCTTTCCCGTCATGGCGGTCAGCTATCACGACAACAACTCTATCGTTTGTTCCGTAAATACGGCGAGGACGCGGGAATTAACGTGGCGGTTCATCCGCATATGCTCAGACACGCCTGCGGTTATGCGCTGGCAGATACCGGCTGCGACACCCGGCTGATTCAGGATTATCTCGGGCACAGGAATATTCAGAACACGGTAATTTATACCGCCAGTAACGCCGGGCGTTTCCGTTCAATCACCATATAACGGGCGTTACCTTTTTACGTTTCTGCCCGTCAGGTGCCGCATACGCGGCTCGCCGGGCTTACGGGAGTCGCGGGGATTGCGAAATCCCCAACAAATCACATCCCGTTTTTGAGCAGCAAAAACAATTCTGCATCTGTCGTGATGTGCATTTTACGCATGACATTGCACTTGTGAGCACTGACGGTTTTGATACTGAGTTTTTTCAATTCCGCAATCTGGCTGAGGCTCATGCCGTTGAGCAGATATTTGATGATCTCATTTTCACTCTGCGTCAGCCGGAACCCGGTGCGCTGACTGGTCGCATCCTGCTCGGCTAACGTGCAGCAAATCAGCGGACTTAACACTTTCTTTTTCGCCAGCGCATGGCGGAATAAATCGTCGGTAACCACCGGCGACTCTCCACGCGCAATCAGGCTGATATTGCTGAATTTGAGCAATTTTTTCAGTTTATCGGCGTCGTGACACAGCGTATACACCACGATGATCAGCTGCGGAAATTGCAGGCTCAGGCGCTGGAGAATTTCCTGCCCTTCCTGAACACTTTCCTGATAGCCATGAAGATCGGTGATCAGAATGTCCACCGACTGGTACATCAGGCCTTCTGCAATGCGGCCCAGACTGGTCTCTTCCATCCGGATATCGCAGGTCTCGTCGATGGAGTTAACCAGATAGGACAGCCCGGAAAGCGTCAGCGGATGGCTGTCCATCAGGGCGATCGTCCGGGGTTTGATGTGGGCGTGAATCATGGTGTAGCTCCCTGACTTACCGGGAATAAATGCCCGGTAAGTGGCTCAGTCATCTGAAATTACATGATCGCGGACGGGCCGATTTTGGCCATCCACGTCCCCTGGGCAAAGAGCTCGCTGTCATTGTGAAACCCCAGTTTCATCATTGCATTGCGCTTATGCGTGCTGACTGTGCGGATATCCCTGTGGAGTGTTTGCGCGACACGCGAGACGCTCAGACCAGAGAACAGATACGCGAGAACGTCCAGCTCACGCGCAGTGAGTGGCGTCGTCTGTCGGGTACCGGAGAGAATTTGCCGCGCACGCGGGCTTAACCACTGTGTTGCACCGGCCAGCACTTCGGTGACGCATTGCTCCAGTGCCAGTACCGGCTCATTTTTGAGCAGCAGGCCGTGAGCCCCGGACGATGCCAAAAGTTCGAGGATCCGGTGGTCACTGTAGTCCGTACAAATCACAATTTTCATGGCAGGACTGGACGCCACGATCTGGGAAAGCAGGCGTAACCCGTCGAGCACTGATTCCTTTTCACCGCAAATATCCATAATCAGCAACGCAGGCGGTGCGTCGGCGATTTTCTCCGGGATGGCGGCAAGCGACTGAACATAGGTAAAAGGTCCGGTGATCCCGGCGGACTCGACCAGCATTTTTTTCACGCCCAGCGCGGTGACCGGGCAGGCATCCATGATGAACGCCCCCTGCGGATAGGCGGCCGCGGCCCCAGAAATGAAGGCATGCTGATGAAATCTGACGCTGTTTAAACTGTTCATAATGTCTTCCTTGTATTTTCAGTGATCCTTTCCGTGCCTGATTGCACGAAACGAATTCCCTTCTGGTGAACAACATCCATTGTTCACCGCTTAATGAATTCCCTTTCCCGCCAGCCCCTCCGGTGACAGACGGGAAAGATGGCGATATTACTGATAGGTAAAGTTAATTTGTGTCAGGCTCACCAGTGAGCCTGCCGTGACCTCGCCGCTCGTGGTGTAAGGCCGCGCGGCCAGCTCGTACACCGCACTTCTCTGGGCATCGACATCGGCGCTTAACTGACTGCCGGGCGCCAGTACCACCGTTTTATCGGCATCGGTGACCAGTTGCACGCCAACATGGGTGGCTGTTCCGCTGTTGCTGTAAAGCGTCGCGTCATCCTGCGCCGGGGTGCCGGTGAAATTAGCGATGACGCTGGAAACCGTTGCAGGGCAATTGTTCAGCCTGACTTCAAAGGATTTCCAGTCCCCGCCTGCACCTGCCGTCGCCAGATCCTTTTTGATGATGAGCTGGCCAAAATCCACATCGCGGCTGACTGACGCGGTATCCACAATGCACGGGCTGCTGACGACTTTCCCGTTGATATTCAGATCTGCGGCGTTAGCAGTAGCCGCGCTGACCGCCACTACCAGCAGCAGAACGCCCTGAATACTTTTTATTGGCTTCATTGAATGTCTCCCATGACGGCCCGTGCCCGCCCTCCGTCACTGGTAGGTAAAGGTGGCTTGTACAGAACCGATGATCGTTCCTGGCATGACAGAACCGGCGGTCGTGAACGCGCGGGCCTGCAACGGGTAGACCACTTCATGGGTGCTGGCATCAACATCTACCGCGTACGTCGCGCCGTTACCCAGTTGCTTACCTGCCGTGTTTTGCAGTTCCACTTCTACGTTGGTCGCGGTGCCGGTATTGGCGTACAGGTTGGCGTTCGCCGAGGCAGGCGTACCCGCAAAAGTCGCGGTGCTGACGGTAGTGGTTGCCGGGCAGTTAATCAGTTTCAGATCAAACGTTTTCCATCCACCTGATTCGCCCGCGGTCGCCAGCGCCGTGGCTTCCAGCGTATCGAGCGTCACCTGCACCGGAGCACCGGCATTATCGACGGTACAGGCAGAGGCCACGACCGTGCCGTTAATATTGATTTGTGTCGGATCCGCAAAGCTGCTCTGGCTCAGGCCAGCAAAAATGACCAGCGCCAGCGATGAAGTTTTCATAAGTCCTTTCATGTTATTTCCTGTTTTCACGTTGATAAAAGTCATGTTGAAAATTGTGTTTAGTGAACGTGCGACGTTACTCGTAGATAAACGTCGCCAGCAGCACACCGTTTATCGTTCCCGGCGTCACATTGCCGTTAACGGTATACGCGCGAGCCTGCAGGTCGAATTCAGCGCCACGGCTGGCCGAATCAATATTTTTTGTATACTGAACGGCGTTACCCAGACGCGTTCCCTCGCTGTTTTGCACTTCGATTTGCGCGTTTTCCGCCGTACCGGTGTTGGCATACATCGTGCTGTCATCGTTATCGGGCGTGCCGCTCATCGTCAGGGTGACCGTCGCGGTTGACGTCGGGCAGGCGGTCAGCGCGATGGAAAATGATTTCCAGTCCGACGCTGCGCCCGGTGCGACCAGACTGGCGGCCTGGATGTTTTGCCCCAGATCGACATTCAGCCCGCCGGCCGGCACGTTGATCGTGCACGGCGACGCCTTGATGTTGCCGGTAATATTCATGATGGTGTCGGCTTTCGCGACCTGTGAGACCAGGACAAAAGCCGTACCCAGCACCAGCGCCGTCACAATTTTCTGTTTATTCCGTTGAGAGTTCATCGTACTCATCTCCTTATCTTTCCCTGTCAGTCACGCTGCGCTTCGGGCCCAGGCATTACTGAATTTCAGCGCGGATCGTGGCCGTTGCCGTGAAGTTCCCGGTATCTGGCATATTCCCCGTGGTGTTAAAGGGATATAAGTTGATTTCCGATGTTCCCACCTGAGACGTGTAATCCATGTTCAGCGGCAGGAAACCGCTTACTGGCGCAACGGTTGCCCCCGCAGCATTGAGGATCCGCACCGCCACATCGCCGTTGGTGGTCGCCAGCGCGGTCGGATCATTACCATCCGGCGTCCCCTGGAAGGAGAGACTGACCTGAACACCTTCGGAGATGTTGGTACAGGCGACGTTGAAAGCGACATTCTTCGGCGTGAAGTTTTTCGCCATCTCGCCTTTGGTAGAAATATCACCGGACATGATGTCGCCGAAAGGCACGGTGATCACACCGCCGCCGTTGATCACGCAGGACTGCGGCACGGTGACCGTTCCGCTCATCCAGACGGTTGATACCGGCGTCGGGGACTGCGTCGTGGCATCGGTCGCGATATACACATCAACAATTTTCGTCAGAGGGATGGTCTGGACACCAACAAAAGGACGGCGGAAGTACAATGACACCGAGCCTCTGGACCCTGTCGCATACGGGTATCTGTCGCAACTGGTCGCCGTATTGAGGTTGCTGCGCCCGTCAAACGGCGTCGCGATAAAGTCATTCACCTTCCCGGCGATGTACACCTTACTGGCCACCGCGAGGTAATCGTTGATCGCGTAATAATTCAGCGTACCGTCGCTGTAGACCATGCCGGTGTCCGGTACTTTGGCGGTCGCATATGCGCCGGTGTAGCTACCGGTACAGGAACAGGTGACGTTATAGTTTCCGGTAAGATTCCAGGTAAACGCATCCGGCTTCACCATCCCGGCGGTGTTTTGCGCCGGGTCACTCAGCAGATAATCCATGCCGAAGTTATAGGTTTTGGTGCCGTCCGTTGGCTGACAGCTCGCCGCCTGCGCAGTGCTGCTCATCGCCCAGACGGTCAGACTAAAACAGACCAGCGCGCAGGTTTTTCCCCAGAAAGAGGTGCGGGGATGTATGATTTCAGACGCCATTTGTATGTTTTCCCTTTCCAGTGACTGCTCAGGATGTTGATTATTCATTTCCGTATTTCCCCTCACCGGCAGGCTCCGTTAACCATCTGAATCCCCGAACCGGCAGGCTGCTCAGACAGGGTGTAATTCACCTGACACGCTTGTGACGCGCCGCTGCCCCATTTCACATCCAGTTTGCCCGCATCCGCCAGACCGGACAGATACACTTGTCCGCTGTCGCCCACGATGCTGCTGTTGCCGTTTTTGCCGGAGCTGTTTGTCGCCATTGCACCAAACGGAACCGGCTGCCCATCGGCACGGGTCAGGGTCATCAGGACACGCTGGCCGACGTTAGGATCGAAGTCCGCACGCACCACCGCGCCGCGGGTCGGGATCACCGCCGTACTGGTCAGCGTCATGTCGACGTCATCCGGTAACGTTGCGGTATCGAGTGAAATCTGGTTGCGACGGTACGCCGTGGCATACGGCACCACCGCATAACCGCGCCAGTCGGTTTTTACACCGGTGTTGCTGGCAATGCTGACGCCATCCGCGCCCGGCGCTTTCACCAGAACAATGGTTTCGCTCAGCGGTTGCGACAACGTCACACCGTTTTCATGCACCAGAATGCCGCCCTGCAGGCCGTAATCCATGCGACGCTGGCTGTTGTCGTAACCGTAACCGGCGTTAACTTCGCCATAACCGCCTTTATAGTCCGCACTCGCGTACCCGTTGGAGCCCTGCCCCTGGCTGCCATAACCCTGATTGATGCTGTAGTTCAGGTTGTTATCCGCCAGCGTGGTTCCGCTCAGACCGACGTTTTGCGTGGTGTTGCCGTTTTTGCTGGTGTTGAGGTTGTACGTGGCATAACTGCCCGCCAGCCACTGACCCAGCGGCACGCTAATATTGACCGCGACAATCTGATCGGTGTAATACGTGCGGTTGCCGTTACTGTCAGTGCCGTTGCGGTTGTAGGTGTAATTGAGGCCATAGGAAACGCCTTTCCAGGTGTTGTTGTAACCCACGCTGGCAGACTCGGTAGAACGGTTGTTATTCCAGTATTCCTCTTTGACCAGGCTCAGGGACATCGCACCGGCTTTTTCCCATAAGTTCTGGCTCAGCGTCAGTTCTGCGCGGCTCTTCTTATGATCGGAGTAATAGCCGTTACCGCCGGAGTAACTCTCCAGCGCCTCTTTCAGCGTATAGAAGCCCTGCGTGGAATAGCGGTAACTGGCCAGACTGAAGTTCGTGCCCGATTCCACGAAGCTTTTACCGTAACGCACACGGTATGACTGACCGCTGTCTTTCGGGTTATCTTCCTGCTTGGTCCAGGCCTGCGTCACATCAGCCGACAATGCACCGATGGCCCCGAGGTTTTGCCCGAGCCCCATCGCCAGCGACTGATATTTACTCGCTGCCTGCAAACCGCCGTACACCGTTGCGCCGTGGGATAAACCATAAATGGCCGTGCCCTGCGTGAACGGCGTCTTCTCAACATCGCTGCTGTAAGAACGGTACTGACCGCTGGTGAAGCTGTATTTCAGATGGCCTTCACGCTGAAGCACCGGCACCGAAGCGAACGGTACAACCAGATTCTGCTCACTGCCGTCGGCTTCTTTGATGGTCACGTTCAGGTCACCACTGCCCGCTGTCGGATACAGGTCGGAAATCGCAAACGCACCCGCGGGCACGTAACTCTGGTAAATGACGTAACCGTTCTGGCGGATCGTGACCTGTGCATTACTGCGCGCAATCCCGCGCACAACCGGCGAATAGCCTTTCATGCTGTCGGGCAACATGTCGTCATCCGTTGCCAGCTGAACCCCGCGGAATGGCACGGTGTCGAAAACTTCCGTCGGTGAGTTGCTGTCACCGAGCGTCAGCTGGCTTTTGAGCACCTGAATATCGCGCTGCAAATACGTATTAATGGAATCCCAGTGATCGGTTCCTTTGCTGTCGCGGTTCCAGGTCGAATAGTTACGCAAACGCCAGGCACCCAGATTCGCGCCAGAACGCAGATTCAGGTAATAGGTATTGGAATTACGGGTGTCGCTACTACGCGCTTCGGTATTCGCACCGCTGAAGCTGTAGTTCATCAGGAATGCCGGAATGCCCGAATCCCATTTATCAGGAGACACGTAGCCGCGCGCCTGAGAATTGAGTGAGGCCTGAGGAATGCTCAGATCGAGACGTTGCTGGTCAAAACGCAGCGCTGCGGCAGACTGAGGGATTTCGCCTGCAAAGTTGGCGCATTCATCCGTAGCTGCAATGCCCGGATACATCCCCGTTTTGACGCCCATGTCTTTGAGCATTTCGGTGCTCAGGCAAGGCTGAAGGCTCTTTTTGCCCGAACTGTCAGTGACAAGAGAGAATTTAATGTCTTTGGTATCGACCATCGAACCATTGAGATAAATATCAACGCGGTATGTGCCCGGTGGCTGCAAGTCCCCTTCTTCAAAAACAGAAAGATCGGCTTTCCCCTGTGCAGGGTTATCAATTTCCAGTAATGCCGGGTTGAAATATTCCGCCGCACTGGCCATCCCTGCACCGCCCATTAACATCGCGAACTGACAGGAAACCAGCCATGCAATCCGGGAGCGTTTAAAGCCGGTCGAAGTCTTATTCTTCGGTTTTTTGTTCATTCGTATAATTCCATTTTTCAACGCAACCAGAATGACTGGTGCACCCTCCATCCCTTGTCCTGCCCGCGCAGCAAACCTATCCGGCGATGGCGCAGATCAGAGTGTTGCCACTAACGGCTTGCTGGTACCGCCGTAGTCGTTAATGAACTGCCAGCTCAGTGCGCCGCCATTCAATGCAGGAACGGCAAAGGTGGCGCTTGATTGCGGCGCAACCATGGTGGCTTCCTTCACGGCTGTGCCGTTAATCTTCACGTTGAAGAAAGTGATGTAATGCGCAGAAGGGTTGGTCACCTGCAGGCCGTTACCGACGCGCTTCCAGGTCAGGGTTTTAGCTGCGTCTTCCAGCGAGTCCTTCACGGCCGCCGGGCGGTAAATCAGTTTGATGCGGGTTTTCACCGCGATTTGCAGGGTATTTTCTTTTTTCTCAGCGGAAGGAATCGATTTAATGTTCAGCCAGTAGAGCGATTCTTTGTTGTCCGGCAAATTGCCACCCGCGCGAACGACTCGCAGAATATTTTGCTGGTTTCCATCAAGACGGAATAAAGGTGGCGTGACGATAAAAGGTGCCTTTTCACCCTGCGCACCCGTTTCGGTCAGGGCGCCATCGACCCAGGACTGAATGAGATACGGCGTGTGATCCGGATTACTGATATTGATCGACGCTTCTTTTTTTCCGCCGTCATAAATCAGACGTGTTCCGCCCACGACGATGCCTGCCTGCGCCGCAGACGCGAAAGTCATTAATAGTGCTGCCACCGCTGTGACGCGCCATTTATTCATGGTGATTCAACCTGTCTTTGGGATTCTTGTAGACCAAGGGTTCAAACAGACCAGAGGCTCAGAAGCCCCTGGTCTGACTTATCTGATCGCCAGGCGATCAGTAAGACTTATTGATAAACAACGGTGAACTGAGTCACGCCGTTTGCATCACCGACGGTCACAGCGTCAGTCAGGGAGATGTAACGTGCAGAGAAGTCCAGGTTGTTAGCACCGGTGCTGACCAGCGGGTATACAGAGGAGTCTTCGTACAGTGGAACAACTTTGTTCTGGTTGTCAGAAATCTGGATACCTACGCCAGTAGCAGTCGTGTCGCCAGCGGTCAGTGCCAGAATGCTGTTATCACCAGAAACCTGGTTGCCGTCGAAACGTACGGTTGCACCAGTTACAGTGTCCGGGCAGTCAGTCAGAACCAGAGTGAACTTCTTAGGTGCAGCCAGGGTGCCTGCAACCGGGAAAGCTGTACGTGCGATATTGCCCAGGAAGACGTTCTGGTCTTTAGAAGCTGTATCAACAGTACAAGCTGCATCAGTGATGGTGCCGGTGAAGTTTACTGCGCCATCAGCTGCAAAAGCTGAAGAAGCAAAAGCGGAAGCAGCCATCAGGGCAACAACAAGAAGATTCTTTTTCACGATATTTTTCCTATTAACATATTGCTGTCGATACACCTTCAGGGTGTAATCGAATTGTTTTTGACAAAACCATCTGCCATTCCTTTATTTAGTTCATGGAGTTCCACTCCATTTAATAAAGCGTTTGGTCAGATTAGCGTTCTAAACCAAACGATTCATTTTGAACTAAAGTGACTCCTTTGGTTTAAACCACCAAAAAGATCATAATAAATAGTCATTAAAACCATATAACTTAATCATTATGGAATTTTAATCTGTAAAAAGTGAGAGATGTCGCAGACGAGAAATAGACACAGTAACGGGATATAAGAAAAAACCGAGAGATAAAAATGGCGAGGAAATAGTTTTTACGACAGTAACTTATTGAAAAAACGTTAATTAATGTGAATTTTGGCGGGCAGGGATTCACAGTATTGACAGAGATTTACGCTCTCACTAGGATAGGCTCCAATTTAGTTCAAAATGACTCCATTGTAATAATTAATTACATGTTATTTACCACACTTCTTTAAACCGCTGAGCATTGCTGGCGGTATATAAAACAGTGTTCTGAATATTTCGGTGACCTAAATAATCCTGGATTAACCGGGTATCTATTCCGCGGTCGGCAAGCGCAAATCCGCAGCCATGTCTTAACATATGAGGATGGGCATTAATAGTGAGATTAGCGGCCTCACTATAATTACGTATTAACCAGTAAATTCTCTGCCGGGATAATTTCGCACCTCGGTTTGATAAAAACAACCAGTCTGAATCCGCGCCCCGATATTGTTTCCTTTTATTGAGCCAAAGCCGGAGAGATTTCCTTTCTCTCATATAAAGAGGATGAACCGTAGAAAAACCATTTTTTAAACGGTGGATATAAATATTGTTGCCCTCCATATCAATGTCGGACAGCCGCCAGTTGCTGATCTCACTGACCCGGCAGCCGTGGATAAAGCACATCCAGATCAGGCAATAATCACGCTCCGCGTGCCTGCCATGCAGCGTGGCCTCGAGCAGTTTCTCCACTTCGGACGGGGTCAAATATTTACGATTTTTCATAGTGCCTGTTCCTCTGTATGTTATCTGAGATAAGGTTATTGTTCACCCAACCCAACAAATAAAGTCTGTTAACATTTATTTGTTTTCAGGCTAATCCTTGCAAATGAAAGGTTAACTTCTGCTGCTTGTTTAAATACTCAATGTCACTAATAAGACGCTCGCACCTCCTGCAAAAAAATTAATAATGTTCAAAAAAACATCTAAACCCGTTGCGCTATATATATACGATTCGTTCACCTCACGAAATGAAAACCGATAATAAAAAGCCCCCTGAAACAGAGTATAGGTGAGGTTAGTTATATCATCATAAGGAAAATAACACAGGCAGAGTAAGTAAATAATAAACCGCACGGAAATATAAGGAATTTACCGGTCTTACCGATAGCCTTGAATGATTAATCGCTAAAAAACATCCTAAAAGCTGACATATTTGTCTGTTTTTTATCAGGTTTTGTTGGCGAAAAAACCCTGTAAGCGGCAAGGAATTTTCTTAGCCTTATACGATGATTTTTTCATCGTCTGAACATTTACTTTTCATTGTGCAAACAAACAGGCAAACAAATGGCGGTAACTGATCACGCAATGACCAGAATGTGGCAAAGCAGAGGAAAAATCTGACAGATAGTGACAAGACGAGGACGGGGAAATCAAACAAAATCAGGACGCATAGCGCCCTGATTACACAGCGGAAAAAGGCGGGGAAAACTCAGGCGGAAAGACCGCCGTCCAGAACCAGTGTCTGGCCGGTCATATAGGCACTGTCATCGCTGACCAGCCAGGATACCGCGCCAGCCACTTCTTCCGGCTGACCAAAACGTTTGAGCGGAATCGTTTTACGGATCCCCGACAACACGTCTTTCGGCACGGCATCGAGAATTTCCGTGCGGATATACCCCGGCAAAAGGCAGTTAACCCGCACGCCAAAACGCCCCAGTTCGATGGAAAGCGTCCGGCTGACGCCGATCACCGCGGCTTTAGTGGCGGCATACGCCGTCTGGCCGCTGTTGCCTTTAATGCCGGTGACGGATGACATCATCACGACCGAGCCGCCGCCCTGCAACATCATCGGTTCCAGTAATTGCTGGTTCCAGTAGAAGATAGCATTCAGGTTGGTATCCATCACTTTGTGCCAGTTTTCACTGGTCTGATGAATATGCAACGCATCAAGCGTAATCCCGGCATTGTGAACCACCGCATGCGGTGCACCCAGACGTGCCAGCAGCTCAGCGGACAACGCCGCCACCGCCTGTTCATCGCGGCCATCGCACTGATGTCCCTCTACCGAACCCGGCAATCCGGCACACGCCTGCTCGAGCTCATCGCTTTCCTTTTGGCTGTTCTGCCAGGTGAAAACGACATTCCAGTCTTTTGCCAGCCGCATCACCGTGGCACGACCAATGCCACGGCTTCCGCCGGTCACGAGGATCCATTTATCCTGCATGGCTTATTTACTGTTATCGCTGAGGTACTGGCACAATTCGCGCAGCGAAATTTGCGGATTGTTGACGAACAATTCGGCTTCCACCGACACGCCAAATTCCTTTTTCGCCAGCACCATTAGCTCAACATAATCCAGGCTGTCCAGCTTGAGCTGGTGAAGCGGCGAGTCAGGCGTTAAGGCATCAGGTTCCAGATCTTTCGCATCGCACAGCATCTCACTGACTTTTTCATAAACTTCATCGTATTGAGCCATTTTTTAGTCCTTTAATATCATTATGTTGGTGTGTGTTTTTTAAAAATTGAATCTTGAATCAATGCTTTTATTCAGGCCATCAGCGGTCCGGTTTTGAGCGTGACAGTCATCGTCATGAGCGGTTCATCGCCGCGCCATGCCTGGAGGCTGGCGAGCAAGATCAGTCCCGAATGTTTATCGCCGGTCACCAGCGTCGGCAGCACGGCGTAATCAAAGCCTTCGCAGCACGCCGTTTCTGTGCCCGCCGCCAGCAACGAACGTGAAAAACGGGTCTCATGATGCGTTTGTACTACCTGAACCTGGCTAAAAACCTCGTTCAGGCAGGTCGCCCTGACTTCCGGCAAAATACTGCGCACGGTGTCGAGCGTGCCGGACGACTGAACCAGCTGGCGAAACAGCACCGCGTCCATAAAATTCCAGGCCGCCACCGGTTTCCCTCCGTGCGGGAATTCCTGATATAACGACCTCAGGGTTTGCGCAGAAAGTGAAAGCGTCCACGTCACCGGCGCTAAATTTACGCTACCGGTGCCGGTCAGTTTGCTGCGGATACTGGCCTGCGCGGAGGCATCTTTGCCCAGCAGATTGCCGCTTATCTGCATGTGTGCGCGGCGCTCCGTTTCACTCAGCGCCAGCTGGTAAGGCTCATCGCAAAGCACCGGTTCGCGCAGGCGGCTGACGAAACTGAAACCGTCAGCGCCGGACGCGTCTTTTTCCATCCGGGCACTCAGCGCCGTTTTAATATCGAGCATCGCGCGCATGCCGTGAACGCATAAACCGTCCAGCCCGAGCCGTTTCGCTTCGGCGTGATCAAAGTGAATCGGGTTGTAATCACCGGAAAACTTCGCCCACACTTCGGCATCGCGCAGGCTGTAAATAAACGACATTATTGCCCCCGGCTGATCACCAGCGCCGCGTTCGCCCCGCCAAAACCAAAGCTCAGGTTCAGGGTGGTATTGATCTGCGCCGGACGGTGCTGGTTCGGGATGTAATCCAGATCGCACGCCGGATCCGGGTTATTCAGATTGCAGGTCGCCGGCATAATCTGGTGCGCCAGCGCCTGGAGACAGACGATGGTTTCAAAACTGCCCGCCGCACCAATCAGATGACCGGTATAGGATTTGGTGCTCGAACACGGCGTGGCGTATGCCACGTCATCGCCCAGCGCCATTTTGATCGCTTCAGTTTCGTTGAGATCGTTAAGCGGCGTGGACGTGCCGTGAGCGTTGATGTAATCGAGCTGGCTGGCCGCGATGCCCGCCTGATCCAGCGCATGCCGGATGGTCTGCACCCGCGCAATTTTGTCGGCTGCCGGTGCGGTAAAGTCAAAGGCGTCGGAGAAATTCCCGTATCCGCAAATTTCGCCGAGGATAGTCGCGCCCCGCGCCAGCGCAGTTTCGCGATCTTCCAGACACAGCACCGCCGCGCCTTCGCTGAGCACAAACCCGTTGCGGTCGAGGCTGAACGGGCAGCAGGCGCGGGTGATTTCTTCCTGTTCGCTGGCCAGCGCGCCAAGCACGTCGATGTTCCAGACCGCCGAATCCGATCGCAGCGATTCCCCCGCCCCGGCGAGCATCATTTTCGCCCGCCCGTTGCGGATCAGCTCAAAGGCATCACCGACCGCCATAGTGCCGGTGGCACAGGCCGCGATTGTCGTATTCTGATAGCCACGCAGCCCCCACAGCAGGCTGACCGCCGCCGTGGCAGAACTGGGCATCGAGAAGAAACAGCCAAACGGCGAACCCATACCGGTACGCAGAAAATCGTCGTAATGCACCTGCGTTTCGTCCTGCCCCGCCCAGCCGGTGCCCATAATTGCGCCGCAGTCCAGCAGGTCATAATACTGTTCCGGATGTTCATCACCGAAGGCCATTTTCATGGCTTCCTGCGCCGACGCGAGTGTCAGACGGGCATAACGCGGCAGGCGGCGGCGGATGGCCGCCGGCACTTTTTTCAATACCGGTTCGTTTTCAATCAACCCGTAGAAGCGCGATTTAATCCCAACCGCCGATTTGTCGCAGTACTGATAACCCGGTTTGTACGCCATGATCGCCGCCCAGCTTTCTGCGGCATTCATGCCCAGCGGCGTGACGGCGCCGTAACCGGTCACCACGACCCGACGCGGGGCGTTAGCGCGTTCAGACAGTTCCTTTTCCATCACTTATCCTTTCTGATTCATTGTGTTGTCTTCCCCGCCGCCCAGCGCCAGCCAGAGTTTCATGGTGGAGTAGAGATAATTATATTGGGTGGTGATCAGCGTATTTTCGCTGTCCAGCAGCGAATCCTGCGCATCCAGTAATGTCTGGAAGGTCACCGATCCGTTGCGGTACTGGCTGTCCACCAGCGTCAGCCGCTGGCGGCTCAGTGCCAGATTCTGCAACTGACTCTGTTTTTGCTGCTGATACGTCTGGCGTTGCGACTGCGCGTTATCCACATCCTGCAACGCGCTGTAAACGGCGCTGCGGAACTGGATTGCGGCGGTCTGCACATCCAGCCCGGACTGTTCTACCGTCATCTGCACTTTGTTCCACTGGATAAACGGCAAATCGAGCGCCGTGCCCAGCGTGCGTGTCGGATTGCTGAACCATTGCTGGAACACCGCGGCGCCTGCATTAAGCGAACCGTTCAGGGAAAGCGACGGATAAAAACTCAGCCGAGAAACATCAGAACCCGCCAGCGCGGCGCGTAAACTCATTTCGGATGACTGCACATCCGGCCTTCTGGCGATCACCTCAACCGGCATGCGGCTGGCGACCGGTACGGTCTGATAGAAATCCAGCGAACGGCGTTCAGCGGCAAACTGTCCGGCGGGCCGGTTAAGTAAAATCGCCAGCGCATTGCGCGATTCTTCGCGTTGCTGGATCAGATCCCGCAGGCTGTTTTCCCGCGTCAGCACCGTTTGCTGCGCCTGCAAATAATCAAGCTGACCGAGATCGCCCGCATTGAAACGGGAGGTGACCATCTTCAGCGTCTCCTGCGCGATCGTCAGGCTCTGCTGCAATGTCGTGATCTGCTGATTCAGGCTGGCAATCTGCCAGTAAAGCTGCGCCGTGTTGCCAATCAGCGTGAGCGCGGTCGCCTGCAAATCTTCGGCAGACGCTTTCGCCAGCCAGTCAGACTGCTCACGGGTGCGCGCCAGTTTTCCCCACAGATCCAGCTCATACGACGCCGACAGCCCGTTGGCATAACTTTCCACCGGCGTGGTGGACTTGCGCATATTTTTGGTGTTGCTGGCCGACGCGTTCGCCGTGAAATCTGGCGTCAGATTGGTATCCGACAATCCGGCAGTCAGCCGCGCCTGTTTAAGTTTGATCCCGGCAAGCGCCAGATCGTTATTACTTTGCAGCGCGGCATTGATCACCCGCGACAGCTGCGGGTCGTCAAAGTTATCCCACCAGTGCGGCGTGAATTTCGCGTAGGCAGAACCCGTTTCCTGAAAGCGCCAGGCGTCAGGCACAGAGAGCATGGGCCTCTGGTAATCACTTTTAAGCAGTTGCCCGCAGCCGCTCAACATCAGCGTGACAGCGATAAGTGTCAGTTTATTCATTCGCGAGCCAGCGCCTCCGTCGGGTGCAGACGGGCGGCATTCCGCGCCGGGAAAAAGCCGAACCCCAGCCCGATAAGCGCGGAGAATCCGCAAGCCAGCAAAATAGGCGGCCAGGTGAAAATCATGGTGAATTCCTGCGTAACCTGAGAAAAAATCAGACCGGCGAGGCCGGAACCTGCAATACCAATCAGCCCGCCGAGCGTACAAATCACCATCGCCTCAATCAGGAATTGCCGCATGATGTCTGCCGGGCGCGCGCCCACGGAGAGGCGGATACCAATTTCATGCGTACGCTCTGTGACCGACACCAGCATGATATTCATCACCCCGACGCCGCCGACCAGCAAGGAAATCCCGGCAATGGCGGTGATCAGCAGGGTCATGGATTCCGACGTTTTGCGGATCGTTTTGGTCATCTGATCGTTGGTCATCGTGAAAAAATCGCGTTTCCCGTGCGCCGAATCCAGTAACCGCTCGACGTCTTTCTGCGCGTCCTCAATCGGGAAATTGTCGGCAATGCGCAGCGTGATAGATTGCAGCGGCGTATCCCCGGACATGCGTTCCATCAGCGACGTATAAGGGATCCACGAACTCAGTTGCTCGCCGATGTATTTCGGCCCTTTTCTGTCCGCCACGCCAATTACGCGGTAAGGCACGCCGGAAAGCTGAACGATCTCACCCATCGGATCTTCGCCGCCGGGAAACAGCGTGCTGCGCACACTCTGATCGATGATGACGACCGGCTCGCGGTCATCGAGATCACGGCGAGTAAAATGATTTCCCGACGCAAAATTCAGCCCCTGCACGCGGAAAAATCCGTTGCTGACGCCGGACAGCGAAACCAGCACCTGCCGACCGCCGCGTATCGCGATGACCGTTTTACTGACCACCGGCGACAGACTGTCGATAAAAGGCTGACGGCCGAGCAGCTCAACGTCGTCCAGCGTCAGCGAACGTTCAAAATCCGGACGCGGTTTATCCCAGCCCAGACCGGGCTGAATTTCGATGGTGCTGGTACCGAGCTGGCTGATCTGACTCAGAATGCTCTGCCGGGCACCCTCGCCGACCGCCATGGAAGAGACCACCGACGAGATGCCGATGATGATGCCCAGCATGGACAAGAACGCACGGACCCGGTGTCCGAGCAACGATCGCCACGCCATGCGAACGGCTTCTTTGATGCCCTGCCAGGCCGGAGAACGGCCCGTTGCGGTGGTCGCCGGCAAGCCCTGCGGCTGTCCCTGTTCAGCCACCGGATTATCGCTGTCGGCAATAATCGCTCCGTCGTGGATCTCCACAATGCGCTGGCACTGGCTGGCGATATTGCGGTCATGCGTCACGATGATGATGGTATGTCCGGCCTGATGCAGACCGTGCAAAATCGCCATCAGCTCCTGCCCGCTGCTGCTGTCCAGTGCGCCCGTCGGCTCATCCGCGAGAATAATCTGCGCGCCGTTCATCAGTGCACGGGCAATACTCACGCGCTGCTGCTGGCCGCCGGAAAGTTGCGCCGGACGGTAATCCAGACGGCTGCCCAGCCCGAGGCGCGTCAGCAAATGCGTCGCGCGGCTCTGACGTTCGGCCGCAGGCATATCGGTGTAAAGCGCCGGTATGGCGACGTTTTCCGTTGCCGTCAGATACGGCATCAGGTGATAACGCTGGAAAATAAAACCGATGTACTGACTGCGCAGCTGCGCCAGCTGTTCGTTGCTGGCCACACCCGTCGGCACATCCATAATGCGCATGCTGCCTTCTGACGGCTTATCCAGGCAGCCAAGAATGTTCATCAGCGTGGATTTACCGGAACCCGACGCGCCGATGATGGCCAGCATTTCCCCGGCATGCACGCGCAGGGAAATGTCTTTGAGCACGGTAACGGCCGCATTTCCTGAGCCAAAGTGCCGGTAAATGTGCTCAAGTTCGATTAACGGAGAATCAGCCATTGACGGCTCCTGAACTGCCCTGCAACGACACGACGCGCTCGCCTTCCTTCAGCCCTTCTTTAACTTCCGCAAACTGGCGGTCATTAATCCCGACGCGGATCAGGCGTTGTTCAACGTTTTTCCCGTTCACGACCTGCACCTGATACTGGTCTTTCCCCCGCGGTTCACCGAGCGCGACAACCGGCAGACGCAGCACGTTTCTGGCCTGTTCAGTGACAATAAACACCTGCGCGGTCATCGATGTCCGTAGCACATGGTCATGATTGGGCACGCTGAAAACGCCGTTGTAATAGACGGCAGACGGCTGCTGCGATGACGTCGTGCTGGCGGTATCGTCCTGCAAAGCGTCATTCGGCGCATCCTGCAAGGTACCCATCACACTTTCATAGCGGTGTTTCGGATCCGCCACCACGTAGAACCACAGCGGTTGCCCGGCGTGAACTTTCAGAATGTCCGTTTCTGAAATACGGGTCTGCACGGTCATGGTATCGACATTCGCCAGCACCAGAATAGTTGGTGCGGTTTGTGAGGACACCACGGTTTGTCCTTCTTTGGTGACAATACCCAGAACCTGGCCGTCAACCGGCGCGAGGATCCGCGTATAGCCCAGATTGGCTTTCGCCGTTTCCAGCGACATCTGCGCCTGCACAATCTGCGCTTCATTCACTTTGACCTGCGCCACCTGCGTATCGACTTTCGCCTGCGCCTGCTCCAGCGTGCTGCGGATCCCGGAACCTTCGCTGTCCATCTTCCGCTGACGTTTCAGTTCCAGCTGGTATTGTTTTAGGGTAAAAAGTGACGCCTGTTTCTGCGCCACGGCGCTCTCCAGTTCGGCTTCGGATTTACGCAATTCGCTTTGCTGTAAAGTCGGATCGATTTCGGCCAGCAGCTGGCCTTTCGTCACTTTGTCACCGGCACGGACGTACAGTTTTTTAAGCTGACCGTTAACCTGCGCGCCCACGTTAACCTGCACGGACGGTTTGAGAATGCCGGTCGCCAGCACCGTTTTTTCGATGTCTCCGCGGCTGACTTCTTCCGTAACCAGCGGAACGTCGGTGCGGTTCAGCGTCTGCCAGAGCATGAAACCGGCGACGACCAGAACAATCATCAGCGCGCCAGACAGCGCAAAAATCGCCCTGCGCTTTCTGACCGGCAGCGTATTTATTTTTGTTAATCCGGACATCACGCCTCTTCTCCCTGAGCGATTCGGTGGCTGCCAGCCGCGGCACCGTAAGCTTCCACGCGACGCTGGTCCATCCGGCAAATGCGGTCAAACAGCGTCAGGGTGGTTTCGCTGTGCGTGACGGTGATCAGCGTTTTCTGATACTGGCGGCAATGTTCAATCAGGGTGTGCATGACCTGCAACGCGGTGACTTCATCCAGGTTCGCCGTCGGTTCGTCCAGCACCAGCACCGGGCAATTGCTGTACATCGCTCGCGCCAGCATTAGCCGCTGCCGCTGGCCGAGGGATAACGCCGGATGACTTTCGCGGATCAGCGCATTTTGTTTTCCCGGCAGACGGTCAATGACGTCCGTCAGGTTCAGCCCCTGCAAAGCCTGATCAACGCGCAGCTGTTTTTGTGCATCAAAATGGGGATCAAACAGCGTGATGTTTTGAACCACCGAGGCATTGAACAAGATGTCCTCCTGGCTTTGCAGGAAGAACAGTTTCTGCGCCTGACGGCTGCTCACCCGCTGACCGTCTGCCAGAATTTCGCCTGACTGCGGTTCAATCAGCCCGGTGATCACTTTTAGCAACGTGCTTTTGCCCGCGCCGCTTTGCCCGACGATCGCCAGTGCTTCGCCGCGACGCAGCATCATCGACAGATTTTCCAGCACCGGTTTGCCGGGTTCATAGGCAAAACAGATATCGCGGTAAGTCAGTTGCTGACTGAAATGCGCCACCGGTGGCAGCGTCTCGCTGTGCCCTTCTTCGCTGACCGGCGCGGACGGGAACAGATCCTTCGCGCGGGTATCGATGACGTGCAGCTGATTTTTCTGCAAAACGGAGAAGAAAATCTGCGTGATGTACGCGGTAAAAATCTGGCGCACAAAGCTGTAAGCGAAAAACTCACCGAGAGAAATCAGGTTATCTTTCAGCAGCGGCAGCGCCAGCAGCATGAAAAACACCATTTCAAGGCTGCCGATCAGCTGATACAAACTGCTTTTGACCTGCTCGTAAACGTTCTGCTTCTGGCGGCAGTCAAACAGCGACAGCGCGTATCCGGCAAAAACGCCCTGACGCTGGCTGCTCAGCCCTGCCGATTTTATCGTGGCAAAACCCTGGATGGTTTCGAGCAGGAAATCACTCTGCTCCGCGCTTTTTACCTGAATTTGCTGGGTGTAAAAACGGTCGCGGAAAATGGCCCAGACGCTGACCAGCCCCATCAGGGTGACGCCCACCGCAGAAATGGCGGCCAGCATCGGGCTGATGTAACACATCACGCCGAGCGCAATTGCGCCGACAATCCAGTTCACGCGCAGGCCGTTGTCCAGCTCGATTTTTCGGGCGGCGGCCAGTTGCCAGTTAGAGAAACGGCTGTAGATTTCGCCGGGGCTGCGTTTCTCAAAATAGGCCAGAGAATTCGTCATCAGCCGCGCAAAACCGCTGACACTTTGCATCACCACGAAGCGCTTGATGAACCGCTCGGTCACACTGCGCACGGCAAAAGCCAGCAGCGTTGAAATCACGAAGGCCAGCAGATAGTAGAAGTAGGGGAAATCGGTTTTCCCGCCGGACGAGAACACATTATTGATGGCGCTACTGACCATCACCGGCATGATAAACAACGTCAGGGATACCAGGAAAGCCAGCATCATCAGGCTGTAAATGCCCGGAATACCCGCGGTTTCTTTCAGGCTCATGCATTCTAGCGCACGGAAACGGCGGGTTTTCTGCACCTTTTCGGCGACGGGTTTTGCCGTTGCGGCGTCTTTATCGAGCACCAGCGCATAGCCGCTGATTTCAGATTTCAACGCCGCCACCGGCAAAAGCTGTTCGCCAATCGCCGGGTTCATTACGCAAACGTAACTGCCCTGCCGGTAAGCCAGCAAAACATAGTGACTCGCGCCATAGTGCAAAATCGCCGGCAGCGGCAGTTCGGACAACTCTTCCAGATCGAACGCAACAGGATACGCAGGGATCGACAGTTCATTTAAAATGTCGCAAAGCGTGGACAGCGCGGTGCCGTGGGCCGAAGCGGGGAAACGTTCACGCAGCGCATCAAGCGGCGCGTCAATGCCCTGCGTTTCGGCCAGCATGGAAATACAGGCCAGTGCACATTCATTGGTTTCAGCCTGATAAACCAGTCTGGGAATAATATTATCCATAAACAAACGACCTCAACATCCTATTCTTATCAGTAATATTCCTGCACGCACTTTGGTTTATTCATTAATAAAAAAGAGTGAGTGTGAATGCCACAGCATCCAGTCAGTGGAATGTTCGCTTATACTTCGTTCAATAATTCCCGGCATTTCAGTTTTCAGCTTTTTGGCCGGCACCGGTTCATGCACCGCTATTTTCAATCCTTTATCATAATAGAGATGATAAAAGACGACCTGTGCCGACATCATTCTTGCCAGACGAATAATTCCGCTGTGCAGATGGGCCGGACGACCAAATATCCGGCACGGAAACTTTTCACTTTTATCCTTGCTCGCAAAATTGGTGAAATCAGGTGTAATGTCAGGAAAGAGAATAATATTTCGCTTATTTTCAGCCGCTTCCATTACCGACGTCATCATGTTGCCCGCCAGGGTTTTGTTATTGTCATGAATTGAACAGTAGGTCAGATCGACGCCGCCCAGCTGCCGTTCAGCTTCATCATGCGCATTGGCGCTTCTTGATGTGATGACCGTTGCTTTTCCCGGATAGGCCGCCGCGCCCACCATGGTAGAAAGCACGTCTGACACCATATGCAGCGGCGCCAGAATGACCGGCTGCCCGGCGCGCTGCAATGGCTCAACCACCGCGTTCAGCGCCGCCGAACAGGCCGCCAGTTCGCGCAACGCACGGCGGCTTTGCCCGTACGTCACCGCCTGAATCAGCAGCTCGCGACGCCGGGTTTGCCAGATATAATTAAACGTCTTTTTATCATCAAGCAGGCACTTCCTGTTCGAATGGGCGACCGCAGCACGCAGTTTTACCGTGCGCGGCGTCAGCCCCAGAAAGCGCCCGAACCGCGACAAACTAAAAATAATACGGTAATCAATGTGACGAAATAACAAACAATGCGCCCTGTAACCGATAAGCCGGAGTTTATAGAAAAACCACATCAGCCTGACCGACAGGTTTTTCCAAAACAGAGCGCACCACAGGGCGAAGAATTTCATTATTTCTCCAGCGCCTTGTCATGCTCTAATAGTGACAGCAAATTATCAGAGAACGCCGGGAACTCGCGATCCTGAATAGCAACCCATTTTTTATTCACAATAAAGATCGGCGTGGCATTAATATCGTAGTACTGAGTGACTTTCGTCATGTAATCCAGCAGTTCTTTCACTTCAGGTGTCTGGCTGACTTTATTATATTCATCAACGCTGATCTTGTTTTCCTGAAGCCACGCAGTGCGTTTCTCTGCATCACCTAAATCAATTTTGTTTTTGAGCACGGCTTCATAAGCACTCTCACGGTGTGCCTCTTCAATGCCCATAACCTGAAGTGTCGCAAATACCGGCGCAAAACGTGCCAGCCCGCCCTGATTGTCGAGGCTGAAATGCAGGCGCACCAGCTTTTTACCTTCCGGCATACGCTTTTCCAGCGCTTCTACGTTCTTTTCATTCAGCGCGCAGAAATGACAGCCGTAAGAGAAAATTTCGATAATATCCTGCCCGTCTTTGATCGGACTTTTTGATAATTTGTCGGCGCTCAGGGAAGTCAGAACCTGCTGTTCTTCCGGGCTGCCGCTATTCTGGTTCAAGACGAAATAATGGAACCAGGCGGTAGTAATAAGCGCTGAAATAACCGCTACAAAAACGGTATAAGCCAGAATGGGGAGAATTCTTTTTTTCATGGGAGGCTTTCATCCTGAAAATTAACGCGATGCTTTGATGGCTCCCTGTTAATAAATACGTTCAATTGTGATTATTTCACAGGAGCCAGGTGGGCGTTGCATTACTGCAATACAACGCCCGGTCAGAATAAATATGACTACCTGGATTTATTCCAACTTACAGAGAGAGAATTTACTCTCAGCCTACGCTACCGCAGTTGATGATTGCAGCAGCAGTAAAGGTTTTAGTCACAACGCCGTTTTTGTCAGTACAAGTTTTAACAGCGTTACAAACTGTGGCATTACCCACCAGGTTCAGTTCGAAGCTGTTAACGCAAGTAGTGGTGCCGCCAACGATTGTGCTTGCTTCAGTCATGTTGATCTTTTTCATGTGATATCCTTATTTAAGTACCTGTTAAGAGTTAATTGAGCGTGACTTACTTTATAAACATAATATTTATAAAAAACAGTTTTTGCCCGGCACAGGAAAATACAGTTGTATATTTCCATAATTCACAACCGTCTGATGGAATTATTATTTCCCGTCAGCCCAGTTGCGAATGCGGCGTATTGTAGCGACGGTTTTTTAATTGGGCAATACACCCCAAAGGCGACTTTCCACCCAATATTTACCGGCGACCCACAGCAGATGCAGGACATTTCTTATTAAATATTAGGAGCAAAAGATAACGGATAATTTCCTCCTCCCCCTGAGACAGATCTGGATTAATTTGTTTCCAGGATTTTTCTCAGATAAGAATAGGAGTACAGGATCCTGTGACGTAAATTTTTTTTAAAATAAATCTGACAAAATCACTTAATTGACTTCGTTGGCTGAAAAATGGCGGGAACAGGAGAGAAATGCAGCTCGGAGAGACGTTTTCCCATCCGCCTTCTGAATTTTGAAAGCGGACGGGCAAACATTCTGAACATCAGAAACCTAACGAATCCAGCAGGTCGTCGACCTGTTCTTGCGAAGCGACAACACCGACGCCGTTGGCGTCGAGTTGCGGGCCGTTAAGCAGACTATCGTTTTCACGTTTGGCTTTAACTTGTTGCTCAGGAATGTTTTCCATCAGCACCATCAGCAGCTGATTTTCAATTTCCTGAACCACGATCATCATGCGCTTGATCACCTGACCGGTCAGATCCTGGAAGTCCTGCGCCATCATGATTTCCATCAGCTGAGCATTGGTAAAGCTGGTGTGCTCAGGGACTTCTTTGAGATAGCTGCGGGTATCCGTGACCAGTTCGCGCGCATCCGATAATTCAATCGGGTTCTCGAACCATTCATCCCAGCGCTTATCCAGCTTTTTCGCGCCAGACTCCAGTTTGTTCTGGCGTGGCTGTGCGGCTTCAACGCTGTTCAGGGCGCGTTCTGCGGCCTGAGCGGTCATTGTGACGACGTAATCGAGACGGTCGCGCGCGTCAGGAATGGCTTCAGCCGCCTGAGCAATGGCCTGATCCAGGCCAAGTTCACGCATGCTGTCACGCAACATACGGGTCAGTTGCCCAATGCGGGCGATAATCTCGCCCGCGGTTGCCGCATCATTTGCAGGCATTGGTATCTCTGCCATAAATCAGCTCCTACATGCCCAGTTTTTCGAAGATTTTGCCCAGTTTTTCTTCCAGGGTGGCCGCAGTGAAAGGTTTCACAACATAACCACTGGCACCGGCCTGTGCGGCTGCCACAATGTTTTCTTTCTTCGCTTCTGCCGTTACCATCAGCACCGGCAGTTTGGCTAATGCGCCATCAGCGCGGATGGTTTTCAGCAGGTCCAGACCGTCCATGTTGGGCATGTTCCAGTCGGAAACCACGAAGTCAAAACCACCGGCACGCAGTTTGTTCAGTGCATCTACACCGTCTTCCGCCTCTTCAACGTTGTTGAAGCCCAGCTCTTTCAGCAGGTTGCGCACGATGCGACGCATGGTAGAGAAATCGTCAACTACCAGAAATCTCAGATTTGGATCGGCCATGTTTTATCTACTCCTAAGGTTTGGTGCTAAGCCGCGAGGCTGAAAAATTAAATACGTAATGCCTGACCGGCTGATATTTGTGCCAGCATCCGCTGACTGATTTGACTGAGATCCACCACTTCGTTTACGCCACCGGTCGCGATAGCCTCACGAGGCATACCGAATACCACACAGCTGGCTTCGTTTTGTGCAAGGGTATACGCCCCTGCGCGGTGCATCTCCAGCATGCCGGCGGCCCCGTCATTGCCCATTCCCGTCAGGATCACCCCAACGGCATTGCGTCCGGCATACTGCGCCACCGAACGGAATAACACGTCGACCGACGGACGATGGCGGTTCACCGCCGGACCGTCGTTCAACTTAACCTGATAGTTGGCGCCACTGCGCGCCAGTTCCATATGTCTGTCGCCTGGGGCGATATACGCATGGCCCGGCAGAACGCGCTCGCCGTCTTCGGCCTCTTTCACAGTGATCTGACACAGTTTGTTAAGACGGTCGGCAAAAGAGCGGGTAAAACCCGGTGGCATATGTTGCGTAATCATCAGCGCCGGACAGGTCGGCGGCAGCGGCTGCAACACATGACGAATCGCTTCGGTGCCGCCGGTAGACGACCCGATAGCAATGAGTTTTTCACTGCTCAGAAGCGGCGTATGGCTGAGAATGCGCGGCTGCTCGATGTTGACGTTTTTGTTCAGACGCGCTTTTGATGCGGTACGAATTTTATCGGCAATCATTTCGCTGTACGCCAACATCCCTTCGCGGATACCCAGCTGCGGTTTAGTGACGAAATCAATCGCCCCCAGCTCCAGTGCGCGCAGCGTGATTTCCGAACCTTTGCCGGTTAGCGACGACACCATCACCACCGGCATCGGGCGCAGACGCATCAGTTTTTCCAGAAAATCCAGGCCGTCCATGCGCGGCATTTCGACATCCAGCGTCAGAACATCCGGATTGAATTTCTTGATGAGATCGCGTGCGACCAGCGGGTCCGGCGCAGTCGCCACCATTTCCATATCCGGATGGCTGTTGATAATTTCTGTCATCAGTTGACGCATTAACGCCGAGTCATCGACGCTCAACACTCTGATTTTATTCATTACCTCTCCTTGGCGAGGCCGTAGACAGTCTGGCCGCGCAAATAAAATTCCCGGCTGATTTGGCTGAAGTTTTCGGAGTGTCCGGCAAACATCAGGCCACCCGGTTTAAGTAACGGAACAAATCGGCGTAAAATTTTCTCCTGTGTTTCTTTATCGAAATAAATCATCACATTGCGGCAGAAAATTGCATCAAACGGCCCGTTCAACTGCCATTGGCTCGCCAGCAAATTCAGCTGCTGGAAAGCCACCATCTGCGCCAGCTCGGGACGCACACGCACCAGGCCACTGTGCGGGCCGGTGCCTTTGAGGAAGAATTTCTGCAACTGCTGCGGGCTGAGCGTACGCAGTTCTTCCAGCCGGTAGACGCCCGCCGTCGCTTTTTCAAGCACCTGCGTGTCGATATCACTGGCCTGAATACGGCAGTTTGCCATCTTCGCCCCCAGCGCTTCGCTGAGTGTCATGGCGATGGAATACGGCTCTTCACCGGTCGATGCCGCCGTACTCCAGACGCTGTAATTGTTCGGACGTGAACGGGCATGCTCCGCCAGAATCGGGAAGTGATGCGCCTCACGGAAAAACGCCGTCAGATTGGTGGTCAGCGCATTGATAAACGCCTGCCACTCGGGGCTGTTACTGTCGCTTTCCAGCAAGGCCATGTAACTGCCGAAATCATTGAGCCCGAGGATCCGCAATCGCCGGACCAGGCGGTTGTAGACCATTTCGCGTTTATGGTCTGCCAGCACGATCCCCGCACGCTGATAAATCAGCTCACTGATCCGGCGGAAATGCGTATCTGACAGCGGTAACCGCTGGATCATCTGTGCCATGATCGAAGAGTTATCAGTACTCATTGGCGAGCCTGGTTGATTCATGGTGCAGCTCCATTAAAGGACAGGTGGTAATACGGAAACCCAATTGACGCTTCATTCAGATTGACCTGTCAGAAGGTTTCCCAGTTATCCGCCGTCCCCGCTTGTGCGGTTGCCGGAAGTAACGCGGGCTGGGCCACCTGGCGTGGTGTAAAGGCCTGCGTCTGGCCAGTGAATCGTTGCGATACGCCCCCAGTCGACGCAAGGCGGAACACCGATACTGCACGGGTCAGGTTTTCAGATTCAATTTCCAGCGCGTGTGTTGAGGCTGCGGCCTGCTGCACCAGCGCGGCGTTTTGCTGAGTCACCTGATCCATCTGGGTCACGGCAATTGACACCTGTTCGATACCGCGACTTTGTTCGTCTGACGCCGAGGCGATTTCGCCCATGATGTCGGTGACGCGGGTCACAGCACGCACGATATCGTCCATCGTGTTACCAGCGGATTCCACCAGAACGGAACCCTGACTGACGCGGCTGACAGATTCATCAATCAGCGCCTTAATTTCTTTGGCCGCCTGCGCACTTCGCTGCGCCAGGCTGCGAACTTCACCGGCTACCACCGCAAATCCGCGCCCCTGCTCACCGGCACGTGCCGCTTCTACTGCGGCGTTCAGCGCCAGAATGTTGGTCTGGAAGGCAATGCCGTCAATGACGCTGGTGATTGCGCTGATTTTCTTCGAGCTTCCGGCAATATCATTCATGGTTTTCACCACGTTGCCGGTCAGTTCGCCGCCCTTCTCCGCGGTATTTGACGCATCACGTGCCAGCTGCGTCGCCTGACGGGCGTTCTCGGCGTTCTGTTTCACGGTTGCGGTCAGCTCTTCCATGCTGGCGGCGGTTTCTTCCAGCGCCGAAGCCTGTTGCTCGGTGCGGGAAGACAAATCGGTGTTCCCTGAAGAGATACCTTTCAGGCCGGAGAACATGGTGTCAGCGCCGTGACGCACGGTGCGGACAGTTTCGGCCAGCGACTGCTGCATCTGTTGCAGGCTTTCGAGCATCACTTTAATTTCGTAGCGCCCTTCTACCGTGATGTGCGCGGAGATATCACCGGCACCGATACGGTCAAAATGGCCTCGCATGATGGTCAGCGGAGTGAACAGAATGCGACGGGTCACGACCAGCGCCAACGCCGTCAGAAGCAGCAACAGCACAGTGACGATGGTGGTGTTGATCATCACGCTCTGATAAGAATCCGCAGTCTGCGTTTGCGCCTGCTGGAAACGCCCGCCCACATAAGCGGTGTAATTACCGACTTCTTTCTGGAACAAATCCTGATATTTCTGCGTCGGGCTGGCGAGGAATCCGTCCATGTCGCCGCGCAATAACGAATCAATCAGAACCTGCAACATACCGTGCAGGGCTTCGTAGCTGGCTTTATTCACGGTCGTCAGTTCCGCGGCTTTTTCAGTTCTGCGCGGCAGAGCCAGGAAAGCGGCGTAGGAATCTTCAGCACTTTTCAGGCTGTTTTTTGCATCACCCATCAGCTGCGTCACAGTGTCCTGCGGCTGTTTCAGCGCCAGACGCGTTGCCGCGCGGTTCAGGGTATTACGGGTTTGCAGCAAATATGACCAGGTCTGGCTGAGCGCATCACGCTGTGCGGCGGTGTTGGATATCTGCTCAAAATTCAATTTATCCGTGTGGGCAGCTTGCAGCGATAAACCGCTGCTGACCAGTTGCATAACGAAAAACACTAACAACAACAAAAACATGCAGGTGGACACACGGATGTGCTTAAACATGGATAACCTCGTTGGGTGACAGCCCTGACCGTCACCCTCTTTCTTATATCCCTTCATATTGAGGTCTGCAGAGGCGTTGCCGCCTGCCTGCAAACCTCGCTATTTCGGGTAGCGATGAATATTACGTACTCAGAAGGTTTCCCAGTTTTCGGTTAAATCTGTGCTCTGCGCTCCACCTGAACCGGCTTTAGAACCTGAAAGGTTCGGAGTCAACAGAGGCAGCCTTGCCGAAGTGCCCGGGTTCTGGCGCACGCTGTTATTTGCGGTCTGACTCAGCGTAAACACCGCCACAGATTGCGTCAGCAGGCTGGCCTGCTCTTCCAGCGCCGCCGAAGCGGACGCGGATTCTTCAACCAGTGAGGCGTTCTGCTGCGTCACCCGATCCATTTCAGTAATGGCCTGTGCGACCTGTTCGATCCCGCGGCTCTGTTCATCAGAAGCCGAAGTGATTTCGCCCATAATGTCGGTCACACGTGTGACGGCGTTCACCATGTCGTGCATGGTTTCACCGGCACTTTCGGCCAGTACTGAACCGGTATTAATGCGGCTGACAGAATCATCAATCAGCCCTTTAATTTCTTTTGCTGCCTGCGCGCTGCGCTGCGCCAGCGTACGAACTTCACCGGCGACTACCGCAAATCCGCGGCCCTGTTCCCCTGCGCGGGCGGCTTCAACGGCGGCGTTCAGCGCCAGAATGTTGGTCTGGAACGCAATCCCGTCGATCACACCGGTAATGTCGGTGATTTTCTTCGAGCTGCTGGCGATGTCATTCATGGTATCGACAACGTTTGCCACCACTTTCCCGCCCTTCTGTGCAGTTTCAGACGCGCTAAGCGCCAGCTGGCTGGCTTGACGAGCGTTTTCGGCGTTCTGTTTCACCGTCGCGGTCAGCTGTTCCATGCTCGCTGCCGTTTCTTCCAGCGCGGACGCCTGCTGCTCAGTACGCGAAGACAAATCGCTGTTACCGGCGGAAATTTCGCTCGCCCCGCTGTAAATAGCGTCTGCGCCGTGACGCACGCCGGATACGGTACGGATCAGTTCGTCCTGCATGTACTTGAGACTATCGGCAAGCTGGCCGATTTCATTACGGCTTTTCACGACTATTTCGTGCGTCAGGTCACCAGTTGCAATTTTACGGATGGTAATGACGATATTTTTCAGCGGATGGACCAGAATTCTCTGCACACCCAACCACGCCAGAACCATGAAAATAACCAGTACGGCCAGCACGGTTCCCAGCATCCACATCGCGTGAGTGAAGGAGTTTTCGCTGATTTTTACGGCGTCGTTGTACAGGCGATCGTTCTGATCGATATACGTGACGAAAGCTTTTTCGAAGTTGTCCTGATACTGCTGCGTCGGTTGTTCGAAGAAATCATTGATACGGCCCAGACCGATCAGTTCGATCAGCTCAGAAAGCGCGTCGTGCAGAACCTGATATTGTTTTTTAGCGTCTGCCGCGTATTCGGGATTCTGGCTGGCATCAGCGGGAATTTTTTGATAGTTGGCGAAATGCTGATCAGCGATTTGCAGATCTTTCGTCGCGGTATCAATCAGTTCTTTTACCGTCGCACCGCTACCCATCTGGTTAGCGTCAAGCATGAAACGAATACCCGCACGGTTAAGCGTGTTGCGGGTTTGCAGCAGGTAAATCCAGCTGGCGTTGAATTCCGCCTGTTGCAAACGGATCTGCTGCGAAGTGGTGAAATTGTCTTTGTCTGTCTTTAAGGATTTAAAGAACAGGCCGCCGGATACCAACTGTAAAGCACCGAAGACCACCAGTAAGATCACGATACCCGTGACCACTTTCATACGGTTGAACATGTTGTTCCTTTTTAAATGGGAAATATCTGGAATGGTTATCGGCAGAAAAGGAGGGAACTTTATGTGATCGGGTTCAAAAGATTTTGGGGGAGAATGGGATCAGGCGACGGTGGCAACAAAACTCTTTAAAAGCGCGATGCGCTGCGCATCAGGCTCGACCAGGAGATCGTTGTGGATCATCAGCACCACGCCTTTCAGTAATTCGGTGGTGTTGTCGATTTGGGAGAGGCCTTTGAGTTTTTCAATATCATTACCAATTTCACGCCCCTTCAGCGAAAGACGTTTATTGGCCAGACCGGTCGCCAGTTCTGAGGTCAGCAAAGTCACCAGACGCACTGCGGCCTCAGGGTTTGAGGCCAGCTGATGAATATAATATTTCAGCAGCAAAGGCACAAAGTCAGGCGTGGCACCTAACTCCGCACTCGCCAGATTTAACAGGTCGATCATGTGCGCAGGCACACGGCTTTCCACAGCTTTGCGTTGTACCTGAAGCTGCTTTTTAATGGCGGGCACGGACTGAAAAGGGATCACCGCAACGTTGCCGCAGGTTTTACACACGCCCGCGATGATATTTTTGACGATCCCGCTGCCGTCATCAAACGGCACATCGCGCAGCTGATAGCTCACCGTCCGTAAAGCCTCACAAACGCCGCACACGGCCTTTTTCTCATCCCCTACTTTATAAATAATCATAATTTCCCTTAATGATGAACGCTGATAAAAACGCTGGTTGGGTCTGTGAAATACCATTTGATGTACCAGTGAACTCCGGCACTCATGACGGTGATAATGTGGACATCAATGCTGCTGTCGAAATGATAGGGACGAACCTGATGGTTATCCCCGGATGCCCTGCCGATTAACGCAGCCACCTCAAAGGGCGAGATATCACCCGTACTTAATAAATTCTTGAGATGAATTTCACGCCTTGCCTCAAATTCAATATTTCCATTCTTTAAACACTCGATCACCTTCCATTTGATCTCTCTGAAACTCATGTGGCCTCAATGTACGCCAGTTGTCGTACTTAATCAAACTCTCATTTTGCACCACGCTGATATCCGTGAGGCCCCGTATTACGGGCGGATAACACCCTATCTGACAAAAAAAAGCATCGGCTAAATGATTGTTTTTCAATCAAATGGAAGGCGTTACGCAAAAATGCGATGCACGTTCAGCAGCGCTGATCTTTAAAGTCAGTACGGCTCGCAAGATTCGGCTTTACGCCTACCCCGGACGTTAAACAGCAAATAACTCGCCAGCGCCAGTACCCAGACACCGATCGCGCCGTAAAGTAATACGCCGGAAAAACCTTCCGCCAATGCCTGCGCAGCGATGTCGTGGGCAAGCGCAACATTGCTGCCACCGGCGATGCGTTCGGCGATTGCCGATAAATTCTCTTCGGCGGGCAATAATGCTTTCAGGCTGGTGGCGATACCCATGACCAGCAGGCTTCCCATCAGCGCGATGTTGATTGCCAGCGTGATAAGCCGCGCACTGATATCAATGCCCGACGCCATTCCTGCGCGGTCGCCGGGGACGGAACCGGTTGTCGTATTCGTCACCGGCGTATTGGTCAGGCCGAGCGCGGCACCGGCAATCAGTGCGCCCGGCAGCAGGCTGGTGTGTGTTACGACGGCGATATTCATCAGCACAAAACCCGCGCCGATGGTGAACAGCCCCAGCGGGATCAGGCGCGCAGCACCGAATATGGCGGTCAGTTTTTCACCCAGCGGAGGCATCAGCAGCGTCGGTAAGGTGTATGCAAGCAGCGCCAACCCGGTCGCCACGCTGCTGTAGCCCAGCCCGCTCTGGTAATAAACCGGCAGATAAATCATCAGCGGCCAGAAGCTGAAGTTCATACCCACTGAACCCATCAGCGCGCCGGAAAATGGCCGGATGCGGAACACCGAAAAATCAAACATCGGGTGCGGATGACGTTTCTCCGTCCAGACAAACAGCGCCGCACTCAGCGCCGTTACGGCAATAATGCTGCGCGCCAGCGTGCTTTCCCAGCCCAGACTACTCCCCTGCGTAATCAGATACGTCGCGCCCATCACTGTCACCGAAAGCGTCAGCAATCCCCCGAGATCGAGTTTTCTGACCTGCCCGTCGCGGGATTCCACCACGTTGTTCAATGCCAGAATCAGCGTGATCACCGCGATAAAAAAGTGCACCAGAAACACCCACTGCCAGCTCAGCCACGCCACCAGAAGCGCGCCGATAATCGGCCCGAAACCCAGCCCGAAACCGAAGGTAATTCCCCAGGCGGCGAAAGCCTGACTGCGCGCCTTGCCCTGCGGAAATTGTGTGGAGAGAATGGCGATGAGACACGTCAGCATCGCGCCGCCACTCAGCCCTTGCAGGAAACGTCCGGTAATCAGCCACGCGGCGCTGCCAGATAATCCGCACATCAGCGACGTCAGCCCGAAGGCGGCGATACTGATGATGAAAACGCGTTTACGTCCAAAACGGTCGGCGAGCGTGCCGGTTGCCATCAGCACGGTTGTACAGGCCAGCGTGTACGCGTTCATGATCCACTGAAGTTCGCGGAAACTGGCGTGTAACTGCGCTTCAAGAACCGGCGAGATGACCGGTACGCTGGAGATTTCCAGCCCTGACATCAGGGCCGCGAGGCACACCGCCATCAGTGCCAATGTGTTTTTCATGCGTAAATCCTGCAAACGTTGAGAGGCTTTCAGCATGGAAGATGGGCGACGCGGTGGAAATCAGCGGATATGCCATGTATCGTCAAGATCATGCCAAACTGACGGTAACCTGTTATGCAAAAAATCGAAGCCCCACGCGTTTCTGCGCCGCAAAACCGGCGCCTGGTTTTGCTCGCTTATGAATGTTTGTGCACGTTTGAATTTGGGACTGCGGTCGAGGCGTTTGGCCGCGCCGATGAACTGACCGGCCAACCGTTGTACGAACTCTCCGTCGCGTCGGTTGAGGAAGGCACATTTGGCGCACAGGGCGGCGTCCGTTTAGTGGTGGATGGCGGGCTGGAACTGCTCGAAGGCGCGGGCACAATTGTCATTCCCGGCTGGCGCAGCGTCCACGAACCGGCACCGGCGCGGCTTATTGAAGCCTTGCAAAAAGCACACAACAGCGGCACGCGGATTGTGTCGATTTGCGCGGGCAGTTTTGTGCTCGGCGCTGCCGGTTTGCTCGACGGAAAACGTGCCACCGCGCACTGGAACAGCACCGATATTCTCGCGCAGCAATTTCCTAAAGTGAAAGTCGAACACGGCATGATTTACGTCGATGAAGGCAGCATTATCACTTCTGCGGGCGGCGCGGCCGGTGTCGATTTATGTCTGCATCTGATTCGTCGCGATTACGGGATAGAGGTCGCCAACCGCACTGCCCGGCGGATGGTGACGCCACCGATGCGCGAAGGCAGTCAGGCGCAGCTGATCCAGCAACCAGTACCCTTGCGACAGGCCAAAACGCTTGCGCCGCTGCTGGATGATTTGCGCAGCCATCTCAATACCCCGATGGTCATTGAGCAACTTGCCGTTCAGGTCGGTATGAGTCGCCGGACATTTTTACGCCGTTTTCACGATGCGACCGGCACCACGCCGGGAGAATGGATGCTGACCGTGCGGCTGGAAAAAGCCTGCGCGTTGCTGGAAAGCGGAAGAATGAGCGTTGAGCGCGTCGCCGAACAAGCCGGTTTCGGTTCACCCGAAACGCTGCGCCACCACTTCCGGCAACGGCTTAACACCACACCGACACGCTGGCGGAAAGAATTTAGCAGGAGGGATTTGGTGGGTTGAAGTGATGCCTGTACGACAGTGAACTGTTGGATATTAAAGGTATTTCCTGAGGGATCAGGATTTAGCGCCTGATTCTGTTTAAAACCCTTTTCTCAGCCACTAATAAGACACAACGTAAAATCAATTAGTTAGCGGAACCCAAAAATAAAGGGGTCAAGACCCCTTCAGGATAATCAGCTGCTTATGCCACAAATTTCACAAATACTTTGTTTCGCTATACCGGCTCGGCCAGATGATTTCTGCGCGTACACCAATCGTTTCAGCGATCAACTTCTCGCCTTTCGGCCATTTTCGCGTTAACGCATTCGACAGCGTTGAAGAACTCAACCCCGCGTCCCGCGATACCGCTGCCATTGTTGTACCTTTCTTTTTAATCGCGGCAATGATGTCTGCTGAATGCCAGTCTTTGTTCATGCTGCAAGCTCCTCAGAGTAGGCATAGAGCGAACAGCGGAGCATCTCGAAACGTTCACACAGCACAAACGCTAAAATCTCTTTTATTCTCTTATCATGCAGCGTCAGCAGTGCAAAGTTGAGGGCAGAACATTGATCACAAAGTTCCTCCGGCTCCGCGTCGGTGTAATCAAATACACCGTCGTCGAATGGGATCCCCATATTCTTGCGAGGTTCGGGAATGGGTTCGCGTAACGCCATTTCAAGGTTGATCAGCTGGGTTTGCAGCATCAGGCAAAGCCTATCCTGTGCGCCATTATTTTGTGGATTCACCAGCGCATTCGCCAGTAATCGGCAACTGTCTGTGAGCGTCCATGAATCGGGGGTAGTTATGCTCATTTGTGTAGCTCCTCAAAAATAAATAAAGTCGCTACCACCAGAGTTCCTAAGCTCGGGGTGGTAACTCAGACGGGATTAGGAATCGGATTTTTGAGGAGTACCGACCAGCCCGAAGGCTGCCCCGCCTGAGTCACCAACGATATAATGCAGTAATCAATCCGCTTTATAAAGCCGAGACAAAGAGATAACGCATGCCGTGACAAGTGTCATCCTCAAAAAAACGGGTTCCTAAGCCCAGCTGCGGATTTTGCCGCAGCGAGCAAACTTTAGCTGGATAACCGTACAGAGAAAATGGGCAAAGTTCGGGAATGAGATACTGCTTCCAGAGAGTTTTTATGGTTTTCAGGGAATTGCAGAGATGGCATTAATACCCCCTCCCGGCCTCCCCCTTCGCAGGGGGAGGAGCAAAGAAAAACCACTAACCCAATGATTTTACATAAGAATTACAGCGAGGATTTTTTCGAGACTGACACTTTTTCGAGACGGGTATTTTTTCGATACTGGCGCGCTCAAAATCTTGCTGAACGGAGCGGCCTGAAGACCTGAGGCTTCAGGACCGAGAGAAGGAACCGCGCAGCGGCAAGATTTGCGCCACCCGCTGTTGTGGCAGAATATGTCCGTCGTTCCAGCGGCAGCGTGCAGTGGGAAAAACGCAGGATTGTTAAGGGGCGCGTTTACGCCCCTTAACCCGGTGTGGGCCGGTGCCCACGACCTTGACGTTCAAAGACTTAGATCTTCGTCACCGAATCAACCAACGCCATTTCTTCACTGCTCAGCAGCTTCTCAATATCCACCAGAATCAGCATACGATCGCCCAGCGAACCCAACCCGGTCAGGTATTCGGTCGACATGGTGACGGCAAACTCCGGCGCAGGACGGATCTGATCCTGGCTCAGTGACAGCACGTCAGAAACGCCATCAACCACAATCCCGACCACGCGGTTTTCAAAGTTGAGGACAATCACCACGGTGTTTTCGTTGTAAATCACATCTTCCTGAGCGAATTTCACGCGCAGGTCGAGGATAGGCACGATCACGCCGCGCAGGTTGGTGACGCCTTTAATAAATGCCGGGGTGTTGGCAATGCGGGTTACCTGGTCGTAACCGCGGATTTCCTGCACTTTCAGGATATCGATGCCGTATTCTTCATCGCCTAAAGTAAAGATCAGGAATTCCTGACCTACCGTTTCGCCCGCAATTTTAGACACGGTTGCAAGTCCTGCCATGTTGTTCACCTTCGCTTTTTATCTTTAAATCGGCCTGAGTTCTTCACACCCGGCGACGGTTCAGATCGCCGGAAGCTTTGCTTGTTATGCGGCGGTGGCGCCCGTTGCTAATTTGTCGCGGTTCAGTGACTGCAAGGCAGACACGTCCACGATCAGCGCCACGCTGCCGTCGCCCAAAATGGTGGCAGCAGAAATGCCCGGCACTTTGCGATAGTTGCTTTCCAGGTTTTTCACCACCACCTGGTGCTGACCAATCAGCTGGTCAACCAGCAACGCGTAGCGACGTCCTGCGCTTTGTAGAATCACCACGATGCCCTGCGTTGCTTCAGTTTTCGCTTCTTTAACATCAAAGACGTTATAAAGCTCAACCAGCGGCAGATATTCGCCGCGCACTTGCAGAACCCGCTCGCCACCGGCCAGCGGGTGCAAATCTTCCGCCAGCGGTTGCAGCGATTCCATGACGGCATTCAGTGGCAGAATGAAGACTTCCTCACCCACTTTCACGGACATGCCGTCGAGGATCGCCAGCGTCAGCGGCAGCAGAATGCGGATCGTGGTGCCTTTACCTTGCTGGGAATGGATTTCAACATGACCGCCCATTTCCTGAATGTTTCTTTTCACCACGTCCATGCCTACGCCACGGCCTGAAACGTCGGTGACTTTCTCTGCCGTCGAGAATCCGGCGGCAAAGATCAACATGCCAACTTCTTCGTCGCTCATGTTGTCATTAACGTTCATGCCCTGCGACGCGGCTTTCGCCAGAATACGTTCGCGGTTAAGACCGGCACCATCATCAATCACTTCGATGCAGATGTTGCCGCCCTGATGTTCTGCGGAGAGCGTCAGGTTGCCTGTCGCTTCTTTACCGTTGGCGATGCGCACTTCCGGCGTTTCCACACCGTGGTCAAGGCTGTTGCGCACCAGGTGCGTTAACGGGTCGATAATGCGTTCGATGAGGCTCTTATCGAGTTCGGTCGAACTGCCCAGCAACGTGAGTTCGATTTGCTTATTCAGCTTACTCGCCAGATCGCGCACCAGACGCGGGAAGCGGCTGAACACGAATTCCATCGGCATCATACGAATCGACATCACCGATTCCTGCAAATCACGGGCGTTACGTTCAAGCTGGCCCATGCTGTTGAGCAGGTCGCTGTGAACCACCGGATCCAACAAGTCAGAGCGCTGTGCCAGCATCGACTGGGTAATCACCAGTTCGCCGACCAGGTTGATGAGCTGATCCACTTTTTCTACCGCAACGCGGATGCTGGTGGATTCCGGCGCTTTTGGTGCCCGTGCTTTTGCCACTTCATTATTCGGCACAGCGGTCAGAACCGGTGCAGAGCGCGGTGCGGCCGGAACTGGAGCGGCTTCCGCGACAACAGGCACCGCGGCAGGCGCGTCGACAACCGCAGGCGACGCGGCGGCGGCATGGGTGAAACTGATTTGTTCCGGTTCCAGCACAAAGCACAGCACCGCAATAATGTCGTCTTCGGTCACGGTGGTGACCAGCGTCGCTTCCACGCTGTCTGCGGTCTGAACCGGATCTTTGATTTCGCCAAGATTACCCAGCTCTTCCAGCATGACCGGAACTTCCTGGGTTTTCAGACCGGAGAGGCGCACGCGCAGGCCGCCCGATGCCGGTGCTGCCTGAGCAGCGGGGCTTGCAACGGTGTCAGGCGCGGTTTCGACAACGTGAAGATCCGGAGCAGGCTCCCGCTCATGTTGCGCGTCGAGGGCCAGTTGTCTCAGGGCCGCACAGATGTATTCAAAGCTGTCTGCATCGGGATCCCGGGATGATTTATAGGCGTCGAGTTGCTCCTGCATAATGTCTTTTGTTTCCAGAAACAGGTTGATGATGTCGGTGCTCAGGCTCATTTCAGCACGACGAGCACCGTCGAGCAGGTTTTCCAGTAAGTGAGTCGTTTCCTGCAAAACCGTAAATCCAAAGGTCGCTGCGCCACCCTTGATTGAGTGCGCGGCGCGGAAAATCGCGTTGAGCTGCTCAATATCGGGCGCTTGCGGATCAAGCAACAACAGATGTTGTTCCATGTCCGCCAGCAACTCGTCTGCTTCATCAAAAAATGTCTGATAAAAATCAGTAATATCCATGCTCACGTGATCACCTCTGCTGTGAATCGCGGCTTGTTGATGTGGTCGCAGGTGCCGTGACCATGACAGCGACAGGAGCCGCTGTGGCAGGTTGGGCGCCCGCCGATGGTGTCACTGGCGTCTGCGTATTAATCCCGGGTATTGATGGTGCTGCTACTGGTGGTGCTGATGATTCTGGTGTCGCGGGCACGGTGGCTGGCGCAGCCGAAGCCGCTGCCGGGCTCATTTTCGGTGCCAGTGCGGGTGCGCTCTGACGTCCCGGTACCTGTTTTTGCAGTTCACCGGCGTCACTGATGGTCATGGCTTCACCCTCACTGTTTTCCCGCTCAATCGCTTCTTCCGCGTGCTTATTCAGCACTAAAATACTGATACGGCGGTTGATCGCGTCTCCGGCAGGATGGTTTTTAAGTTGCATGGTGGAACCCATACCCATCACACGAAGCACTTTTCCTTCGCTCAGGCCGCCGATAATCATTTCGCGGCGCGAGGCGTTGGCACGGTCTGTCGATAATTCCCAGTTGCTGTAACCGCGTTCACCCTGCGCATATGGCATGTCATCGGTGTGACCCGCCAGGCTGATTTTGTTCGGGAAATCGTCCAGAACCGGCCCGATAGCCCGCAGAATATCGCGCATATAAGGCTCAACAATTGCACTGCCAAGCTGGAACATCGGGCGGTTTTTGCTATCGATAATCTGAATGCGCAAGCCCTGCTCGGTGAGGTTAATCATCAGATGCGGACGTAAATCTTTCAGCCGCGGATCTGACGCCAGCATGTCTTCCAGCTTTTGCTGCAATTTTTGTAAATCGCCGGCTTCACGCTTACTTTCGCCCTGCGACTGATCCATTTTGTGGACTTCACCGTCCTGCACCGTCGGGTCAGCGCCGCCGCCCGGGATCGGGCTGGTGGCATCGCTACTGCGTGGCCCGCCGGTAATGGCAACCGCCAGTGGCGTACGGAAGTATTCGGCAATTTGCACAAGTTCTTTAGGGCTGGAGATCGAAATCAGCCACATCACCAGAAAGAAAGCCATCATCGCTGTCATAAAGTCAGCGTAAGCAATCTTCCACGAACCGCCGTGATGCCCTCCGCCGTGCTTGTTCTTTTTCTTGCGTACAACAACGATTGGATGACTCTGATGCTTCATACTTTTTCTTCTTCAGTTTGTTTCTGGCCCGGTGACTTGACCTGACGAACGTGTTCCTCCAGCTCGATGAAGGAAGGCCGTTCGGAGGTGTAAAGCGTTTTACGGCCAAATTCGACGGCAATTTGTGGCGCGTAGCCGTTGATACTCGACAGCAAAGTCACCTTGATGCACTGCATCATTTTGGCGTTTTCAGCACTTTTCTGGCGCAGTACGCTGGCCAGCGGGGAAATAAATCCGTAGGCCAAAAGAATACCGAGGAAGGTCCCCACCATCGCATGGGCAATCAGTGCCCCGAGCTCTGCGGCCGGACGATCCGCCGCCGCCAGGGTGTGTACGATCCCCATGACCGCCGCCACGATACCGAAAGCAGGCAGTGAATCGCCGACCAGCGCCAGGCTGTTTGCCGGAACTTCACTTTCGTGCTCGTAGGTTTCGATTTCCTCGTCCATCAGTGCTTCGATTTCAAAGGCGTTCATGTTGCCGCTGACCATCAAACGCAGATAGTCCGTCAGATATTCGACTAAATGCTTATCGGCAAGGATGCGGGGATAATTAGCAAAAATGTCGCTTTCCGCCGGATTGTCGATGTCATTTTCCAGCGACAGCATCCCCTGCTGGCGCGATTTGGCGAGCAGGCGGTACAGCAGTGCCATCAAATCCATGTACAACGCTTTGTTGTATTTCGACGCACGAAACAGCTGCGGCAAGGCGCGCATGGTGGATTTAATCGCTTTGCCGTTGTTACCGACGAAGAAGGCGCCAATGCCGGCACCACCGATGATGAGTAATTCTGCGGGTTGGTATAATGCGCCCAGTTCACCGCCGACGAGCATGAAACCGCCGAACACTGAGCCCAAGACCACGAGGTAACCTATTATTACTAGCACGATAAATCCTTAATTCTATGTGGTTTTAGGGCGAGGAAAAGCGCGAGGCTGTCCCACCTTGCCCGATGTTATGCAGCTCAAACGTGCATAAAAGGGGCCAGATTAGGGCGGAGACGTTAGGGGGAAATGATGAGCGGTGTTACCACCGCTCCGGACGACATACTGCAACCTAACAATCTCAGACAGCGCGCTTGACCTGTTCGTCCAGCTCTTGAGATGTTATATCGGCAACCTGCGGGGAAAGTTTACGTTTTTTTACTGCCCGGGATGGGGGTTGGCAAAGACTGCAGACAAACCCGTGGCGCGGTTGGTGTGCATGGGTAATGAATGAACCTTCACAGCAGTTGCAGGCAGAGAGCTGCAGCATTCCGCTGTCGACAAAACGGACCAGCGTCCATGCGCGGGTCAGCGCGAGGATCGGCGCCTCGCCCGGTTGTTCCGGACATTGCTCCAGATAGAGACGGTAAGCCTTAATCACCGCTTCCACGCCATTACAATGCCCGCTCTTTAAAAGAAACGAGTACGCGTTGTAAAACATGGAAGAGTGGATGTTCTGTTCCCAGGTCATAAACCAGTCCGTCGAGAACGGTAACATCCCTTTTGGCGGCGGGCTGCCGCGCAATTCTTTGTACAGTTTAATCAGTCGGCCACGACTCAATTGCGTTTCGCTTTCCAGCATCTGCAATCTGGCACCCAGCGTAATCAATTCCATGGCAAGCTGAATGTCCCGAGCTTCCTGGACGATACTTTTTTCTGCCGGTTTGGTTGACGCATCTTTCCCAGACATAGCTACGCCCTTTTCTTCATCGCGCCGCTGTCTTTCGCAGCCAGGCCTTTAAGCAGGTGGCTGGACAACAGGATGCCAGTATGGATTTGTTGTAAGTCATCCACGCGCGATTCCTGAGTCAGTCGTTCAATTGTCTTACTGTCGTCAAAGCGGAACTGACATAAAAGCTGGTTCGTTTCAGCCAGCTTCACCATCTGTGGCAGCGTCAGTTGCCCCAAGGTTTCTGCCATTACGTCATCAATCCCCAGGCGAAACATCGCTGAGGCCTTTTCGTCGTTAATCAAGCGCTGTGCCAACAATAGATATGACAGGTTGATATCATATATGTGCTTTAGCAATTCGGACATTCTGTTCTACCCCATTACCGATGCCACTTTTTTAAGGTGGCGGATTGATAGACATATTCCATGCAGCAAGAGTTTCACCCGGCGTGACAGGAGTATTTTTTACTATCAAAACAATTGGATCATTGGCTGATTAATAAATCTCACGTTGGAAATAGATTTATCCTGCGGTATTTACTTCACCGCCAATACAAAGTTGTTCCTGATGTAAACTAAATTAATTGTGACAATTTCACTGCTAAGTAATCGTGAAACACTTCAGTTTTGGTGTACTGGCAGGGTCCGTTGCTGTGATGGCATCTCATTCAGTGAAACGCTTTTACATACATTATTAGGAATAATCTTACTACGACGCAACTCTAACCCCGTTCCCTTTATACATACAATCTGGGCGTTGCCGAATTTTGAATAAAGTGTGACGCACATCACATTTTTAAAACTTATTTTGTCTCCAAAAGTGCAATTTATCGTAAAAATTTGCGCAGTTTTAAACCAAAAGTAAAAAAGCGTCTAAAAAAGGGGGCTGTGGCTGTCTTTTTTCGTCATTTTGAGATCATTTTGTACAAAGACCAATTAAAGACAAATGATTAGCACACATGCCAATCAATCATAGTTCACCCAGGTTTTTATGCTGTAAATTTCCAATAGCTTGATCATTGTGCTAATTCTGCGCAACCCAGTCACCACAAGGCTTACAGGGTGTCGAGTCCGAAAAGTTTTGGTTAAATTTAGTTCAAAAAGTAGGGGAAACGTGAGCAACCACGCTATTTCAAAAGCAAAAAGACAATGATTGTAAGTGTTTATTACAAGACAAGCGCAGACATCCAGTCATGAGACTAGATTGATAAGAAGAAATGATGAGACGGCGGACTCAGGCCGTACAAACGTATCGGCATCTCTTCAGGAAAACTTTAATGATTGTGCTTAAAAAAGTGGTTTATGCCGCTCAATGGCAAATCGAAAGCTCAAGAATAGGAATTTTATTACTCAACCAGCATCCCGCGCCACTTCCGACGTGTAAAAAGCGAATAAAGCACATCGCTAACTGCATTTATTAAGAGGATTTTTGAATAGTTACGGAGATTAACCTGTTATTAAGCAGGCTAATTAGCGGGGAAATAAAAATTTAATAATACACGGCACAGAATCTGACCAAACAAGGGTGCGGCTTTGCTGCTGAACAATCAAAGACCAAATAAAAAAGCCTGCCTAAATTTCAGGCAGGCCATAACGTAATATCATCGAATAAGGTTTTGTAAGTTAAAAAGGCATGTTTCGTGGGTCAGGATGCTGATATTCGAACCCCAGTTCTTTGCATATCCGGTCGCCATCCACGATTTTACCCTTCCCTGCTGAAGGTTCTTCAGCAAACGTCGGTGGCACCAGCCCCATTTGGCGTGCGAGTGCCGGATAGAACTCCGCTTTTACAGGATGCGAAGGCGCACAGAGATTATAGGTGTGACCGCCTTTTGGCAGGCTGAGCAGCAAGATAATGGCAGCGACCACGTCATCCTGATGCACCAGGTTGACGCCGTGCTGACCGCCTTTTACCTGCGTTTTTCCGGCCATGAATCGTCCCGGATGGCGATCGCCACCGACCAGCCCGGCGAGGCGCAGGACATCGACCGAGGTATTCGGTAAACCATGGAACCAGTTTTCCAGCTCTTTCAGCACAATGCCGCTGCGTGAAACAGGCAACAACGGCGCGTCTTCTTTCATCACACCTTCATGGTCGCCGTAAACGGATGTCGAGCTGGTAAAGAGGATGCGCCGGACGTTATGCGCCAGCGCGCTGTCGGTCAGTTGCTGTACCGCCTGAAAATAGAGTTCGCTACCTTCGACGGTTCTGCGCGCAGGCAGCGTGATGATTAAGGCATCGACGTTGAGCAACTGTTCGAGATCCTCCGCTTCGCATTCCATCTCCGGCGTGAAGACCAGCGGAAAACATTCAATGCCAATCATTCTGGCGGCATCGACACCGTCAGGCGTGGTTTTGCTCCCGACCACGTTGTACCCTTTTGAGGCCAGCGCCATCGCCAGCGGCATGCCCAGCCAGCCCAGTCCGATAATCGAAATCTTTTTCATACATGCTCCGTTTGTTCTCTGGCATGATTTCGCCAGTTGCAGATAACTCTCTTTATACTAGCAAAATACGCCTTTTCCCTTCTGCGGTGCGTAAGGATTTCTCAGCGTCTGTTAGCAGATCATTCATTTATTTGATGAAACACCCGCTGCGGATAAGAAAAACTCATCATCAGAAAAAAAGGTTGCGCTGTTGCCGCCCGATAGTTTAGTTTTATTGGCAACGAATTTGATACGCGTTGCGAATGATTCAGTTTTGAATAACGCGGCGCTGAATGCACAAAACGAGACACTGACATGACAAACGTTCTGATTAACCACCATCATCACCATCACCCTGACTAGTCTTTCAGGCGATTGGTGCTGGGAGACTGTTTAGATCTTCCAGTGGCGCAGAACGCAGAGAAAGCCCCCGGAAGATTTCTTCCGGGGGCTTTTTTTATGGCCGAAGGAATTGAAGTAAAAGAATCTGACGAACTGAATTTACGATAAATAATTGAGAAACTGAGGTCATCATGCTGGATAAAACACGTTTACGGATAGCAATGCAGAAGTCAGGTCGCCTGAGCGATGAGTCGCGCGAACTGCTGGCCCGCTGCGGGATTAAAATCAACCTGCAGGAACAGCGTCTGATCGCTTTCGCTGAAAACATGCCGATCGACATCTTGCGCGTTCGTGATGACGATATTCCGGGGCTGGTGATGGACGGCGTGGTTGACCTGGGCATTATCGGTGAGAACGTGCTGGAAGAAGAGCTGCTGAGCCGCCGCGCTCAGGGCGAAGACCCGCGTTACTTCACGCTGCGTCGCCTGGACTTTGGCGGTTGCCGTCTGTCTCTGGCCACGCCGCTGGACACCGAATACACCGGTCCGCAAAGCCTGCAAAATGCCCGCATCGCCACTTCCTACCCTCACCTGCTCAAGCAATATCTCGATAAAAAAGGCGTTGATTTCAAATCCTGCCTGCTGAACGGCTCCGTTGAAGTGGCACCGCGCGCGGGTCTGTCCGACGCAATCTGTGATCTGGTCTCTACCGGTGCGACGCTCGAAGCTAACGGCCTGCGTGAAGTTGAAGTGATTTACCGCTCCAAAGCCTGCCTTATTCAGCGCGACGGCGAAATGCCACAGGCGAAACAGCTGCTGATCGACAAAATGATGACCCGTATTCAGGGCGTGATTCAGGCCCGCGAATCCAAATACATTATGTTGCACGCGCCAAGCGAGCGTCTGGACGAAATCGTCGCGCTGCTGCCGGGCGCTGAACGTCCGACCATTTTACCGCTGGCAGGCGATCAGCAACGCGTTGCCATGCACATGGTCAGCAGCGAAACGCTGTTCTGGGAAACCATGGAGAAATTGAAAGCGCTGGGCGCCAGCTCAATTCTGGTTCTTCCAATCGAAAAAATGATGGAGTAATGCCATGAAGCCTGACGCGTTCTCTACTCCTATTGACTGGCAACAATGCGACGCCCAGCAGCGTCGCGACCTGCTGACCCGCCCGGCAATTTCTGCCTCCGACCGTATTACTGAATCGGTGAGCGAAATTCTGCGTCGTGTCCGCAGTGAAGGTGACAGCGCGCTGCGCGAGTTTTGCGCCCGCTTTGATAAAACTGAAGTGCAGGATCTTCGTGTCACCGCAGAGCAAATTTCAGCAGCCGCGGCGCGTCTGGGCGATGACGTTAAACAGGCGATGGCGCACGCGGTGCGTAACATCGACACTTTCCATCAGGCACAGAAACTGGCCGTGGTGGATATCGAAACGCAGCCGGGTGTTCGTTGTCAGCAACTGACCCGCCCGATTCAGTCCGTCGGGCTGTACATTCCGGGCGGTTCCGCGCCACTGGTTTCCACCGTATTAATGTTAGCGACGCCAGCGCGTATCGCCGGTTGCCAGAAAGTGGTGCTCTGCTCACCACCGCCGATTGCCGACGAAATTCTGTATGCCGCGCAGTTGTGTGGCGTGGAAGAGGTGTATCAGCTTGGCGGCGCGCAGGCGATTGCGGCGCTGGCGTTCGGCACGGAAAGTGTGCCCCGCGTGGCGAAAATCTTCGGGCCGGGCAATGCGTATGTGACCGAAGCCAAACGCCAGGTCAGCCAGAGTCTGGACGGCGCGGCGATCGATATGCCCGCCGGGCCTTCTGAAGTGCTGGTGATCGCTGACAGCGGCGCAACGCCGGATTTCGTGGCGTCTGATTTGCTTTCGCAGGCGGAACACGGCCCGGATTCACAGGTTATCTTGCTGACGCCGGATGTGAAAATGGCGCAGGCCGTAGGCGAAGCGGTTGAACGCCAGCTGGCGACGTTATCGCGCAGCGATATTGCGCGTCAGGCGCTGGCCAGCAGCCGTCTGATTGTCGCGAAAGATCTCGCGCAGTGTATCGAAATCAGCAACGCCTACGGGCCGGAACACCTGATTCTGCAAACCCGCGAGCCGGAGCAACTGGTCGACAGCATCACCAGCGCCGGTTCGGTTTTCCTCGGCGACTGGTCACCGGAATCCGCAGGCGATTATGCGTCGGGCACTAACCACGTTTTACCGACTTACGGCTACACAGCGACCTGTTCGAGCCTGGGCCTGGCCGATTTCCAGAAACGGATGACCGTTCAACAGTTAACGCCGGAAGGGTTGCTGGGGCTGTCGCAAACGATTGAAACACTGGCGCAGGCGGAACAACTGACTGCGCACAAAAATGCAGTAACCCTGCGTGTAAACGCCCTGAAGGAGCCGCGTTGATGAGTAATGAAAAGAATCTCAGCGTTCAGGCGCTGGCCCGAAAAAACGTGCAGGAACTGACGCCTTATCAGTCCGCCCGTCGTCTGGGTGGCAACGGTGATGTGTGGCTCAACGCCAATGAATACGCCATCGCGCCAAATTTTGAGCTGACGCAGCAGACGTTTAACCGTTATCCGGAATGTCAGCCCGCGCTGGTGATTAACCGCTATGCCGCTTACGCCGGTGTCGATCGTGAGCAGGTTCTTGTCAGTCGTGGCGCGGATGAAGGCATCGAACTGCTGATCCGCGCATTCTGCGAACCGGGCAAAGACGCCATCCTTTATTGCCCGCCGACTTACGGCATGTACAGCGTGAGCGCAGAAACCATCGGCGTTGAAGGCCGTACGGTGCCGGCAAAAGCCGACTGGTCGCTGGATCTTCCGGCAATCGAAGCCGCGCTGGACGGCGTGAAGCTGGTTTACGTGTGCAGCCCAAACAACCCGACCGGCAACATCATCGACCCGGGTGAAATCCGTGCCGTGCTGGAAATGACCCGTGGCCGCGCGATTGTGGCGGTGGACGAGGCGTATATCGAATTCTGCCCGCAGGCTAGCGTTTCCGGCTGGTTGCAGGAATTTCCGCACCTCACCATTTTGCGAACGCTGTCTAAAGCATTTGCGCTTGCCGGTTTACGCTGCGGCTTCACGCTGGCGAACAGTGAAGTCATCGGCTTATTAATGAAAGTGATTGCGCCTTATCCAATATCTACACCGGTAGCAGATATCGCCGCACAGGCGCTGAGCCCGGCAGGACTGGCGCTGATGCGTCAGCGCGTAACCGAAGTGACTGAAAACCGCATCTGGTTGCAGAAAGAGCTGGAGAAATGTGCCTGCGTTGAGGCAGTTTTTGCCAGCGATACCAACTATGTGCTGGCGCGTTTCACCGCATCAAGCGCAGCATTTAAAAACCTCTGGGATCAAGGCATTATCTTGCGTGACCAGAATAAGCAACCGGGGCTTTCCGGCTGCTTACGTATTACTATCGGCACCCGGGAAGAACTCCAGCGCGTGATTACTGTATTGCAGGCGTTACCCGGCGCCGCTGACGCCTCTATTAATGAAAAACAAAGTAGCCCCCGCAAGGAGCACATGTGAGCCAGAGTCCACAATTTCAAAAAACGCTCTTTATTGACCGTGACGGCACCCTGATTTCTGAGCCGCCGGAAGATTTCCAGGTCGATCGTCTGGACAAACTGGCGCTGGAGCCCGGCGTTATTCCGGCCCTGCTGTCCCTGCAAAACGCGGGTTTTAAGCTGGTGATGATCACCAATCAGGACGGGCTGGGCACATCAAGTTTCCCGCAGGAAACGTTCGATCCACCGCATAACCTGATGATGCAAATCCTGACATCGCAGGGCGTGGTTTTCGATGACGTACTGATTTGTCCGCACCTGCCTGCCGATCACTGCGATTGTCGTAAGCCCAAAACCAAACTGGTGCAAGCTTATCTGGAAAGCGGCGTTCTCGATACCGCCAACAGTTATGTGATTGGTGACCGTGATACTGACATCCAACTCGCTGCCAATATGGGCATCGCCGGGCTGCGTTATCAGCGCGATACGCTGAACTGGGCCAATATTGCGGAACAACTGACGAAACGCGACCGTCATGCCAAAGTAAACCGCGTGACCCGCGAAACTGCGATAGACGTGGATGTCTGGCTGGATCGCGAAGGCGAAAGCAAGATCCGCACCGGCGTCGGCTTCTTCGACCACATGCTGGATCAAATTGCCACGCACGGCGGTTTCCGCATGAATATCGAAGTGAAAGGTGATTTGTATATCGACGATCACCATACCGTTGAAGACACGGCGCTGGCGCTGGGTGAAGCCATTAATAAGGCGCTGGGCGATAAACGCGGCATTGGACGTTTCGGGTTTGTGTTGCCGATGGATGAATGTCTGGCGCGCTGCGCGCTGGATATCTCCGGCCGGCCGCACCTGGAATATAAGGCAGAGTTTAACTATCAGCGCGTCGGCGATCTGAGCACGGAAATGGTCGAACACTTCTTCCGTTCCCTGTCCTACGCGATGGCCTGTACCCTGCACTTGCGCACCAAAGGTAAGAACGATCACCACCGCGTCGAAAGCCTGTTCAAGGCATTCGGGCGCACACTGCGTCAGGCGATTCGTGTCGATGGCAATACATTGCCGAGCTCGAAAGGAGTGCTGTGATGAACGTCGTTATCCTTGATACGGGCTGTGCCAACCTTTCTTCCGTGAAATATGCGGTTCAGCGTCTGGGTTTTGAACCGACGGTGAGCCGTGATCCGGAAATTGTTTTGCAGGCCGATAAGCTCTTTTTACCGGGTGTCGGCACCGCACAGGCGGCAATGGAACAACTCGAACAGCGCGAACTGATTACGCTGATTAAAGCCTGTACTCAGCCGGTGCTGGGGATTTGTCTCGGTATGCAACTGCTGGCGTCTTCCAGTGAAGAAAACGGCGGGATTGATACGCTGGGGATTATTGAAACGCCGGTGCGCCGTATGCCCGATCTCGGTTTGCCTTTGCCGCACATGGGCTGGAATCAGGTGACAGCGAACGCTGACAGCCATTTATTCCGTGGCATAGATGAAAATGCGTACTTCTATTTCGTCCACGGATTCGCCATGCCGGTTTGCGAAAACACGATCGCGCAGACACTTTACGGTGAACCTTTCAGCGCTGCCGTGCAAAAAGACAACTTCTTCGGCGTGCAGTTTCACCCCGAACGCTCCGGCGCGGCGGGCGCACAGTTGCTGAAAAACTTTCTGGAGATGTAAACAGGATGATTATCCCGGCTTTAGATTTGATCGAAGGCAGCGTGGTGCGTTTGCATCAGGGCGATTACGGCCAGCAGCGTGATTATGGCAACGACCCGCTTCCGCGTTTGCAAGAATATCAGCAGCAAGGTGCAGAAGTTTTGCATTTAGTTGACTTAACCGGCGCGAAAGATCCGGCGGCACGTCAGATCCCGTTGCTGAAAAAATTGCTGGCGGGCGTATCTGTACCGGTTCAGGTTGGTGGCGGTATCCGCACCGAACAGGACGTTGAAGCCCTGCTGAATGCCGGTGCAACCCGCGTCGTCGTGGGTTCGACGGCGGTGAAAGATCCGCAGAAAGTTCAGGGCTGGTTCCAGCGTTTCGGCGCAGACGCACTGGTTTTGGCGCTCGACGTCCGTATCGCTGCCGATGGCACTAAAAACGTTGCCGTCAGCGGCTGGCAGGAAAATTCCAGTTCCACGCTGGAAGAGATCGTGGAACTGTTTCTGCCTTTCGGTTTGAAACACGTTCTGTGTACGGATATTTCCCGCGACGGCACGCTGGCAGGCTCGAACGTTGAGTTGTACCGCGAAGTGACTGCGCGTTTTCCGCAGGTTGCTTTTCAGGCTTCCGGCGGTATCGGTTCATTGCAGGACATCGCCAATCTGCGTGACAGCGGCGTGAAAGGGGTGATTGTCGGACGGGCATTGCTCGACGGTAAATTCAATGTGACGGAGGCAATTTCATGCTGGCAAAACGGATAATTCCCTGCCTCGACGTTAAAGACGGCCAGGTCGTAAAAGGTGTGCAGTTCCGCAATCACGAAATCATTGGCGACATCGTCCCGCTGGCACAGCGCTATGCACAAGAAGGCGCCGACGAACTGGTTTTTTACGATATCACCGCTTCCAGCGATGGCCGCGTAGTCGATAAAAGCTGGGTGTCGCGCGTGGCAGAAGTCATCGATATCCCGTTTTGTGTCGCAGGCGGGATCAAAAGTTTGGAAGACGCTGGGCAGATTTTGCAATTTGGTGCCGATAAAATCTCCATCAACTCCCCTGCTCTTGCCGACCCGACGCTGATCAGCCGCCTCGCCGACCGTTATGGTGTACAGTGCATTGTTGTGGGCATCGATACCTGGCACGACGCGGCAACCGGCACTTATCAGGTCCATCAGTTTACCGGCGACGAAGCACGCACCAAAGTGACCACCTGGCAGACAATTGACTGGGTGAAAGAAGTGCAGAAACGCGGCGCGGGCGAAATCGTGCTGAACATGATGAATCAGGACGGCGTGCGTAATGGCTACGATCTGGAACAGCTGAAAATGATCCGCGAGGTTTGCCATGTTCCGCTCATCGCTTCCGGCGGTGCGGGCACAATGCTGCACTTCCTCGATGCTTTCCGCGAAGCACGCGTTGATGGCGCACTGGCCGCATCGGTGTTCCACAAACAAATTATCAATATTGGCGAGCTGAAAAGCTATTTATCTGAAAATGGCGTGGAGATCCGCTTGTGAGTAATCAGGAAGTAAAAACCGGTCTGCTGACCGGCGAACAAATCAGCCAGCTCGACTGGGAAAAAGTGGATAACCTGATGCCGGCAATCATCCAGCACTCAGTGTCTGGCGAAGTACTGATGCTCGGTTACATGAATCAGGAAGCCCTGAGCGTTACGCAGTCTTCAGGCAAAGTGACGTTCTATTCACGCACCAAAGAACGTTTGTGGACCAAAGGCGAGACCTCAGAAAACTATCTGAACGTCGTGAGCATTACGCCTGATTGCGACAACGATACGTTACTGGTGCTGGTCAATCCGGTTGGCCCGACGTGCCATAAAGGCAACAACAGCTGCTTCCACCCTGCCGAAACCGACTGGGCATTTTTGTATCAGCTGGAAGAATTGCTGGCTTCGCGTAAAACCGCCGATCCGGAAAGCTCCTACACCGCCAAACTGTATGCCAGCGGCACCAAACGCATCGCACAAAAAGTCGGTGAAGAAGGCGTGGAAACTGCACTGGCAGCAACCGTCAACGACCGTTTTGAACTGAAAAACGAAGCGTCGGATTTGGTCTATCACTTGCTGGTGTTATTGCAGGATCAGGATTTGAACCTGAGCGCGGTGATCGATAACCTGCGTCAGCGTCATAAGAAATAACGTCAATTTTAAGACGTAAAAAAGCCGCCTTTGCAGATGCATTGGCGGCTTTTTATTGACGTCAGCAACGGCGCGCTTTTTCAGCACGCCGTTAGACGGATTAATCCAACCATTCGGTATGGAATACGCCGTCTTTGTCAGTGCGTTTGTAAGTATGCGCACCGAAGTAGTCACGCTGCGCCTGAATCAGGTTAGCTGGCAGAACCGCTGAACGGTAGCTGTCGTAGTAGTTGATCGCAGCAGAGAATGTTGGTGTCGGGATACCGTTCTGAACGGCATAAGACACAACATCACGCAGCGCTTGCTGATATTCGTCAGCGATGTTTTTGAAGTACGGAGCCAGAAGCAGGTTAGCGATGGACGCGTTTTCAGCGTAAGCATCGGTAATTTTCTGCAGGAACTGAGCACGGATAATACAGCCAGCACGGAAGATCTTCGCGATTTCGCCGTAGTTCAGATCCCAGTTATTCTCGTCAGAAGCGGCTTTAAGCTGTGAGAAGCCCTGCGCGTAAGAAACGAGTTTACCCAGGTACAGAGCACGACGAACTTTCTCGATGAATTCAGCTTTGTCACCAGCGAAAGGTTTAACAGCCGGGCCGGACAACACTTTAGAAGCCGCAACGCGCTGATCTTTCAAAGAAGACAGGTAACGTGCAAACACAGACTCAGTGATCAGAGTCAGTGGCTCGCCCAAATCCAGAGAGCTCTGGCTGGTCCATTTACCGGTGCCTTTGTTCGCTGCTTCATCCAGAATCACGTCGACCAGGTATTTACCTTCTTCGTCTTTCTTGGTGAAGATGTCTTTGGTGATGTCAATCAGGTAGCTGCTAAGCTCGCCTTTATTCCATTCAGCGAAGGTAGTTGCCAGCTCTTCGTTGCTCAGGTTCAGGGACTGTTTCAACAGGGAATAGGCTTCTGCAATCAGCTGCATGTCGCCGTATTCGATACCGTTGTGAACCATCTTGACGTAGTGACCTGCGCCATCAGCGCCGATGTAAGCAACACAAGCGTCGCCATCTTCAGCACGTGCTGCAATTTTTTCAAGAATTGGTGCCACCAGTGCGTACGCTTCTTTCTGACCGCCAGGCATGATTGACGGGCCTTTCAGTGCGCCCTCTTCACCGCCGGAAACGCCGGTACCGATGAAGTTGAAGCCCTGCTCAGACAGTTCGCGGTTACGGCGAATAGTGTCTTTATAATAGGTGTTGCCGCCATCGATCAGGATGTCGCCTTTATCCAGGTGCGGAGTCAGGGATGCGATGGTTTTGTCAGTTGCTTCACCGGCTTTCACCATCAGCAAGATACGACGTGGTTTTTCCAGCGAGTCAACAAACTCTTCGACGGTGTAGTGCGGAACCAGATTTTTACCCGGATTTTCAGCGATGACTTCGTCAGTCTTATCGCCAGAACGGTTAAAAATGGAAACGGAATAACCACGGCTTTCGATGTTAAGCGCGAGGTTACGGCCCATGACCGCCATACCGACAACGCCGATCTGTTGTTTGGACATTAGCAACTCCTGTCTGAAAGATACTCCTACAGCCATCACAACGGCTGCAGGCTTTGGGATGTGGCAAACATGTTAACTCAAGAACTGCGACAACGTGAAGTGATTGGTGCGATAGATCACACTCGATAATTCAAACAATCAAAACAGCTTAATTTACAAGCAGTTTAATTTGAACATCTTAAGATATTTTATAAAGAATAAATTACTTCTTCATGAAACGTTTTTCAAAAAAGTGCCATGACAGTGATGCCATTAGCAATGTTAAAACCAAGACTAAACTAAGTGATTGAGAATGCGATAACCAATCAATATTTTTAATCGACAACAGTATAGGCAAATGCCACAAATAAATGCCATATGAAATGGTTCCACAATAGTAAAGGGGATATAATCCACGTTTGACTATAGGCGATATTTTAAGCGTGCATAAGAAGAGGATAAAAACTCCGAATGTTGTTGCTAAAAGAGTTCGGAAACAAACCACCATCCATGGGTACCCCCAAAATGAAGCATATTTCAAGTAAATTGATATTGTCAATATTGCTAATATCACACTTCCGATCAACAATAATATTGATGAATAATTTCGCTTCACGATGATATTAATTCCAAACTCTGAAGTAAAAAGTCTGGCCAAAAGAATACCAATCGCAAATTCGTCTAGCATTCCGGGAAGTTGTGTAGCACTTACAAATAGTTTGAACACTCCCAAAGGTTGCTCTATATCTATAAGAGAAAAAGCGGTAAACCTCCAGGCATATGAAATAGTTATCGCCAGCAGCAATAATAACCACCAAGGGATACGCTTAAGCCAACCAGCAAATAGAGCGATTAAAATATAAAACTGCATCTCCACGCCCAAAGACCAATTACTTCCATTGATTGCTCCGTGAAGATCATAATTCAGATTATGAATAAACAATAAATGCGCAGCAATATTTATTGCAAAATGATTGAAAAGTAATGTTGGTGTAATGAAAATTACAAATACTAGGAGCGTCAAATAATGAAGAGGAATGATTCTTAGCAAGCGTCTCTTCATAAATGAAAAAATGAACCCATCACTACCACTAACGTCCAATTGTTTGAATGCTGATAAAGCAATTACAAAACCAGATATTACAAAAAACATATCTACACCCATCCAACCAAATCTGAACCATAAAAGAGGTCCGGAGGTCGGAAAGGTAATCCAATTGAAATGTTCGATTACATGGTAGACCACTACTGAAATTGCAGCGAACCCCCTCAGAATATCAATGCCGTCGAAGTGGTATTTTTGGTTTACTTTTCCACATTAGCCACAATAACTCTCATTATTTTATTATTAGGTTGTTGTTTAACAAAAATCAAGATCTTACTAATATAAATTCGCTTTCATTTATCATGAATTTTGTTGACTTTATTATTTCCACTTTTAGGTAGTGTTTTCAAACAACGATTATTTAACTCGGTTTTTTTTCGGTCGAAAATCCAACCCCATTTATTAAAATATTTTATTGCAGATGTGATGTGGTAAAATAAAAATTGCTTATCTATATATGAGCGCCGTTGAGCCTCATGTACAACAAGAGCATCGGGGCAATAACTGACATTATATTTTTGGCTAATCCGTCGCGATAAATCTACATCCTCCAAGTAAAGAAAAAATCGAGTATCAAAAAAACCCACGTCATGGATAACTTTAGAACCGACTAACATGAAACAACCAGTTAAAGATGGTGCAAAAAAAGGCCTGCTGTAGTCAGCCCCTCGAAGCTCATAGTTATAATTGAGTTTTCTTTTAAAAAATGGAATGAAACGACGCATAAATAACTGGTAGGGTGACGGAAGCATTTTACACCCAAACTGTAGACTACCATCAGGATAGATAATTTTGGGTATAGCTAAGTCAATCGCTCCCAAATTGCAAAAATCATATAACTTTTCAACCTCTCCCTTGCGGAAACTGATATCCGGATTGCAAATTAGGAAAAAATCTGTTTTCATGAAAAAACGTTCAAAAACATAATTATGGCCAGCGCCAAAACCAGAGTTTTCCTTTACCTGTATCACTTCCACTTTAGATTCTTTTAACTCAAGTAGCCAATCGCAATGGCTTCCATTATCTACAATAACAACTTTAGAAATAACATCCTCGGATAAGAGAGATATTAATGTATTTTTTACAGAATCATAACCATGTCGATATAATACCAAAGATGCTATTATTTTCACTTAGACACCAAATGAGGTAGACGATAGTTCAGGAATACATATTATATGCATCTACAACTACCATTTGGGAATGAAGGTAATGATCCATTTCATTCGCGAGAAATTTATAATTAACACAAAGTAATAAACCCTGTATCAATCACAATACAGGGTTTTATTTAAAGTCGAAATCTATTAATTCAGGAATCGACGTTTAACACCTTTAATACCCTCATTTTTGAGAACTTCCCATCCTTTCTTGCCTATAGTAAGACCAGTACGAGGATTAGAAAGCGAACGTTTAATCAGTGAAACAAAACGATCTGTATTAAATTCAGCATTGCCCCCTCGAAAACCAGGAGTAAGTACAGTACTAAATTGTCTGAGCGAATCATCTTTTGTCTGCGGATCGAACAGCTCAGGATATTCTTTCTTACCTTGCGTAACCCACCATTGATTGTAGGTAGTTACATCAAAAGGACTTGGGAAAGATTTTTGAAGGTCAACACGCTCACGATAAACAAGACGCTGTGCTTTAGAAATAGCGGACCCATCTGAGTGCTGCCCGTATGCCCATAAAACTTTTGCCAGCGGATCCTGACCTAAGTTTTTAGTTTGATCTTCATACCAATCAATCAACTTATGTACATCTGAATTTTCACCCGCATTTTTAGATGCCATTATGCGATGAGCACCGCTATCAAACCCAGTGAAATGATAGAAACCTAATGGTTCGCCATCAACAAAATAATTTCCCTGGGTGTCAATGGTAAACTCTCGTGTTGTCAAATTCCACGTAGCGACATTATGTCGACTAGACCGCATAATGGCGACATCAGTAAAGAATGCGGGTACAAGATCAATCCAACGTTGATCAGTAAATAACCCGTTCGGAATATCTGCACGACAAAAATGGTAAATGCGTTCACCCCACCATTTTGCAAATGATAAGCCAACATCTGTAGCTGCAACAGCACAAAAACCAAGATTGTAGACACCATGCTTTAGGCTACAAATTTCATTATCCATAACTGCGGACAGTGATGTTTCCGGCTTAGTTTGATGTGGTGTCAGGAGTACGTTGGCATTGTCAAGAGATTCCAAAATATCGTCAAGACGAGAGAAAATTACAGTGTCAGGATCCAGATAAATAACTTTTTTACAACCAGGCAGTTGCAGCAAACGCGCTAACATGAAAGGTTTTATTGCTGTAGCCAACTCAACAATTGTATGGCAATAGGCCCAGCCATTCCAATCAGGTATATCCAATTCTGAAACAGAAACTACTTCATCAAACGGCTCATTGCTCAAATCAATTTCTGGTCTTTTTTCATCAGCTAAAGCCAGATGAATGGTCCATTCCGGGTGATACTTACGAATGGATTGGAAAAGCATTCTAACTTTAGGAATATAGTTAAATGCTGCACTAGTAAAAACATGAACTTCAGACATATCAGCCTCATTTGATTGAATATATTTTCCGATGAAATTCTAATAACTCTTGCAAAACAATTTCAGCGGACATAGAAGATAAAACCAAGCCATCACGGTAAGTCCTAAGACGCTCTGCCGGTGCACCCAGATCGAAACTTGCAACAGGATACCCAAGTTCCATCATCTCCTGGACAACATAAGAAAAAGTTTCTGGCCATATTGAAGGGAATAAGACGATATTTACACCGTGCTCTTCTAACAAGTCAGATAATTCATTATGTTTATAAGGGCCAGTTTGCTTTACAACATTTGGTGGACAAGACATTTCTATTCCACCCACAATGATTATTTCAATGGGCAGATTTTTTATTTTTATTTCTTCCGCTAACTGTTTAACAAACAAGGCCCCTTTATGATACCCAATTTGCCCAACAACTCCAATTCTTAAGTGCTGCTTCTGTTTAATCTCAACTTTTTTAGGCAGATAGGTTACTGAGTGAGGGCTGACAAGTGTATTCTCAGATTGAATTTCTGGGTAGACCCGCTTATAAAGGTTCAATGTGTTCTCTGAGAAAGTGACAATTTTATCAGAAGCAATCATCAATCCTCCCCACTGGTCACGCCATTTTTCGATATCTTTTGATTCAAATAATGTCGTGAAACCAAATGTATTATTACGCAAACACGATGAGCAAACTACTGGATCAGGAAGATCACAATATTGTCCTTCTGAATTAATCAAAAAATGCGATGGGCACAGTGGGAATAAGTCATGAGCCAAAGTGATCAAAGTAGCACTGGTTTTTATTTTAAGACTAATCAAAAAACTAGGAATTTCCTCAGGACGAACAAATGAAACACCAGTGTTATAAATTATTTCAATTATCTTAATGAAATTTAATAATTCATATATGAATTGATATCCTGATATTTTAAAGTTGAACTCTCCCCTAACCCCGCGAATGATTAATTTATATGAAAGTGAACTTATATCAAAAGAGAGTACGATAACAGACTTGCCAGATTTTAATTTTTCATCTATTAATTGATTACGGTAATGATTGGCACCTCCTCCCAGATCATGATCTATGAAAAAAACAACTTTTTCTCTTTCAGAGGATTCAAGAATGGATACTATGTCTTTTGCCGAATTGAGACTTTCTCGTGGGATTTTATTCTTGTATCTTTTAATTTTATCGAATAATAATGAAAAATTCCCAGATTTAGCAATCATAAATGCACGTTTTAATAGCACAACAAATTGCTTCAACATCAGTTTTTTGGAGTTTAATTTACCATTTTCCTCCTCAGAATGTATAAAGCCATCTGGGATACTAACAAGCTCCGCAACTCCATCAGTATAAATACACTGCAGTTGGAGATTTTTAAGCTCAACTCCAGGGCCAAAGGATCCGTAAATAACATAACCGGATTGTTTAGCATATTCTTGACCCGAAAAATACGAACTGATGTCCTCTCGACTTTTTCCATAATCTATATTAAGAATGCTTCCAGATTGACCAGTAGGCAAATATAAAGAAAGTTTTTCTATTTTCTTTTCTTCATTAAATGCCCAACCATAGCTGAAAATAGTCCCATTCTTTTGAATAAAATAGTCTATTGCCCAATGCAATTTACTCATTTCAATCCCTATTCCCTCGGATAAACTTGGAAAGTTTACCTAAGATACCTGAATTTATTGATTGCAACTGATCTTCTAACTTTTTAATTTCTTCTAATTGAATCTTCATACATTTTTCCGCATTTTCCTTCGCCTGATATAAAGCTGATACTTCATCTAACCTTCCGAAGGCTAACTTTTCTGCATCATCCTTGGCTTTATGTAAGTTAGCGATTTCTTCCATTCTTGATAATGCTAATTGTTCGGCATGTTCTTTTGCTTGTTCCAACGCTCTAATATGTAAATTAGATTCATTCACATGTAATTGCACTTTATGAGTATCGGAATTTGTATTACTCGAACCAAGTAACCCTGGTAAAGTGTGTTCTGGATACCAACTGCGATTAATATGAACGTCAGAGCCTGTTGAAAAAGAATACAAAGCTGATTCCAACACCATATATTCAGCAAATTGACTTTCATCTGCAGTGAAAGACAACATGCTGTACAATTCTTTAATAAATTCCCCGCGAGTCATATAAGGGTTTGACTCAGGTATTGCAAAGCAGGAAGTTTTTCCTAACAGCGACAAAACAGATCTGAATAGTAATTGACCAACAGTTAATCCATCTTTTGCCAACCACTCACGTTCGAAATATCGTGGTTGTCCCTCATCATCAATTAGAAAATTTGAAGGTATTGCATCAAGATAATCAGGGGGTAACGAGCTATGTTGTGTGAACTCGTCGAAGATAATACCTTCTCCACGGAGTGCAATTTCTAAGCATTCCAAGTAGTAACGGAAATAGCCTGCTACATATTCCATGGACCATCCTGGCGTAGTGACTATCTTAATAAATTCTGTTGATAATGAAGTCCCTTTTATATAGGTTTCATAGCCATCTAGTTTAAAATCAATGCTTAAACTATAAGGCACCTGACCGACTTCAGCGTCACTCAGCAACTTTCTTTTCACTGTAACTTGTTCGTCATCTGTGTAGTTAAAAGTTGTAACTTTTCTGAATGGTTTAAGCCTTTGCCCACCATAATGAACCGCAAGCAAATTTTTATCAAACACCTCCTCTGGAGAACAACTTGCAACAAGCAAAAATGAGTTGCTCAAATCAACAGCTAATTTGTTATTAAAAACGACTTGCCATGCTAGCTCAGGAATAAAATATAGTGACTCTGGTAATTGCAAATCAGCTCTAACCGACTGCGAGGCAAACACTGATGCATCGAACTTGGTGCTATTCGCGCCGGCTTCCGTTACTATTGAAATAGGTAATTTATAATCAGGGAATGGCAATAGCGTTTGCACTGCATGTAAATCTACTGCACGAAGTTTCTCTAAAAGAATGTGGTGCCCGAAGGTCTCAGCTTGCTCTTTGGTATAACGCCCTTCAACACCATACATCACCTGTCCAATATGGTCTTCTCGTGAACCAGCAAAGTACTTCAACCCTAACTGATTTTCAATAGCGATCAACAGTTTACCATTCGGTTTAAGCTTTTCTTTTATTTTATTGAGCATGCAGACTGCACTGTCAGCTCCTTGACTAAACAGGTTAGAATATTCAAGAACACCAATCAATGTAATAACGTCAAATTTCTCTTCACAAACAAAATCATCAAACCTTTCGCTCACAACAGTGACATTTGCAAGATCTGACGTCCTTTTGCGAGCTATTTTTGCTCGTCTTAAACTACCTTCAAGAGCAACAATTTCTGCGCCCATCTCTCCAATAAATCGTGTAATTGCGCCACAACCGGCCCCAATTTCTAATACTTTTTCCCCTGGCAAAAAAAGTGATTCAATTGGCCTTAGCAAATTTGAACGTAAGCTTGAGAAATGGTACGTGGTTACCCAATCAACACACTGCGCCTGAAGCTCTGATGAGTTTACACTGAGATCTGTACAGCTCTTAACGATTTCATAGAGTAAATTCTCTTGTGAATCACCATCGCTATAGAGAATGCCTTCATAATCTTTACGAGCCCAAATACCTGACTCTTCTCTTATGTGGTAAATTTTATCATCTATTAACATTATTTATTTTCCTTGTTTCCTGCTGAAGAGCTAACTTTTAGGTTTAATTCTAAGTTCGTCATTCCTGAAAAAGATTCTACGGAAGGGACAAGAAAATGAATCACGTCATATCTTCTATCATGTGGTACGACATCATTATTTTTCATCGAAGCAATTCCTAATGAAATAAAATAATCGCCAGCACCCAATTTATTTTCAAATTCGAACTCAACAATTGAATTAGTATTCAAATAGCCATTTTGACTTGTGTCCTCATTCAATAAATGAGAATTTGTATTATATACAGTTACTCCTTCCTTAGTTTTGATAGCAAACCCAAAAATAGGGTTGTGAATGTTTTTTTCAAAACGAACTGAGCATCTTATTTTTATAATTTCATCAGCATATATTGTAGTTGGGTTAATTCTATCTCCTGCAACTAACTCATAATCGAGCCATCTTGCGGCGCAATCTCCCCAGCGGTATTCATTTTTATTATAGTTAGTTTTATTATTGAAGCAGTCCGTATCTAGACTCAATGTTTCTGAAATTAATATTTTACTTTCTGATAGATCTTGACTATTGGTTGAAGTAGCGGACGTCTTAATATCTGAAGTTTCTGGGGATATTAAATTCGAATCTTGAGATTTACCAAATAATATATCCATATATTTATTTACTGCAACTTTAGGAGCGCCTTCATATATTTTCCCGCCATTGTTTAGCAGTACAGCCCTATCACAATGAGTTACAATCTGTTCTCCTGAATGCGTAACTAAGAGAATACTTGTCCCATTATTTTTTAACTGACGCAGTCGTTCGAAGCATTTAGCTTGAAATTTTGCATCCCCAACTGCGAGCGCTTCATCAACTACTAGTATATCTGGATCTACCTGTGCCTGAACTGCAAACGCCAACCTGACAACCATGCCACTTGAATATGTTTTTACTGGCTGCTCAATAAACTCTCCTATATCTGCAAAAGCTGCTATAGAATCAAATTTATCGTCGATCTCTTTTTTACTGAGCCCCAAAATCGCAGCATTAAGATATATATTCTCCCTTCCGGTAAACTCTGGATTAAATCCTGATCCCAGTTCGAGCAAAGCTGCTATGCGTCCAATTGACTCAACCCTTCCACTCGTTGGATTAAGTGTGCCGCAAATAATTTGTAACAGGGTGGATTTCCCGCTGCCATTTTTACCAATAAGTCCAACCGTTTCTCCTTTTTTTATATCAAAGGATACACCATTTAATGCCCAAAATTCTTTGTAATAATTTTCGTGACTTTCAGTAAATACACGTTTCAATTTAGGTAGTACAAACTGTTTCAGTCTATCATGTGGGTTATTATAGACATAGAAGCACTTCTGTATATTGTCAACACTAATTGCTATATTCTTGTCAGAGGACATCTGCAAATCCCTTTCTTGTTTTTTGGAAAACATAATATCCGAACCAGGAGAAAACAATGCAACCTAACAAATATGTAATATAATTTAATATAGAAGGAACAATGCCAAAATACATTATATCGCGGAATTGTGATATTGCAGGGGCTAATGGATTCAAATTTAGCAATGGTCGATATTTTTCAGGAATAGCAGTTATCGGATAAAATATTGGTGACAAGAACATAAGAGCAGTAACGATAATTGTGATCATCTGACCTACGTCACGTAGATAAACTCCTAATGAAGAAAGTAACCAACCAATGCCTGTAACAAAAATAAATACAGGTAAAATAACTAAAGGAAGTAAGAGGACTGTAATATGCGGTATGCCCGCCTCACTCATATAAAAAAGCAACCAAACAAGAATACTTATCGCTGCATGGAACAAAGCCGAGCAAGCACTTATCACTGGTAATATTTCCAACGGAAATATTACCTTCTTGACATAATTAACGTTTGATAATATTAAACCAGGAGATTTTATTGCACATTCACTGAAAAAATTAAATATAATCAATCCAGCAAAAAGAACTAACGCAAACTCAGCTCTGGATGTACTCTCTGTGCTCCAGCGGGCGTTAAATATAAAACTAAAGACAAAAGTATAAACAATTAGCATGAAGATTGGATTAAAAAATGACCACAAAATACCAAACATAGATCCTTTGTACCTGCTTGAAATTTCTCGCTTGGTCAAATTTAAAATAAGCTTCCTATGATTCCAAAAGCTTAATACTAAGCTCTTAGGTGATGAACTATTATTATTTTTCATCGAAATCGTCCAATTTGTTGTATCTCAAAACCTTACACTTAATAGATTTTTGTTAGTTAAGAAGTCTAACTAAAAATTTGTTACGTGCACAATATAGATAATTAATAGTTATAAAAACTAATATGGTTGACTTAAGACGAGCAACTGAAGAAATTATAGCCAACTGCAGCAAGCGTTGAATAGGTAATCAAATCTCTATTCTGTAACTCGTAATCGAAGCGAAATTTAAGAATCTATTGAGAATTACATTATGTATTGACAAAAAATTGCACGCTACCGCCCTTGGTAAGTAACAACCAATTAATTGTTTATAATTTCTAATTTTGCCGTACTGATTTTTAGAGTTTTGAATAACTACTCTTACACTCATATTAAGAGTGAGAGTAAGAGTCAGCTCCAATTAATTAGCATACATGCTAACTCTTTACCAATTCGAAGACCTTACTCTATCCCTCTTTCCAACCACTTCTTAATATTGATTTGATAAATTGTATAATTCCATAAAAATCAATCCTAAACTATCTGTACAGCTGACTTCATGAGCATTGCATAAAGCAAAAACTCTGTTTTATGCAGGATCCTTCATTTTAAGCATTACAGTATTCACTTTTTCTTGCCAGTCGGAAGATTTGATACCAATGGCATTGATTTTACCGCAATTCAGAAGTGAATATTTAGGTCGCTTTGCAACCGTTGGGTACTCTTCCGTTGTTATAGGCTTCACTTGAGGTGCATGAACTAAGATGCCTCTTACTAACGCAGTTGAAAAAATAAATTCTGCAAATCCACTCCAAGAAATATCTTGATGCCCACAATAGTGATAAATGCCCCCCTCCGCATCTTTCTGCAACAATTCAATGATTGCTACTGCAATATCTCCAGCGTATGTAGGACAACCATGCTGATCTGAGACGACACCTAAAACGTCTCTGTCTTTTGCCAAACGAAGCATAGTTTTTAGGAAATTATTTCCATATTCACTGAAAACCCAAGCAGTACGTACAATAAGAGAGCACGGTCGGATTTCCATAACAGCCGTTTCACCATCAAGTTTGGTTTTCCCATAAACACTCAATGGATTGGTCATATCATTTTCATGGTATGGGATAGCACAGTTTCCATCGAAAACATAATCTGTAGAGACATGAACAAGGCGGCAATTAATGTTTCTGGCGGCAAGAGCAAGGTTTAAAGGCCCTTGGATGTTAACTGATTTGGCTGTTTCTGTATCATTTTCAGCTAAATCAACAGCTGTATAGGCTGCTGCATTGACAATCACATCGGGCCTAAAGGCAGTCACAACGGCCATAACACTTTTGGAATCAGTAATGTCCAAATTCTTACTTTCAGTCGCAAGTATCTCCCATCCTTCAGGCAATTGGTCAATGAAACACCTTCCAAGTTGCCCATTTGCACCAGTCAGTAAAACCCTCATTATCCAAGCTCCCCTAGCAATTTACCGACTTTATCTTTTTCTGATAGCAGCGGTTGCTTAACTGGCCAATCAATCCCAACCGTTGGATCATTCCATAGGAGGCAACCTTCATGATGCGGATTATAATAATTCGTACATTTATATTCAAAATCAGCAATTTCTGACAGTACAACAAACCCATGTGCCAATCCGGGTGGAACCCAAAATTGAGTTTTGTTTTCTTCTGAAAGCACTACGCCTTCCCATTTCCCGAAGGTTGGCGAATCAGGTCTAATATCAACCGCGACATCAAATACTTCACCCCGAACTACACGAACCAGTTTACCTTGTGGACCAATCTTCTGAAAATGAAGTCCGCGCAAAACTCCACGTGAAGAACGCGAATGATTATCTTGAACAAAATCAAGGTCGATCTCTAGAAGTTCCTGATAACGTTTTTTTTCAAATGTTTCAAGAAAAAAGCCCCTAGCATCTCCAAAAACCTTCGGTTGAATGATCTTCACACCGTCAATTTTGGTTTTTGTGACTTGCATATTTTACTTCTCCAAGCTTATCTGTAACAAATATTGTCCATAAAGGGTTTTGCTAAGTAGCATAGCTTCGGCCTTAACTTGCTCACGAGTTAACCAACCTTTACGGAACGCAATTTCTTCAAGACATGCAACTTTGAAGCCTTGACGGTTCTCAATAGTATGAACAAACTGGGATGCTTCAATCAGGCTTTCGTGTGTACCTGTATCCAACCAAGCAAAACCACGGCCTAATAACTCAACATCAAGTTTTCCTTTTTCAAGGTACATCTGATTTAAAGTTGTTATCTCGAGCTCACCACGGGATGATGGTTTGACAAGTTTCGCCATATCAACAACATCTTCATCGTAGAAATATAGTCCTGTAACTGCCCAATTCGATTTCGGTTTTTCAGGCTTTTCAATCAGCGATAAAGCATGGAAATCCTTGTCAAATTCAACCACTCCAAAACGTTCAGGATCTTTTACCTGATATCCAAAAATAGTTGCACCCTGATTTCGCGCTACAACACTGCTTAGTTTAGTGCCAAAACTCTGACCAAAGAAAATGTTATCTCCAAGTACCAGAGCGCAAGATTCACCGTCAATGAATTCTTCACCAATTAAGAAAGCCTGAGCCAATCCATCAGGGGTAGGTTGTATGGCATATTTAAGTGAAATGCCAAAACGGCTACCATCACCGAGAAGCCGTTTGAAAGAGGGCATATCTTCTGGTGTTGAGATAATCAAAATGTCTCGTATACCCGCCAGCATAAGAACTGAAATTGGGTAGTAGATCATTGGCTTATCGTATATTGGTAGCAGTTGCTTCGAGACACCACGAGTTATTGGATAAAGGCGGGTACCTGAACCACCCGCGAGAACAATACCTTTCATTTCAATTCCTTAAAGATTCAGCTGGTTAAACCCAACCGTTCCCCAGTATATGAACCATCTTTTACCCTGCCACACCAGACAGGATTTGCGAGATACCACTCAACTGTTTTTCTGATACCACTCTCGAAAGTTTCTTGTGGTTTCCAGCCAAGCTCACGCTCAATTTTCGATGCATCAATGGCATAGCGCATATCATGACCAGGTCGGTCAGTAACATAAGTGATCAACTCATCAAAATGAGTAATCCCAGCTGGTTTAGCATCCAACAGCTGATCTAAAATCTCACAGATAGTTTTTACAACATCAATGTTCTTTCTCTCATTATGACCACCAATGTTGTAAGTTTCCCCAACAACACCCTTAGTCACTACCTGATATAAAGCACGAGCATGATCTTCGACAAATAACCAATCCCGAACTTGCGCGCCATTGCCATAGACAGGTAACGCCTTCCCGCTAATAGCGTTCAAAATAACCAGTGGAATCAGCTTCTCAGGAAAGTGATATGGGCCATAGTTATTGGAACAATTCGTCACCAACGTTGGGAAGCCATAAGTTCGATTCCAAGCTCGAACAAGGTGATCACTCGCAGCTTTGGTTGCAGAATAAGGGCTACTAGGGGCGTATGACGTCGTCTCAGTGAACAGATCATCAGTGCCATGCAGGTCGCCATAGACTTCATCAGTGGAAATATGATGGAATCTAAAACTGTTTTTAAACGACTCGTCAAGACCAGACCAATACTGACGAGCAGCTTCCAAAAGTGTATATGTACCAACGATATTTGTTTCGATAAATGCAGCAGGGCCGTCGATTGAGCGATCAACATGACTTTCGGCAGCCAAATGCATTACTGCATCCGGTTTGAACTCAGAGAACAATGCGTTGAGTGAGGGTCTGTCGCAGATATCTACTTTTGCAAAGTGATACCGGGAGTCATTCTCAACAGATTTCAATGATTCAAGATTGCCAGCATAGGTTAAGCAATCAACCACAAGCACATTATCAGTAGTTTCCGAAATAATGTGACGGACGACTGCAGAACCGATGAAACCTGCCCCACCTGTTATCAATATATTCATTTATAAACGTTCTCAAGTGATTAACTATTCTCATGTGCCTGTACTGACAGGCCAAAAACTGCAGCATATGTGTTCAAATAGAAGCAAAATACTGGGAAAAATCTAATTAAGCTATCTTTTTCAAGCACATACCTTCAATTCAGGATGAGTATAAACAACATTCGATAAGCATATAATATCATATACATGCTTTGATAAACCGCTGCTTTGCGACTGTGATTTAAACCCAAAACTAAATAGTCATTTTTTAACCTGATCTTTACTACCTGTTCAAAATAGCACGCTGATTGGCGGCTAAGCTTCAACAGCTATATTACAACATTAACCTAACTCTATGTTATTAATATAGTTAGGTTAATGTTGGCTACATAGCAGATTAGTCTTACTTACATTTTTTAGATAATCGATCCAACTAACCAAGATTTTAAAAAAAAAACACCGACGCATCGGTGTTTTTTAAACAAAAATCAATTTACTCGATCGCAAATTCCTTCAACCACGCCTTGAACGCTTCGCCCTGCGCTTTATGGCGGATGCCGTACTCGACGAATGCTTTCATATAGCCCAGTTTGTCACCACAGTCGTGTGAACGGCCGGTCATGGAGAAAGCTTCTACGGTTTGTTTTTTCATCAACATCGCAATGGCGTCTGTTAACTGAATTTCATTACCTGCACCGTATGGAGTCACTGCCAGCAAAGGCCAGATCGCTTCAGAAAGCACATAGCGGCCAACCACAGCGAGGTTGGATGGTGCATCTTTCAGTTCTGGTTTTTCAACGATGGCAGTCATTGGCGCGCTTTCGCCCGGCTCAACTTCCACGCCATTACAGTTCACGATACCGTATTTGGACACGTCTTTTTCAGGCACTTCCTCAACCATAACCTGGCTGTTGCCGGTTTCTTTGAAACGGCGAAGCATTGCTGCAAGGTTGTCTTTACGCAGATCGCTGGTTGAATCATCCATCAGAACGTCTGGAAGAATAACTGCAAAAGGAGAATTACCAATCAATGGTTTAGCACACAGAACGGCATGTCCAAGGCCTTTAGACTGCCCCTGACGCACGTTCATGATAGTCACGCCTTTCGGGCAGATTGACTGCACTTCTTCCAACAACTGACGCTTAACGCGAGTTTCCAGCATGCTTTCCAGTTCGAATGAGGTATCGAAGTGGTTTTCGATGGCATTTTTGGAAGAATGCGTGACGAGAATGATCTCTTTGATGCCCGCCGCCGCACATTCGTTAACGATGTACTGGATTAAAGGCTTGTCGACGATAGGCAACATTTCTTTAGGAATGGCTTTCGTCGCTGGCAACATACGTGTGCCCAGACCGGCAACAGGGATAACAGCTTTTAACATTGTAGAAGATACTCCTTGAAACCTATTGGTGTGTAAATTCAGTCAGTTGGGAGCCAAACATGTCAGGGCGTTCACTGAACTGAAATTGTATAAACAAATTTATTTCCCAGCACGACATTTTCTTCCCTGAGTATAGTCCCTGTGATTTGGTTTAGGGAGACTATACTGCTGACTTTAGGACTCCAGCACCATTCTGTGTATGCCATTACGATACCAGCAAGCAGCACATAACGGTAAGCTAAAGACTTAAAATTAGGAATGTTGAACCTGTTCGCTGATTTTCTGCACACAATTTGCTGCTTTCCGAAACAACCGTTTAAACTTTTCTCACCACGGACTGTTCCCGTTTCTATTCCCGCCCGATATGCGGTAGTACCCTGATTTAGATTTGAAATTTCGCCCTCTGACGCCCATTATTCAACGTGCGACAACCGTCGTGTAACTAAAGGTGAAACAAGCAATATGGAATGGATCGCCGATCCGTCAATCTGGGCCGGGCTGGCTACCCTGGTAATCCTTGAAATTGTCTTAGGGATAGACAACCTGATTTTCATCGCCATTTTGGCAGAAAAGCTTCCCCGCCGTCAGCGCGACAAAGCCCGCGTCACGGGTTTAATGCTGGCATTAGTGATGCGCCTGTTGTTACTGGCGTCAATTTCCTGGCTGTCGACCCTCACCCGCCCTCTCGTCACTTTGCTTGGACATCCGTTCAGCGCACGCGACATGATTATGCTGACCGGCGGCGTGTTCCTGCTGTTTAAAGCCACCATGGAACTCAATGAGCGCCTGGAAGGCAAAGATGAAGAGCAGAGCCAGCAGCAAAGCGGTGCCAGATTCTGGCCTGTCGTGGCGCAGATCGTGGTTCTCGATGCGGTATTTTCCCTCGACTCGGTGATTACCGCCGTTGGTATGGTGGATCATCTGGCCGTTATGATGGCGGCAGTCTGTATCGCCATCGGTTTGATGCTTCTGGCCAGCAAGCCGCTGACTAAGTTTGTGAACGCGCATCCCACCATCGTTATTTTATGTCTGAGTTTCCTGCTGATGATCGGCTTCAGTCTGGTCGCAGAAGGCTTTGGCTACGCGATACCTAAGGGCTATTTGTACGCGGCTATCGGTTTCTCGGTGATCATCGAAGCGCTCAATCAGCTAGCACAATTTAATCGCAAACGCTTCCTGTCATCGCGTCGTTCTTTGCGTGAACGCACGGCGGAGACGGTTCTGCGCGTTTTACGCGGCAAGCATGAAGAGGCTGAACTGGATGCCCATTCGTCCAGCATGATCGCGGACAGCACTGAAGAGGATGCCATTTTCAACCAGCAGGAGCGCAGCATGATTGAACGCGTTCTGGGGCTGGGGCAGCGGACGGTCAGCAGCGTGATGACCTCGCGTCATGACGTCGACAATCTCGAACTGAATGACCCGATTGATGTCCTGAGGAATCAGATTGCCGAGAATCAGCACACGCGCATTCTGGTGACGGAAGACAGCTCGACCGACGAACCGCTGGGCGTTGTTCATGTCGTTGACTTGCTTAAACAGCAGCTGCTGCAAAATGAGTTAGATCTTAAGGCGTTGATCCGCCAGCCCCTGATCTTCCCGGAGCAGCTTTCCCTGCTGATGGCGCTTGAACAGTTCCGTCAGGCGAAAACACACTTTGCTTTTGTCGTGGATGAGTTTGGTTCTGTCGAAGGCATCGTGACGCTGACTGACGTGATGGAAACCATTGCCGGGAACCTGCCGGAATCCGATGAGCTGCCGGATGCGCGCCACGACATTCAGCAGCAGGAAGACGGAAGCTGGATTGCGAATGGCTATATGCCGCTCGAAGATCTGGCAATGTACATCCCCCTGCCGCTCGATGATAAGCGCGAATACCACACGCTGGCCGGTTTGCTAATGGAATACACCCAGAGCATTCCGCAGGTCGGCGCGCAGATAAAAATTAACGATTATCTGTACGAACCGCTGGAAATCAGCAGTCACCGGATTCTAAAAGTGAAAATCACCCCGCTCAATCCGCCGGTCTCCGACGATTACGAAGTCTGAGTTCTTCGCGGTAAGCGTGAACAAAAAAAACGGGATGCCATTAAGCATCCCGTTTTTTATTCCCGCCAAATCCGGTGTTACTTCTTCAATAACTTATGCACTTCATCACCGGCTTTACTGTCTTTGCGTTTATCAATCCAGTTCTGGATAGCGTTACGGGCACTTTGCTCTAGCGACTGGCGCAATATCTGGTCAACCTGCAACTGATAATGCATCTGCGACCACGGCCCGTAAACACGCAGTGGAATATCGGTCGTCTTCAGCGTATTGATCAGATTGCTGTCGCCCTTCCAGCCGCCGGTTACGCGGATCAGCAGATTCAAATCCACCTGCTGCGCTGCCATATTAATGGTGCCGTCACCTTTGCCGGACACCATCGGCGACACCCCTTCCATATTACTCAGCGTCAGCGTGCCATCGGCAAGATGGCCTCTCGCATTCAGCGTATCTATCTGGCTGTAGTGCTCATAACGATCGAGACCCTGAACTTTATCGCTGTTTCTTGCAATAGCCTGCTGAATAAGCTGCTGAATATTCATGCCATTCAGACGTGCATTATCCATTGAAAGCTGGCCGTCGCCCTGCCAGTGCCGCGCGAAATCAGCGGCTGAAAGGCCTTCACCGCTCACATCCCCCTTCAGCGAGAAGTTGCCGGTCAGCGCCTTAGGCAACTCATACGCCGCCAGCAAATCGCCCAGCTCAATCTTGTTGACGTCAGGCACCATGTGAACCTGAATTTTCTTACCCGTCACATCCATTTTGCCCGGCAGTGAGAAATTGCCAGTACCCATATTGCCGCTGAACGTCAACAGAGAAACCTGCCCCTGCTGATTATCAGCATCGAGCGCCAGGTTCTGAATTTTCATTCCACGGTAGGTAAGATCAGCCACTTTCAGAGCCAGGTGCGCATTGAATGTCTGAAGTTCACTCAGCCCGTTAGGTTGTTCATCCATGTCGCGCGCAATAACCGGCGCCGACATGATGGTCTGAGAAGTCGTGGCTGTCTCTTCCGTTGTTTTCGGCTGCCAGCCTGAAAGCGCGTCCAGATCGAGTTTTTCCGCGTTCAGGTTCAGCTGATAATTCGGTTCATCGCCCAGCGTAGCCGAAGCCGTACCGGAGATCTGGTTATCATTGGCGGTCAGCGCCATCTGGCTGAGCGTCACGGCATTAGTGTCCCGCAGATAACTCGCCTGCATCGAACCGTTGCCCTGAATGCCTTTAACCGGAACATCCGCGCCGCTCAGCTGATAGGTAAATTTGCTGATGTTGGCGGCAAAAGCCTGCGGATAATGTTGCATATCCAGTTCCGCATTCATCGTGAAGGCTAAATCACGCTGATTGCGATTGATGCGGCTGGAAAGCTGGACAGAGGCTTGACGGTTGTCCTCTTTATCAATTTCGAGATTAATATCGCGCACATTGATTTGTTCATCATCGCCGCGCTGCCAGATAAGCAAACTGTCGGCGATGCTGATTTTATCAATGTCGAACTTCCAGCCAGCCTCCAGCTCAGACGAACCGGGCGCTACAGGAACCGGAGAAGACGGAGCTACCGGCGCATCAGGCTGATTCTCTTCGGTATCCGGCGTTAACCGGATAACCGCATTTTTGAACAGAACCTGCTTAACGGCGAGCTGATGAGAAATGAGAGGCCAGAGTTTGACATCCAGTCGCATATTTTCAGCGCTGACCACCGGTTCTTTCGCTCCTGGCGCGGTGAGCGACGTCTGCCCGGCAATAATGCTCAACTGTGGCCAGACATGCCAGCGCAGCGAGCCATTAATGGCCAGCTTGTAACCGCTTTTCACCTCAACCCTTTCCACCATATACTGACGGAAATCGTTCGGGTTGATCAGAAATACCAGCGAAGTCATGCCGGCAATGATAACCACCAGTAAAATCACCAGTGTTGTCAGTAGTCTTCTCATGCCTTCCTCACGTTTTCATCCGCTCACGCCGATAAAAAACAGAATCAGTCTTTATCAATACGACTGGCAATTGCACTTTGCTGGTCGCGGTATTTCGCATCCTGACGGCTGTTATAAGGGCGTGCAGCAGAACCGGACAACGGTTCAAAGCTTAACGCGCCAATCAGCATACCCGGGCGAAGCGCCAGAGGCAGTTTACCGGAATTGTAGAACTCAAGGACAATGCGACCTTTCCAGCCCGGATCAATGCGGTGTGCGGTGACGTGTACCATCAGGCCGAGACGCGCCAGTGAAGAACGGCCGTCGAGCCAGCCCACCAGATCATCCGGAATAGTGACAGACTCAAAAGTGACCGCCAGCGCCAGTTCGCCAGGATGCAGAAAGAAAGCTTCCCCTTCCGGCAGAACGATTTCATCGCTCATCACTTTGTCCAGCGCCGCGCTCACTTCATCTTTCGGGCCACTCAGATCGATAAAACCGGCGTTATGGCCGAGAAAAACGCGAAAACCGTTGCCAAGACGCACATCTACCGTGGCACCATTAATCCGCTCAACCGGCGGACGGGGTGAAATACCTAATTTGCCGCTGTCCAGCCAGGCTTCTATATCTCGATCGCAAAGTCTCATCGTATCTCCGGTGTGGTTTTCTACGGATTGTTCCGCGATTAGTTGAAGAACTGGCTGATTTTCGCCTTAAGAATATCAATCGCAATCCGGTTTTTACCGCCACGCGGCACAATGATGTCTGCGTATTGTTTTGAAGGTTCGATAAACTGCAGGAACATTGGGCGGACAGTTTTCTGGTATTGCGCCATCACAGAATCCATAGAGCGGCCACGCTCGTTGACATCGCGCTTCATGCGGCGCATCAGGCAGATATCCAGCGGCGTATCCACAAAGATAGAGAAATTCATTTCCTGACGCAGACGCACGTCGGTCAGTAACAGGATCCCTTCCAGAATAATGACTTTCTTAGGTTTGAGCGTTACGGTCTCAGCCAGACGGGTATGTTCGATAAAGCTGTAACTCGGTAATTCGATAGCCTGACCTGACTTCATTGCCTGCAAATGCTGGAACAGCAAATTGTGGTCCATAGCACTTGGATGGTCATAGTTGGTTTTGACCCGTTCTTCCATGGTCATATGGCTTTGGTCTTTATAGTAGCAATCTTCCGGGATCACCCCGATATGCTCATCACCTACCTGATCACGAAGTTCACGGTAAATTGTACTGGCGATGAGGCTTTTTCCCGAAGCAGATGCGCCAGCGATACCCACGATGACACACTGATGGAATTTGTCAGACATAAAATTAAAGACCTGATTTGGAAGTTGGAAGGCAAGCACAGCGTGTGCTTTGAACGCGCCAATTATAAGTACAACACACTACCCGATGCCAGCGTTAAGGCGGTGTAATCGCTGACATCGGGCAATAATTCGCAGAGTTGGGAGATTAAACCGCCCGGAAAGCGATTTCTGTCGGAATAGCGTCGCCTTTCCAGTACAGCTGCGACGCCACTTTTGACGCAAGCTCGCGATAAATCGTCGTGAACTCGCTTTCAGGATTAGAGACAACGGTCGGTTCACCGCGATCCAAATCTTCACGCAGCGAAATATGCAGCGGTAACTGAGCCAGCAATTCGCAACGGTATTTTTCGGCCAGACGTTGTGCGCCACCGGTGCCGAAAATCGGTTCATGATGTCCGCAGTTGCTGCACACATGCATGCTCATATTTTCGATAATACCTAACACCGGTACATGCACTTTCTCAAACATCACAATGCCTTTCATGGCGTCGAGCAGCGCGATGTCCTGTGGCGTCGTCACCACCAGCGCACCCGTCACCGGAATATTTTGCGACAGCGTCAGCTGGATATCGCCGGTGCCCGGCGGCAGGTCAATCACCAGATAATCGAGATCCGGCCACAGTGTATCCTGCAACATCTGCATCAGCGCTTTGCTGGCCATCGGGCCGCGCCACACCATCGCATTTTCGTCGGTGACCAGATAACCAATGGAGTTAGTCGCCAGCCCGTGCGCCATAATCGGCGACATATGTACGCCATCCGGTGATGTCGGTCGCTCTTCTTCCGTGCCCAGCATGTTCGGCACCGACGGGCCATAGATATCCGCGTCCAGAATGCCCACTTTTCCGCCTTCCGCGGCCAGCGCCAGCGCCAGATTCACAGCCGTCGTCGATTTCCCCACGCCGCCTTTGCCTGAGCTGACCGCCAGAATATTGCGCACGCCTTTAATGCCAGGCTGATCGTTGGCACGTTTCATCGTGGCGATGTCATGACGCAGTTTCCACTCGATGGCCGAAGCGCCGGTTACCCGCAGCAATTCGCCGCTGGTTTCTTCTTTTAAAACGTCAAAACCGCTGCTCCAGGCGAAGGGCAGCGTCAGGTCGATATGCAAAACCTCGTCCATCAGCACGCAATGATGCACCGCTTTTATCGCAGCTAAATCTTTTTGAAGTGTTGAATGACGGAAGGTGGCCAGTACGCCGGTCACTAGTGCGCGCAGCCCTGCGGGTGTGGACTGCTGTGGGGATTGAGATGTCATCCCGGCTCCTTGAAACTGGTTATCAGACTATTTATCTGTTTAATAGCATAACAGAACACCCGTAAGGAGATCCCCCCGTTTGTTTACGCGGGGCGGCGCTTTCGGTTAACATCAATACCCCTGATTTCAACTACAGAAAGCAAGCTCTTACTATGGCTCAAGTCGCAAAAAAAATTTTGGTAACCTGTGCACTTCCGTACGCCAACGGATCCATCCACCTCGGTCACATGCTCGAGCACATCCAGGCTGACGTCTGGGTCCGTTTCCAGCGAATGCGTGGCAATGAAGTGCACTTCATCTGTGCGGACGATGCGCACGGCACACCGATCATGCTGAAAGCGCAGCAACTCGGTATCAAGCCGGAAGAGATGATTGCCGAAATGAGCCAGGAGCATCAGAAAGATTTCGCCGGCTTCGGCATCAGCTACGACAACTATCACTCCACGCACAGTGACGAAAACCGTGAGCTGTCGGAGCTGATTTATGGCCGTCTGAAAGAAAACGGTTTCATCAAAAACCGCACCATTTCGCAGTTGTACGATCCGGAGAAAGGCATGTTCCTGCCTGACCGTTTCGTCAAAGGCACCTGCCCGAAATGTAAATCGCCAGACCAGTACGGCGATAACTGCGAAGTATGTGGCGCAACCTACAGCCCGACCGAACTGATCGAGCCGAAATCTGTGGTCTCCGGTGCAACGCCTGTGCTGCGTGATTCCGAGCACTACTTCTTCGACCTGCCGGAATTCAGCGCGATGTTACAGGCGTGGACCCGTTCCGGTGCGCTGCAGGAGCAGGTCGCGAACAAAATGCAGGAATGGTTTGAATCCGGTCTGCAACAATGGGATATCTCCCGCGACGCGCCGTATTTCGGTTTCGAAATTCCTGATGCGCCCGGTAAATATTTCTACGTCTGGCTGGATGCGCCAATCGGCTACATGGGCTCATTCAAAAACCTGTGTGACCGCCGCAGCGATCTGAACTTCGACGAGTTCTGGAAAAAAGACTCCACCACTGAGCTGTATCACTTCATCGGTAAAGACATCGTCTATTTCCACAGTTTGTTCTGGCCGGCGATGCTCGAAGGCAGCAACTTCCGCAAACCCACCAACCTGTTTGTTCACGGTTATGTGACGGTGAACGGCGCGAAGATGTCTAAATCACGCGGTACCTTCATCAAGGCCAGCACCTATCTGAACCATCTGGATGCGGACTGCCTGCGTTATTACTACACCGCGAAACTGTCTTCCCGTATCGACGATATCGACCTGAATCTGGAAGATTTCGTGCAGCGCGTGAACGCAGACATCGTGAACAAGGTGGTTAACCTGGCTTCACGTAATGCCGGTTTCATCGCCAAGCGTTTTGACGGAAAACTGGCCGATAAACTGGCCGACGAAGCGCTGTACAAAACCTTCACCGATGCGGCGGAAAGCATTGCGCAGGCGTACGACAGCCGCGAATCAGGCCGCGCAATCCGTGAAATCATGGCGCTGGCTGACCTGGCTAACCGTTATGTTGACGAACAGGCGCCATGGGTTGTGGCAAAACAGGAAGGCCGCGACGCTGACCTGCAAGCGATTTGCTCAATGGGCATCAACCTGTTCCGCGTTCTGATGACGTACCTGAAGCCGGTTCTGCCTTCACTGTCTGAACGTACTGAAGCTTTCCTGAACACCACGCTTGAGTGGGATGCGATTGCACAACCGCTGCTCTCTCATCAGGTGAATCCGTTCAAGGCGCTGTTTAATCGTATCGAACTGGATAAAGTGACGGCGATGGTTGATGCATCGAAAGAAGACATTGCAGCGGCGAAAGCCCCTGCAACCGGCCCGCTGGCGGATGATCCGATTCAGGAAACCATCACCTTTGATGATTTCGCGAAAGTTGACATGCGTATCGCGCTGATCAAAAGCGCAGATTTCGTGGAAGGTTCCGACAAACTGCTGCGTCTGCAACTGGATCTCGGCGGCGAAACCCGTCAGATTTTCTCCGGTATCCGCTCTGCCTATCCGGATCCGAAAGCGCTGGAAGGCCGTCTGACCATCATGGTGGCGAACCTTGCGCCGCGTAAAATGCGCTTTGGCATTTCTGAAGGCATGGTGATGGCCGCAGGCCCTGGCGGAAAAGACATCTTCCTGCTCAGCCCGGATTCCGGCGCACAACCTGGCATGCAGGTGAAATAAGCCACTGCGTTTCTCAGTAAGCCCCTCCCCTCATCCCTGAGGGGAGGTTCAAGGAGTTCCTGCTATGTTTAACTTCGATTACTACAATCCCACCCGCGTTCTTTTTGGTACACAGCGTATTGCTGATATCGGCCAGTACATTCCCACCAACGCCCGTGTCCTGATTACCTACGGCGGCGGCAGCGCGAAAAAATTCGGTACGATTGATGAAGCGCGCAAAGCTCTCGGTGACCGCGAAATTTTCGAATTTGGTGGCATTGAGGTTAACCCGCATTTCGAAACCCTGATGGTTGCCGTTGAGCTGGTTAAAGAGAAAAAAATCGACTTCCTGCTGGCCGTTGGCGGCGGTTCTGTCGTGGATGCCACCAAATTTATCGCCGCCGCCGTGCTGTACGAGGGCGACGTCTGGAATATGTGGTCGAAACGCCTGCCGCTGGAAAAAGCCATGCCGCTCGGTTGCATCATGACGTTACCGGCGACCGGTTCAGAAATGAACCCGACCGCCGTGGTCACTCACGTCGCACTGGGCGCAAAAATGGGTTTCAGCGACGCGCATCTTTACCCGCAGTTTGCCGTGCTGGATCCGCGGAAAACCTACACGCTGCCGGTCAAACAAGTGTCCAACGGTGTGGTTGACGCCTTTGTGCATGTGATTGAGCAATACCTGACGTATCCGGTCTACGGCAAAGTGCAGGATCGTTTTGCCGAGGGCCTGCTGCTGACGCTTATCGAAGAAGGCCCGAAAGCGCTGAACGAACCGGAGAATTACGATGTGCGCTCAACCGTCACCTGGTCGGCAACGCTGGCACTGAATGGTCTGATTGGCGTCGGCGTGCCGCAGGACTGGGCAACGCACCGCATCGGCCACCAGCTGACCGCACTGTATCATCTGGATCACGCTGAAACGCTGGCCGTTCTGCTGCCTTCGCTGCTTCAGGTACAACGCGGAACCAAACGCCTCAAACTGCTGCAATACGCAGAGCGCGTCTGGGGGCTGACCGAAGGTGATGAAGAAACCCGTATCACCGCGGCCATCGATAAAACCCGCGATTTCTTTGATGATATGGGGGTGAAAACGCGCATCAGCGCGTACGGCGTGCCGGAAAAAGTCATTGAAGAAGTGCTGGAGAATCTTACCCGCTTCAACCTGTTGCCGATGGGCGAACACAAAGATATTGATCTGGTGGCTGCCCGCCGTATTCTCAGCCTGAGCTACTAAAAGTCACTGCTGAAGAAATCGAAGGGGAAACGCGACACCGTTTCCCCTTTTTTATAACGTCTCATTTATTTCGGCCAGTTCGGCCAGACGCTGCGTGGATATTCTTTATCGATATCCGATCTTGCCAGCCCGATATCTTTCAGTTGCTCCGTGCTCAGCGCATGCAGAAGTTTGCGACTGACGCGGCGCTCATTCCAGGCATGTAAAACACTGAACACCTGTTTTACCCATCCGCCCTGCTTAACCGGCATCTGTACCGGTGCAACAATATCGGCACAACGCACTGACTCACACGCGGCAAACTGCCGTTCTTCAATGGTATTTTTCATTTTCTGCTCCTGTTAACGACCTGTGATCAGGATCTAACATCCGGCAAAAACATTACAGATTCAGTTTTTTTATATTTCAACCATACAGATCTGGATCCGATGACAGATTCAGCGTTAGATTAAACGCATCTGTACTGCTCTTATTGCGCAGACGTTGAGGGAATGAAAATGAACCGTTACGAAAATCTGGCGAATGTACTGAGTGAACGCATTGAACAGGGGCTGTACCCGGCAGGGATCCGCCTGCCTTCAGTGCGCATCTTAAGCAGCGAGCACGGCGTCAGCGTCAGCACCGTTCAGCAGGCCTATCGCGTACTGGAAGAAAAACAGCTGGTGGAAGCACGGCCAAAATCCGGTTACTTCGTTAAAGAAGCCCGCCTGCAGGCAGCGCTGCCGAGCGGGTGCCGCCCGACGCAGCGTCCGGTGGAAATTTCCCAGTGGGATCAGGTTCTGGAACTGATCACCTCGCCGCACCTTCCCGGTTTTATTCAGCTGGGGCGTGGCTCACCGGATGTCACGGCCGCCACGCTCAAACCGCTCAGCCGCCTGATGGGCCGCGCCGGGCAGCATCAGAACCTCAACGCATTTCATTACGACAGCATTTACGGTTCTGAAGATCTGCGCGAACAGATTGCACGCCTGATGATAGACAGCGGCAGCCATATGGATGCCAGCAATATATTGATTACCACCGGTTGTCACGAAGCCCTGTCTATCGCCATCCGTTCCGTTTGCGAACACGGCGATATTGTGGCGGTAGATTCCCCGAGTTTTCACGGCGCGATGCAAACCCTGAAAGGTTTTGGCATGAAGGCACTGGAAATTCCGACTGACCCGGTCACCGGCATCAGCCTGGAAGCACTGGAAATGGCGCTGGAACAGTGGCCCATCAAAGCCATCCAGCTCACACCTAACTGCAACAATCCGCTCGGCTACAACATGCCGGATGACCGCAAGAAATCGCTGCTGCGTCTGGCACAGCGTTACGATATCGCCATTATCGAGGACGATGTATACGGCGAACTGGCGTATCAGTATCCGCGTCCGGCGACCATTACCTCATTCGACGACGACGGCCGCGTATTGCTTTGCAGTTCTTTTTCTAAAACGCTGGCACCCGGTTTACGCGTTGGCTGGATTGCACCGGGCCGTTATCACGACCGCGCACTGCACATGAAATACATCACCACCGGCGCATCGGCGACGTTGCCGCAAATCGCCATCGCGGATTTCATCAAACAAGGTCATTACCTTCAGCACATGCGCAGAATGCGTAATCAGTACCAGCGCAATTTGTGCACCATGACCGACTGGGTGATGAAATATTTCCCGTGCGGCACGCGGGTCAGCCGTCCTCAGGGCGGATTTCTGCTGTGGATTGAACTGGACGAACGCGTGGATACGCAGCGCCTGAACCGGCTGCTGGAAGAACATTTTGTGCAAATTGCGATCGGGTCGATATTTTCCGCCTCAGGGAAGTACCGCAACTGCCTGCGCATTAACTATGCTCAGCCTCTGGCGGCCAAAACTGAACGCGCCGTTCAGCAGGTCGGGCAGATGGTTTCACACATGCTGGAAAGCTGCTAAACGCATCCCGGAGAACTCCTCACTGTGCAGATAGAACCGTTACCGCCGCTCAACACCCTGGTGGCCTTCGAATGTGTGGCGCGTTATTGCAGTTTTTCCCGTGCGGCCGACGAGCTTAACCTCACGCAAAGCGCCATCAGTCGCCAGATTATTCAGCTTGAGGAAATGCTCGGCTGCAAACTTTTCCAGCGGGCGCAGCGTAAAACCACGCTCACACCGCGCGGTGAAACTTACGCGCATCAGGTAAGAAAACTGCTCGGTGACATCTCGCTTTCGACGGCCGAAGTCATGGGCTGGAACGGTTTGCCGCAGGTGACGCTGGCCTGTACCAGCGCCATGAGCGGCCTGTGGCTGTCATCACGCCTGTCTTCTTTGCGCCAGCTGATGCCTGATCTGCAAATCCAGATGAAAATTTCCGACAGCTTTTCAGAGCTCAAGTCATCAGAATTTGATCTGGCTATTTTCTATCTTCGCGAGCCACCGCCCGGCTATCACGTGCAGGCGCTGTTTGATGAAGTCTGTTATCCGATGTGCTCGCCGGAATTTTTCAGCCGTTTGCCCGCCCGTGCCAGTGCGGCGGATTTGCTGGAACAAACCCTGCTGATTCAGGATGATCCGCAGCGGGAATGGACCGGCTGGCGCGACTGGTTCGCCTCACAGGATGTCACTTTCGTCACCCCGCGCCGGACATGGCGCGCCAACAACTACCCGTTTCTGGTGCAGTCGGCGGTGCTGGGCGATGGCATTCTTCTGGGCTGGGAAGGTCTGGTGCAGGATTACATCAACAGCGGAGAGCTGGTCGCCGCGCACCCGGGTAAACTGGCCGCAGCCGGAAAATGCTACATGCTGACGCCGCAGGACAGATACCTGAAGCCCATCGTACACAAAGTCATTAACTGGCTGAAACAGCCCTAGAAAAGAGTATTGCCAGATTTCAGATATCCGGTCTGGCAATCAATATTTAGCAGAAGTGACGAGAGTGCCGTCACACTATTTATAAAAAATAATAATAATCTGACGTCATAATAAAATATTATGAATTGACATCTGCCGGTGGGATTTTATTTTTCTCCAGAATTCTGCGTTTTCTCGCCGAATTCATACCCAGTAATGTAAACAGCAGCCAGCATGACTGCGAAATACAAGATGCAAGGTTAAAATCATGGCTTAAAGAATACAGGCCAAATACACCGCCGATTATATTAAGATAGGCGTAACTGTTAGCATCAACCGCTAGCCTGCGCATCTGAACCAGCGCATAAGCCAGAAGGTAGCAAAACACGCCAATTAAGCCGACAACCGTATGCAGTTCCACCGGTCACTTCCCTTTCCAGACATTGATAGCTCAGAAAAATAAAGCTTTTCAGGGTGTTCTGCCGCGCATTTTTCGCATACCCTCATGATAAATTCTCATGCAAGTTCCGCAGGGGGTTTTGATATAAATCATCAGGGCAATTCATTTCGCCCCTTTGAAACACCCGGAGTATTTCGCCTGCACCTATAAAATTCCAGCACGTACTATGGAGAAAATTAATGAAAGATAATAATTCCCCTTTGACGAAATTAATGCAGGATGCACAACTTAGCCGTCGCGGCTTTATTACCAGCGCTTCCGCTGTGGGTATTACCAGTGCCATGGGCTTCTCACCTTTCTCTGTTTCCGCTGCTGAACCGAAAAAGGGCGGAATATTAAAACTGGGTATGTCAGGCGGAAATACCAGTGATACGCTCGACCCGACGTTATTCAGCGACTGGGTGCCGCTCAACCAGGCATATATGCTGATGAACGGCCTGATTGAAATTGATGAAAATAACAAAGCCACGCCTGAACTGTTCTCCGCGTGGGAAGCCAAACCGGGCGCAGCCGAATGGGTGTTTACCGTCCGTGATGGCGTCACCTTCCACAACGGCAAAAAGCTGGACGCCGACGATATTCTTTACTCCATCAACCTGCACCGCGGCGACAAATCCAAAAGCGCCATCAAAACGCAGCTGGCACCGATTACCGGCCTGACCAAACAGGGCGAAAACCAGATTCTGATTACGCTCGACAGCGGCAACGCAGACCTGCCGTACCTGCTGGCGGATTACCATCTGGTGGTCGTGCCCGCGGGCTTCACCGACTGGTCGCACCCGATTGGTACCGGCGGTTTTATCTTCGATCAGTACGAACCGGGCGTGCGCTCGCTGTTCAAACGTAACCCGAATTACTGGAAACCGGATCGCGCCTTTGTTGACGCTGTGGAAGTGCTGGTGATCAACGATCCGACCGCGCGCACCAACGCCCTGATTTCCGGTCAGGTTCACGCGATTAACCGCGTCGATTTCAAAACCGTCGATTTCCTCAAACGCAGCCCGGCCCTGAACATCATCCGTTCTTCCGGCGGCCAGCACTTTACGTTCCTGATGGATTGCAGCGTCGCGCCGTATAACAACAACGACGTGCGCATGGCGATTAAACACGGCATCGACCGCCAGAAAATTCTCGATACCGTGCTGCGCGGCTACGGCTCGCTGGGCAACGATCACCCGATCCCGAAAACCGACCGTTTCTTCAACCACAGCCTCGAGCAGCGTGTTTACGATCCCGACAAATCAAAGTTCTACCTGAAAAAAGCCGGATTAACCGACCTGAAAATCGAGCTGTCCTCGTCTGATGCCGCCTTTGCCGGGGCGCTCGACGCCGCCGCATTGTTCCAGAGTCAGGCGCAGAAAGGCGGCATTCAGGTCAACATCAAGCGCCAGCCCGCCGACAGTTACTGGGACGACGTATGGATGAAAGCGCCGTTCAGCATGGGTTACTGGGGCGGACGCCCGACGGCTGACCAGATGTTTTCTACCGCGTACCAGTCCACCGCCAAGTGGAACGACACGCACTGGAAAGATGAAAAGTTCGACGCCCTGCTGCTTCAGGCGCGTTCGCTGCTCGATGAAAGCAAGCGCGCGGAAATCTACGGCGAGCTTCAAAGCATCGTGCGCGACAACGGCGGCGCGATGATCCCGTTGTTTGGTGATTATCTTGATGCCGCCAGTAAAAAAGTCGGCGGGATTAAACCGCATCCGATGTTCAACTTCATGGGTGGTCGTCTGGCCGAGCGCGTCTGGCTGGAGGCATGATGAAAAAACGGATTTTACAGCGGGTCCTGTTGGGCATTATCACGCTGTGGCTGGTCTCTGTGCTGATATTTATCGGCACAGAAATGCTGCCCGGCGACGTCGCTACCGCGATTTTAGGACAAAGCGCGACGCCGGAAACTGTGGCGGCACTGCGTCTGCAACTGGGGCTGGATGAACCCTCGGTGCTGCGTTATCTGCACTGGCTGGCAGGCATTATGCACGGGGATCTCGGGCATTCGCTGGCCAATGGCCGCGCAATCAGCGACGAGCTGTTGCCACGTCTGGCAAATACGCTGTTTCTGGCCGGATACGCCGCCGTGATCGCTATTCCGCTGGCGGTCGGTTTAGGGATTGCGTCCGCCATCTGGCGTGGTTCCGTGTTCGACCGGCTGGCAAATACCCTCACGCTCATCAGCATTTCCGTGCCGGAGTTTTTCGTCGGCTACATTCTGGTGATCGCCTTTGCTATCCGCCTGACGTGGTTCCCGAGTCTCGCGATGGTGGACAGTTCGTCCTCGTTCTTTGACCGGCTCTACGTCTGCACCCTGCCGATGCTCACCCTGACGCTGGTCGTGCTGGCACATATGTTGCGCATGACGCGTGCGTCGGTGACGGCGGTGATGTCCAGCCCGTACATCGAAAGCGCAGTACTCAAAGGCATTCCGCGCTGGCGTATTGTGGTCTCGCACGCGCTGCCAAACGCCCTTGCGCCGATCATCAACGTCGTGGCATTCAATCTGGCGTATCTGGTGGTCGGCGTCATTCTGGTGGAAGTGGTGTTTGTTTATCCGGGTATTGGCCAGTACATGGTGGACGCCGTCACCAAGCGCGACCTTCCGGTGGTTCAGGCCTGCGGTCTGCTGTTTGGCGGCACCTACATTTTTCTTAATACCACCGCCGATTTACTGGCGATCTGGTGTAATCCACGCCTGCGCCATGCGCGCTAAAAGAGGGACAGCATGAACCGGTATTTCATTAACATCCCGCTGTCGGCCTGGATTGGCATTGTGATTATTGCGGTGAATCTCTTCGCCGCCATTTTCGCGCCGTGGCTTGCGCCGCACAGCGAAACCGAACAGGTCGGCGATATCTGGCTGCTGCCGTCTGCCGCCACGCCGTTTGGCACCGACAGCCTCGGGCGCGACATGCTTTCGCGCATTTTATTTGGCGCGCGCACGACAATTGCCATCGCCCTGACCATCACCTTCAGCTCGTTTATTATCGGGATCGTCACCGGTTTTACCGCCGCGATTTACGGCAAATGGGTGGATACCGTGCTTTCGCGCATCGTCGATACCGTGATGTCGATTCCGGTACTGATTTTCGCGCTGATCGTATTGTCCGTAATGGGCACCTCGATTCCGGTTCTGGTGCTGACAATCGCCCTGCTCGACGCCACCCGGGTGTTCCGTCTGGCGCGGCTGGTGGCGCAGGCGATTGTCTGCCAGGAATATGTCGAAGCAGCGCGTCTGCGCGGCGAAGGCCTGCGCTGGGTGCTTTTCAGGGAAATTCTGCCAAACGCCCTGCCGCCGTTGCTTGCCGAATTCGGTATGCGTTTCTGCTTCACGTTCCTGTTTATCGCGGGCCTGAGTTTCTTAGGCTTGGGCATTCAGCCGCCGTACGCCGACTGGGGAAGCATGGTGCGTGATAACGCGCAGGCGATTAACTTCGGCCAGTTTGCGCCCCTTTACCCGGCGGCGGCGATTGCGCTGCTGACCATTGGCGTCAATCTGGTGGTTGACTGGCTGCTGGCACGTAACAGCCTGCCGCATGGAGATGAAGCATGACACGGACTATTTTAGAAATGCGCAGCCTGCGCATCGAAACTCTCGACGGTTCTCCGCTGGTTCAGGATATTTCCCTGACGCTGGCGGCGGGCGAAGTGCTCGGGCTGATTGGCGAATCCGGTGCGGGGAAATCCACCCTCGGGCTGGCGGCGCTGGGCTATGCGCGTCAGGGCTGCCGGATTGCGGGCGGCGAAGTGATCCTTGACGGCACCGATATCGTTTCTCAGCCTTCGCGCGTTAAGCGCGAATGGCGTGGCAAGCGCGTGGCCTATGTCGCACAAAGCGCCGCCGCCTCGTTTAACCCGGCGCTGACCATCGAAAAACAGGTTTGCGAAGGCCCGATCCGCCACGGTCTGATGAACAAAGAAGAAAGCCGCCAGTGGGCGATTTCGCTGTTCCGCTCACTGGATTTGCCGGATCCGGAAAACATCGGCAGGCGTTATCCGCATCAGCTTTCCGGCGGACAGCTTCAGCGCGCAATGGCCGCGATGGCGATGTCCTGTAAACCGGATTTGCTGATCATGGACGAACCGACCACGGCGCTGGACGTCACCACGCAAATTGAAGTGCTGGTGATGCTGCGCAAACTGGTGCGTGAGTTCAACACCGCCGCGCTGTACATCACGCACGATCTCGCCGTTGTCGCGCAGCTCGCCGACCGAATTATGGTGCTGCGTCACGGCAAAGAAGTGGAAACCGGCAGCACGCAAACCATTCTGGAAAATCCGCAGCAGGATTACACCCGCAGGCTGGTCGCGGAGCGTGAACACGCGCTGGCGCCGCTGACCGGTGGCCATGAATCTTCCGGCCAGCCGCTGCTGACCATGAAGAAACTCAGCACCGGTTATAACGGCAAACGCGTGGTGCATGATGTCAGTCTGCAACTCCCGCGCGGCAAAACGCTGGCGATTATCGGTGAATCCGGCAGCGGAAAAAGTACGCTGGCGCGGGCACTGGTCGGCCTGTTACCGGACACCGAGGGCTCGGTGGACTTCGACAGCATGGCGCTTTCGCACAATTACCAGAAGCGCAACAAAGAAACCCTGCGCCGGATGCAGATGATTTATCAGCTTCCCGACGTGGCGCTCAATCCGCGCCAGACGCTGCTGGATATCATTGGCCGCCCGCTGAGCTTCTATTTCAGGATGAACAAAAAGCAGGTTCGCGAACGCGTGGAAGAGTTACTGCGCCTGACCGAGCTGCCGGTGAAACTGATTGACCGTCGTCCCGGCGAACTCTCCGGCGGGCAGAAACAGCGCGTCTGTATCGCCCGTGCGCTGGCTGCGCAGCCGGAACTGATTATCTGTGACGAAGCTACCTCCGCGCTCGATCCGCTGGTGGCAGAAGAAGTACTGAATTTACTGCGCCGTTTACAGGAACAGCTCGGGCTGTCATACCTGTTCATCACACACGATCTGGGCACCGTAAAACGCATCGCCCATCAGGTCGCGGTCATGTATCAGGGCCAGGTTGTCGCCAGCGGCGATACCGACGTGGTATTCAGCGCGCCAATGCATAGCTACACCGAAAAACTGCTGACGTCGGTACCGGAAATGCGCACCAACTGGCTGGACGACGTTCTCGCCCTGCGCGGCACCGCGCTTCCTGCGGCAGCCCTTTCTTCGACAGGAGTCTTATGAGCACCAAACGCATCGTGACCGAATTCCCTCACGCCGTCACCGTGACTGAACATTTGTGGATCCCGCTGAGCGATGGCGCGCGCCTCGCCGCCCGCCTCTGGCTGCCGGACGACGCTGCAGGCCAGCCGGTTCCGGCCATTCTCGAATACATCCCGTACCGCAAACGCGACGGAACCCGCACGCGTGACGAGCCGATGCACGGCTTCTTTGCCGGTCACGGTTACGCCGTGGTGCGCGTGGACATGCGCGGCAGTGGCGAATCCGACGGATTGCTGGCCGACGAATACCTGTTACAGGAACAGGACGACGCGCTGGAAGTCATCGAGTGGATCACGCAGCAAAACTGGTGCAGCGGTAACGTCGGCATGATGGGCAAATCCTGGGGCGGATTTAATGGATTGCAGGTCGCCGCACGCCGTCCAGCAGCCCTGAAAGCCATTATTACCGTCTGTTCTACCGACGACCGCTACCGCGACGACATCCATTACAAAGGCGGCTGCCTGCTTAACGATAACCTTTGGTGGGGCGGCATTATGCTGGCGTACCAGAGCCGCCCGGCCGACCCGGCGCTGGTCGGCGAAAGCTGGTATGGCGACTGGCTTAACCGTCTGGAAAACATGCCGTTCTTCCCGGCGTTGTGGATGGAACATCCGCTGCGCGACGAATACTGGCAGCACGGTTCAGTGTGCGAAGACTGGTCAGCCATTGAATGCCCGGTGCTGGCGATTGGCGGCTGGGCGGATGCTTACAGCAATGCCGTTTTCCGCCTGATGGACAATTTACAGGTTCCGCGCCGCGCTATCCTCGGCCCGTGGGCGCATATTTATCCGCAGGACGGTACGCCGGAACCGGCGATCGGTTTCCTGCAGGAAGCGGTTCGCTGGTGGGATCACTGGCTGAAGGGCGAACAGAACGGCGCGATGGAAGGCCCGATGATTCAGACCTGGTTGCAGAACAGCCAGCCGCCTTCGGCGATGCGTCCGGTCAGCAAAGGCGAATGGGTTGGTTTTGATCGCGGCACCGCCAGCAATATTAATTATATGCCCCGCTGGCTTTCGCGCGGCCAGCTGAATACTCAGCCGGACGCCGGTGCAGGCGTCATCAATATTTGTACGCCTCAGAATCACGGGCTGATGGCCGGGGAATGGATGGGCGCAGGCGTGCCCGGTGAAATGCCGCCGGATCAGCGCGTTGACGACGGCATGGCGGAAATCTTTGACGGCGAACCGCTGGCGGAGCCGCTGTCCATCTTCGGTTTCCCGGAATTCACAGTGGAGCTGAGCAGTGATAAACCGGCGGCGATGCTTTACGTGCGCCTTTCCGACGTTTCACCGGAAGGCGCGGTAAACCGCGTCACGCACGGCTGGCTGAATCTGGCGCACCTGCACGGCCACGATAAATCTGTACCGCTCGTACCGGGGCAAAAAGTTAAAGTACCGGTACAGCTGGATGGCATCGCTCACCGTTTTGCCGCCGGACATCGCCTGCGGCTCTCGCTGGCAACCACCTTCTGGCCGATGATCTGGCCGATGGCAGAAGCCGCGACGCTGACGGTAGATCTGCACAGCGCACAGCTGAGTTTGCCAGTTTGCGAACAGCCGGTATCCATTGATGGCCCGATCGCCGAACCGCAAAGCGCCCCGCTCACTCCACAGACCGTGCTGTCGCCAGGACGCGTCGACCGCAACATCACTTATGATTTCCTGACTGACAGCTGGACCAGCGTAACCCACGGCGTCGGCGGCGTATTCGGTGAAGGAGTTTACCGTTTCGATGATATCGATACGACGGTCGATCACGGTTTACGCCGCGAGCTGACGGTCAGTAACAGCGACCCGCTTTCTGCGCGCTATCTGCTGACACAAACCATGAAAATGGGGCGTGAAGGCTGGTGGATGGAGGCGGAAATTACGCTCGAACTGCGCAGCGACCTGACACACTTTATTGTCAGCGGCGACATGGTGGTGAGTCTGAACGGGGAGGAGGAGTTTACGAAGTACTGGCATGAGAGGATTGCGCGGTAGCGGTTGGGGTTGGCAATTCCAGGTCAAACCGTGGGTTGCCACCCACACCGGCCTTAAGGAGCGCCTTTCGCCGCGCGCCAGTGGGATTTTTTGGCCATTTTTGAATTCGCCAGTTGGCTTTCTCAAAAAATTAATCAGTGTGGGATTTGGGGAAGTATCACTGTAATTTCGTTATCTTCCAGGATCCGCCCGTCCTGTGCGCGCAGTTCGATCTTGCGCAGGGGCTGGCGGTTTTTGGTGTCGACCATCAGGGTGCAGGCTTCGCCTTCTTCGAACAGGTATTCACTTCCCCACTGCCCTAATGCGATCAGCACAGGGCGCAGCGCGTGGCCTTTTTCTGTCAGGACATATTCCTGATACGCCGAACCATCGGCGGCGGGTTCCACTTTCATGATGCCTTCGGCTACCAGTGCCTTGAGCCGGGTGCTGAGAATGTTTTTCGCCGCGCCCAGGCTGCGCTGGAATTCGCTGAACCGCGAAACACCGTGCATCGCATCACGGACAATCAGCAGCGTCCACCAGTCACCTATCAAATCCAGCGCTCGGCCTGCCGGGCATGGCGTGTTTTCCAGTCGGGTTCGTTTCATGGCACTTCCTGCTCAGGGCGATTTACAAAATCTGGTTGCATTATAAAACCGCCGGTGCTAAAAATCATCTGGTTTCATAATTAAACCACATTCATATTCCTGAGAGGTTCTGCCATGTTTGATTCAAAAGTTTCACACTCCGTCGCTTTAATCACCGGCGCATCCAGCGGTATCGGCGCGACTTATGCTGACCGTCTGGCAAAACGTGGTTATGACCTGATTCTGGTGGCGCGCGACGTTGCACGACTGGATGCCCTGGCAGAGCGTCTGCAACAGGAGTACCGCACAAACGTGACCGTTTTGCCCGCTGACCTGACCCGTTCTGAGGATCTGGTTCGCGTCGAAGATTTCATCCGCGCAAACCCGCAAATTACACTGCTGATCAACAACGCCGGGGCTTCGCTGAAAGGCGGCTTCGAGAACAGCGATGCCGATGCCATTGAAAACCTGATTACCCTGAACGTCACGTCTGTGGCACGCCTTTCCCGCGTGGCGCTGGAAGGCCTGCTGAAACACAAAGACGGCGCGATTATCAATATCGCCTCGGTGATGGCGCTGATGCCGGAAGCCCGCGCGGCGGTCTATTCCGCAACAAAAGCTTTCGTGCTGACCTTCAGCCAGACATTGCAATTCGAACTGGAAGAACGCGGTTTGTACGTACAAGCCGTGTTGCCCGCCGCAACGCGCACTGAAATCTGGGAACGCTCCGGCAAGAATATCGACGAGATTTCAGGCGTGATGGAAGTCGGTGAACTGGTTGATGCCGCACTGCTGGGCTTTGACCGCAAAGAAAAAATCACCATTCCTCCGTTGCAGGATGAACAGCAATGGATTGATTTCGAAGCGCGCCGCAGCGTAATGGTGCCGGTGTTCAGCCAGTCACATCCGGCACCGCGTTACAAATCCTGACCGTCCGACATTGATCAGTAACAACAATTTGCTGGTCAACAGGTGTTCGCTTTGCAAATATGAAAATACGTTAACTTTGTGAAGTGAATACGATGACCGAATTTGTAATTGCCGTACCCAAAACGCCTTCTCTGGCCGTTGAAGGCCAGAGTGCGCGTTTTCCTTTACGCCGCGTGTATTGCGTTGGTCGTAACTATTCTGAGCACGCCCGCGAAATGGGTCATGACCCTGATCGCGAGCCGCCATTCTTCTTCGCGAAACCGGCAGACGCGGTGATCCCGGCCAGCGGAAATGTACCCTATCCGACGCTGACCGAAGATTTGCATTATGAAGTGGAGCTGGTGGTGGCGCTGGCAAAAGGCGGGAAAAATATTGCAGCCGAAGACGCGCTTTCTCACGTCTGGGGCTATTCCGTAGGCGTGGATTTAACCCGTCGTGATATTCAGGCGCAGGCGAAAAAACTGGGCCGTCCGTGGGATTTCGCCAAAGGTTTTGATGATTCCGCACCGGCGAACCCGTTGCTGCCGGTCAGCCAGACCGGACATCCTGCCACCGGTAAAATCTGGCTGGATGTGAACGGCGAAAAACGTCAGCGCGGCGATTTGAGTGATCAGATCTGGCAGGTCGCGGATGTGATCAGTTATCTGTCACAGGCCGTTGAGCTTAAGCCCGGTGACCTGATTTACACCGGTACGCCTGCGGGCGTCGGTCCGGTCGTGCGCGGTGATGTGATCACCGGCGGGATCGAAGGGCTGAGCGAATTCAGCTTTACTATCGTTTAAGCGTTAATCCTGCTGCGACGCCTGATTTCAGGCGTCCTTTTCCCCCACCTTTCTTTCTGCCTCTTCCGTAACGATCGGGATCAGTTTCTCAAATGCACAGGCGCTGGAAGGGTCAAACAGTGACAACGTTTCTATCTGGCTGAGCAAAATCACCTTCCTGAAATTCAGCGCATTCACCGGCTGGGAAACGGGCGTCACGCCCTGTTCCTGATAATACCGGGCGTAGTTATGCTCAACGCGCAGCTCCAGTGTGTCTTTGTCGCGGTAACCGCTGACCATCGGGATCACCACGACGTTATCTGACGATGAGGTTTCACAGCGCGCCGTGTGTACCATTCCGATATAGACCCGCCGTGACTGGAGCGTGATAAACACCATATCGCCCTGCTCCATACACTGGTACAAAAGGCCTTCAACGCCATTGGCGCGGGTAAGCTGTTTGTACAACTGCTTACGCCCGGCGGTATTGAGGCGCAATCCCGGTGACCAGGTGGTACGCACCAGACAAAGCATTACCGAAATGCCGAGCATGATGACAACCGGGGCCTGAATCCCTAAGAAACTCCAGTTGATAAAATCGCGGTGATAATGAACGTTCTGATGCGCATAAACCGTGGCCGGAATGGCGTTCACGATTTCTGAAATACCCCACAGCGCCATGTAACCCAGCGCAATTATCAGCACGCCTTGCAGGACGAAAATGCAGCCGTAGAGCGCAACCAGAAAATAAACATCCCAGCCGAATGTCCGTTTGAGTTTGAAACGTGATGAGATGTCGCGGGTGGTGTACCAGTAACCGCAGACCATTAACACCATGAAGACCGCCGTCGCCATTACAGCACGCTCATGCGTTTGACGTGCCGGGCGAAATCTTCCTGCATCTCCTGATTCGCCGGATTGACCGAGGCAGTACCATTTTCATCAATCAGAATACGCTCGCCCTCCTCCAGCGTATTTTCAATATCCTTGGCACTGAACAGCCCGAGAAATTGTTCGGGGCTGGAAAAAATTTGAAGCAGATTCTTCAACATAGGTTTCTCTCACAGCAAAAGAATAAGCCTAGTCAACGAAGGGCAATGCGGTCGAAAATCAGGGAAGTTTAGGAATGTTTACTTTCTGAAAAGCAAAAAAAAGGCCGCCCCGCAGGACGACCTTCTTTCTTTCACGGCAAACGTTCTGCCCGGTTTACTTCGATTCCACGCTTTCGTGATGCGCTTCTTCATGAGCAGCCTGCTCGGCATGCACTTCTGCCGCGCGCTTACGCAAACCAATCCAGCCCAGTACCAGCAGAATGATCAGCACCGGAATAGTGGAAACCGTGAAGGTTCCGTTCGGGTAATCAAACGCCATAAGAATCAGTACGCCCGCCAGGAATGCCAGCGTCAGCCATGAAGTAAACGGTGCCCACGGCATTTTGAAAGAGACGTCTTTCGCACGGCCTTCTTTAATGGCGGTACGCAGTTTCATCTGGCACACAATGATGAATGCCCATGAACTGAGGATGCCCAGTGACGCGATGTTCAGAACGATCTCAAAGACCTGCGAAGGCACGTAATAGTTGAGGATGACGCCTATTACGTAAATACCGACGGTCACCAGAATACCCGCGTAAGGCACCTGCTGCGCGCTCATCTTCGACATAAATTTCGGCGCAGAACCGCCCATCGATAGCGAACGCAGAATACGACCCGTGGAATACAGGCCGGAGTTCAGGCTCGACAGCGCGGCGGTCAGCACTACGATATTCATGATGGTTCCGATGTACGGCACGCCGAGCTTGCTGAAGAAGGTCACAAACGGGCTCTGGCCCGCCTGATACGCATTCCACGGCAGCAGCAGAACCAGCAGCACCACAGAGCCAACGTAGAATAAAGCAATACGCCAGATCACGCTGTTGATGGCTTTAGGCAGCACTTTTTCAGGATCTTTCGTTTCGCCCGCTGCGGTACCGACCAGTTCGATAGCCGCAAAGGCGAAGACCACGCCCTGCACTAAGACCAGCGCCGGTAACAGACCGTGCGGAAAGATACCGCCGTTGTCGGTAATCAGATGCAGACCGGTTGTGTTGCCGTCGAGCTGTTTGCCGGTGCCGAGGAACACCACGCCGACTACCAGGAAGATCGCGATAGCCGCGACTTTGATCAGCGCAAACCAGAATTCCATTTCAGCGAACCACTTCACGCCGATCATGTTCATGGTCGCCACAATCGCCAGCGCACCGAGGGCAAACATCCATTGCGGGACATCACCGAAGGTTCCCCAGTAGTGCATGTACAGAGCCACTGCGGTGATATCGACAATGCCGGTCATCGCCCAGTTCAGGAAGTACATCCAGCCCGCCACGTAGGAGGCCTTTTCACCCAGGAATTCACGGGCATAGGACACGAAGCTGCCGCTGGTCGGACGGTGTAAAACCAGTTCGCCCAATGCGCGCAGAATAAAGAATGAGAAAATACCACATACCGCATACACGATAGCCAGCGCCGGGCCTGCCATCTGTAAACGCGCACCCGCACCGAGGAATAAACCGGTACCGATAGAGCCACCAATAGCAATCATCTGAACCTGACGATTGCCCATGCTCTTGTGATAACCGCTTTCGTGCGAATCCAGCCAGCGCCGTTTTGCGGCGTGTTTTGCCTCTGCCGATTTCTTATGAGACTTCATTATGACTTGTTCTCCAAAATAACCTTCACCTGACGCCGGTGCTGCAAGCAAACGATTGCAAGCCACGACGTTTACGTGGTTAACCCACTGTAGTTTTTTTAGCCGGAACTGTTTTTGATGCAATAACGGCGAAGGATGCTACCTGTTCTCATTAACCGAGGCAAAAAAAACCGTACTTAAAAATTGTGATAAGACATAATTCGCGGCGTGAATTGCGCATGCAACGACCGCTCTATGCATGATCTTGCGGTTTGCTCTCTTTGCGCACCCGCTCAATATTGATCGACAGGTACATGATCTCTTCCGTCGTCAGCCCGCGCTGGTACTGCGCCGTCAGGTATTCCCCGATTTTTTCTGCACACTGCCACGCCTGTGGGTAATTCTCTTTTACCGCCACATGCAGCGTCATATCGTCATCGGCGACCACGGTCCGGTTCAGCATCCGCTGAGCGAAAAATTTCAGGTGGGTGACGAACCGCTGATAACTCAGCGACTCTTCGTCATATTCCAGACGCAGCTGGTATTTCACCAGATTGAGGATTTCCTGCATCACGCGGGTAATGCGCGCCACTTCCGGCATTTCGCCGTTCAGCTGCGCATTGACCAGATGCAGGGCAATAAAACCGGCTTCATCCACCGGCAGCCGCACACCTAAACGCGTATCGATAATGTCCAGCGCTTCCACGCCCAGCGCATACTCCTTCGGATACAGACGGCGTGTTTCCCACAACAGCGCATTGCTGATGGGCACATCTTTTTTCTGCCGTTCAATGGCAAAGTTGCAGTGATCGGTCAGCGCGATATACAGATTTTCCTGCAACGTTCCCAGCCGGGTTCTTGCCAGCGAAATGATCTGGTCGCAGGTCGTCATCACTTCCATCGGAATATGCGAGAGCAGTTCCGTCAGATGCGCGACCAGTTCGTCGTTTTGTAAGGCGAAGATTTTCTCGATTTTGCTGTCATCGATTTCATCTCCCGTTTTTTTCATAAACGCCAGACCGCGGCCCATGACGACCTGTTCCCGCAGCTGATCGTTAACGACAACCACCACGTTATTATTTAAAATTTTGGCGATTTTCATTGTGATTCCCTGAAAAGAAAAACCCGATCGTCGGCGAAGAAGATCAGGTTTTATCTGCCGCAACATTACGTATCTGCCTGATAATTCTAGCAGGTTAGCGTAGCCACTCAATGCACATTACTGAAAAAGCGTGATTGCGATCCCGGCGATCAGGCGCGTGCGTAACTCAGAAAGTGACAATGGCTTTCAGCCCCGTCACCCAGGCGTCCTGCGTTTCTTTCACACCACCCGGACGATACCAGTATTGCAAATCAGGTTGCAGAATAAGCCATGAACGCACTTTGATCTGATAGTACAAATCGGCGTTAACCGAATGCCCGGACAGCGGCGTGTACAGCGGATTGCCGTAATCATCCACCTGATAAATGGCGTTCAGGTTTTCCTGATTCTGCCGGTAGTGATCGCTCATTTTAATGTAGGTCATGCCAAAACCGAGCCAGTCGTCAGGGCGCGCATCGAACAACCCGCGATAACGCATAGACGCCGCCTGTGTGTAGTGAATCGCGTTACTTCGCTGATCGGCCAGCCCCAGACTGTACGATACGCTCATGCCCCGGTTAGGGTCATCGCCGCGCTGTGTCACCTGCTGGTTAAAACCGGTGTACATAAACCACGTGCTGCTGTGAGAACGGTAACCTTCCGGGTCGCTGGCCCCCACACTTTGCGTTTTCCCTTCGGAGAGATCCTGCTGCGGCGAGTTAGTGTACAGCAACCCGAAATTATAAATCCCCGGCAAACCGTTGACCTTGGTTTTCAGCTCCGCTTCCATCGGCAGCAAAATCCCGCGCGCGCCTTTGAGCGAACCGCTCCAGGCGTATTTCCGGTCAGACGCGTCCGGATTTTGTTCCATGATGCCGGTTTTCAGTGTCAGGCCGTCCGTTAATTTGTACTGGAACGTGGTGCCCCAGTAATGTTTGTTCCAGTTGTACCAGGTCATCGAGTTGGCCGATTTACCGCCGCACTGACTGAGTAACTGGAAATCACACGGGATAATCTGATCGAAATCCTGATTCTTGTTCATCATACCGATACGCCAGTGCAGCTTACGATCGTCAAAACTGCGGCCAAAGGTCAGCCAGCCCAGACGCGTAATCGACTGCCCTCCCCAGCTTTCCTGTGCGATATCGTTGAAACCGACGCGCGGATCCTGAGTACGTTCGGACGTCAGGTTGTCATTATGATTACGGTTAACGATGTTCCCTTCAATCGCCGCATCCGGAATACCTGTGTACATTTCCAGATCCTGCGTAAACGTCAGCGAGAACTGGTCGATGTACGCCAGTTTTTTGTCGTGGTTATAGCCGCCACCGGCGTTGTATGAAGATTCGCTGAGATAACCGAGCTGATAATGGAAACCGTGGTCTTCAAGAATGGGTCGGATCCCCAGCATGTCGCCGAGCATCCCTTCGCCGGGTGCCTCAAAACCGAGCACGGTTCCGTTCCAGTCGCTGGCAGCCAGTGCCGGTTGAATCCCTGCACCCGCGAGACAAACGGCCAGCACAAGATATTTATGATATAAACGCACTGCGGGTCTTATTTTATACTGCGTATAATTATGTGCAGGTAATACAGAAGTCTGAGAAAGTTTCATCATTACATTCCCTTCGAATTATTAATTATGTTTTTATTGCTATTCGAATTCCTTCCTGCAGACACAGATTACCCTGCGGGTGGAATTTCGCATTATATAATTACTTAAGATTTTGAATGGCCTGATAATAATCAGGCCACCGGATCATCGTTTATTTATTCCTTTAACGATGCGCCGTTAGATTTAATAACATCGGCATACCAGAAGAAGCTTTTCTTGCGACGACGTTCCAGTGTGCCATTCCCCTGATCGTCGCGGTCGACATAAATATAACCGTAGCGTTTGGAGAATTCGGCTTTCGATGCGCTGACCAGATCGATAGGCCCCCAGCTGGTGTAGCCCATGACTTGCACACCGTCTTCAATGGCTTCACGAACCTGCACCAGATGGTCGTTAATATACTGAATGCGATAATCGTCATTAATGCTGCCATCCGCTTCGACTTTATCGCGGGCACCCAATCCATTCTCAACAATAAATAACGGTTTCTGATAGCGGTCATATAATTCATTCATTAAGAACCGCAAACCTTTCGGGTCAATCTGCCAGCCCCATTCGGAACTTTGCAGATGCGGGTTCGGCACCATATTTAATATATTTGCGCGCGCTTTAATATTCTGTTCTTCATCTGTCGTTACACAACCGGTCATGTAATAACTGAACGAAATAAAATCGACCGTTTCTTTCAGCGCGGCTTTATCTTCGGCGGTAATAGTAATTTCCATACCGCGATCTTTAAAGAAGCGTTTCATATACGCCGGATACGCACCGCGTACCTGAACGTCGCCGAAGAATAACCAGTCGCGGTTTTGTTGCAGCGTTTCCATCATATCGGCCGGTTTGCAGGTCAGCGGATAAAGCATTCCGCCCAGCAGCATGTTACCGATTTTGCCGTCAGGAATGATTTCATGACAGGCTTTCACCGCTTTGGCACTCGCCACCAGCTGGTGATGAATGGCCTGATAAATCGCCTGTTTGCTGCTGTCTTCCGGCAATCCAACGCCGGTAAACGGCGCGTGCAGCGACATGTTGATTTCATTGAACGTCAGCCAGTGTTTGACTTTATCTTTGTAACGCGTAAATACCGTGCGGGCATAATTTTCGAAGAAACCGATGGTATCCCTGCTGCCCCAGCCGCCGTGTTTTTTCACGATGCCGTAAGGCATTTCGTAATGGGAAAGCGTCACCAGTGGCGTGATGCCATATTTTGCCATTTCATCAAACAGGCGGTCATAGAATGCCAGACCGGCCTCGTTCGGGTGAAGCTCGTCGCCTTCCGGGAAAATACGCGTCCAGGCAATAGAAGTACGCAGTACGGTGAAGCCCATTTCGGCGAACAGTTTCATGTCTTCCGGATAACGATGGTAAAAATCAATCGCCACATCTTTGATGCCGAAATCGCCTTCCACGCGCTCCTGCACCGGGCCGAAAACGCCCTGTGGTTGCAGGTCAGAGGTGGACAATCCTTTACCGTCGGTCAGATACGCGCCTTCAACCTGATTGGCGGCGACTGCGCCACCCCATAAGAATTCCTTCGGGAATTGCTTGCTCATGTGAACCTCCTGGTTCTGACTGTTATCGTAAAAGGGTAAGTAACAAAGCTTGTTCGCCGACGTCCTGACCGGTGCTGGCCGGAATGACGTCGAGATATTCGTCGCTGTTGGTGATAAGCACCGGCGTTGTCAGGTCGTAACCCGCTTCCGTAATGCTCCGGGTGTCGAACTCAAGCAGCAAATCGCCCTGCTTCACGACGGTATCTACTGCCACGTGCGGCGTGAAGAATTTGCCGTCGAGCTTCACGGTATCGATACCAACGTGGATCAGGATTTCCGCGCCGTCTTCTGATTCAATTCCGATGGCGTGATGCGTTTTGAACAGGGAAACCACGGTGCCGTTAACCGGCGAAACAACACGGCCCGCTGACGGAATAATCGCCACACCTTTACCCAGTAAACCGCTGGCAAATGTCGGATCTTTCACGTCCTCAAGTGCCACGCAGGTACCGGCAATCGGGCTGGTCACCAGAGTTTTGCCACGCGGTGCCTGAACGGAAGCCGTCGCGACGGTATCGGCCGTTTCACCCGCTTTCACTTCTTCATTCATACCGAAGAAGAACGTCGCCAGAGCGGCAAAAGCGAGGGCAAAGACAGTGCCGGCAATCGCGGCGGTAACCGTCTGGTCGAAACCCGTCGGTGGAATGATTTGCGTGAAAGTGAAGATGTTAGCGAAGCCGAACGAGTAAGCTGTGGTCTGGAAATAACCGAGGATTGCCGCGCCCAGCGCGCCGCCGACGCAGCCGAAAATAAACGGACGGCGGCGTGGCAGGTTAATGCCGTAAACCGCCGGTTCTGTGATCCCGAAAATCCCGGCGCTGACAGCAGAACCCGCCAGTGCTTTGGTGCGCGCGTCTTTGGCACGCAACATCACGCCGATAACAGCGCCGACCTGCCCCATGACCGCCGGCAACAGCAACGGCAGCATGGTGTCATGGCCAAGAATACTGAAGTTGTTGATCATCAGCGGCACCAGCCCCCAGTGCAGGCCGAAGATCACACAAACCTGCCACAGGCCGCCCATAAAGGCACCCGCGATGGCCGGGCTGATGTGATAGATAAACTGATAGCCGTTAGCAAGTTGCTGGCTGGCCCAGGTCGCGACAGGCCCGATAACCAGGAAGGTCAGCGGCACAATCACCATCAGACAGATCAGAGGTGTAATGAAGTTACGCAGGGAACCCGGCAGCAGTTTCATCAGACGTTTTTCCAGCCAGCTGGAAGCCCACGCGGCGATGATCACCGGAATAACCGATGAGGCGTAGTTGATGAAAACCAGCGGTATGCCAAAGAAATGTTCAGACGGTACACCCGGCTGCTGAGCGTTGAATGCCGCCGTCATCAGCGGATGCACCATCGCACCGCCAATCATCATCGTCACAAAGGGATTACCGCCGAATTTTTTACCGGCGGTATAGCCGATCACCAGCGGGAAGAAATAAAACATAGCGTCGCTGGCGGCGAACCAGACTTTATACGTGCCGCTTTCCGGATTCAGCCAGCCGCAGGCCAGCGCCAGTGACAAAAACCCTTTCAGGATCCCCGACGCCGCCATGATGCCGATGAACGGCGTGAAAATACCGGAAATGATGTCAATGGCACGGGCGAACAGATTGCCTTTATCCTGCCCCTCTTCGTCATCGCCACTTTCCGAAAGCGCGCTGCCGCGCACTAACGCATCATAAACCGCGCCGACGTGGTTGCCGATCACGACCTGAAACTGGCCGCCGCTTTCCACCACCATAATGACGCCGGGGTTCTTTTTCAGTCCTTCAGCATCGGCTTTACTGATGTTTTTAAGCTTGAATCGTAAACGGGTGGCACAATGCACCACGCTGTTCACGTTTTCCTTTCCGCCCACTCCGCGGAGAATTTCGTCGGCTAATGTTTTGTATTCCATGGTGTTATCTCATCAGAGTAATGGCGTCGTGCACGACATTGCCGTTGTATTTCAAAGGGGCGGCCGGCCCCTGAATTCAGGCCAAAAAAAAACCTAAACGTCCGGTCTCTTCGCGGAATGCGAAGAAACGAGAAGTTTAGGTTTTGCCTGTCAGACAGTAACAATCCTGCTTTCTGATCCGGATTCTCTGGCGAATCGTTGACAGAAACAAGTCGTAATATCAGCCGTGTGACGAAACTGTGATCGGCTTCAGACTTTGTGCTGAAGGAGGCTCTTCCCTGAGCATCTCCGGCAAACTAGCGCAGCCCGGCAATGGTGAATCCGCCGTCCACCAGCAGATTTTGCCCGGTCACAAACCGCGCTTCGTCGCTGCACAGCCACGCAACAACGTCGCCCACGTCGTCGGATTCGCCCACGCGCCCTGCCGGCGTCAGGTGAACAAACGGCCTGAGCATCTCTTCATTCGCGCCCATCCGTCGTGCCATCGGCGTATCGATAATGCCCGGATTCACATTGTTAATGCGGATTTTATGCGCGCCGGTTTCCAGCGCAATGGCGCGGATCATGGCATCCAGACCGCCCTTGCTGGCGGAATAAGCCGCAGACCCGAAACTGGCACCGTGCGCCAGCCACGAAGACGTATTCACAATCGCGCCGCCGCGACCTGCCGCCACCATCGCCTCCAGTTCATATTTCACTGACAACCAGACGCCTTTCAGATTGATGGCGATCACGCGGTCAAATTCGGCTTCCGTCATTTCGCTGACCGGCGCAAAACCTTCCACACCGGCATTGTTAAACGCCGCGTCCAGTCGCCCGAAATGCGCCAGCGTTTCCGCAATCAGATGCTGAACCTGCGCGCTGTCTGAAACATCTGCCGGCACCGCCAGCGCGTCGCCGCCCTGTTCATGGATCAACGCCACGGTTTGCAGAAGTTCCGCTTCACGACGCCCGGCGACCACCACTTTTGCGCCGTCGCGTGAGAAAGCCAGCGCCGCGGCACGGCCAATCCCGCTGCCTCCGCCAGTGACCAGCGCCACGCGGTTATGCAGGCGAAGGGGCTGATTTTGAAGATGTGGTCCCTGAAGATACGATTGTTGTGACATAGAAACCTCTGAGAAATGTGTTGACCAGAACCTGACTATAAGAGGATTAATTGTTGTGGATAAGCCGTCTTATATCGCATGATTTACTGGTTCATATTCATCAATAGGAAACGAAATGCGGACTAACGAACTGGGTGAGCTGACCGCCTTTGTCGCCGTGGCAGAAGAAAAAAGCTTCCGTAAGGCGGCGGCACGGCTGAATTTAACCGCATCCACCTTGAGCCACTCTTTGCGCGCGCTGGAAGAACGGCTGGGCGTCAGGCTGCTAAACCGCACCACGCGCACCGTTTCGCCGACTGAAGCGGGGATCGCGCTGCTGGCCGAAATTGCGCCCGCGTTTGCGGCAATTGCCGGTGCGATTGAGAAAGTGAATACCTTCAGGGAAACCCCGCAGGGCACGGTGCGCATCAATACGCCGCACATTGCGGCAGAACTCGTTTTTATGCCGCAGCTGAAGCAATTTAGTTTGGATTTCCCGGACATCCGGCTGGAACTGGCCTCCAACGACGGTTTCGTGGATATCGTCAGCGAAGGTTTTGACGCCGGAGTGCGTATCCGTGGCGACGTTCAGCAGGATATGAGTGCGGTTCGCCTGACGCCCGATTTTCATTCGGCGGTTTACGGCTCGCCTGAATATTTCGAGCGGCATCCGAAACCGCTCTCACCAGCCGATTTGCAACATCACGCCTGCATCGGGCGACGGGAAATTACCGGCGGTGCGTTGTATCGATGGGAATTTGAAAAAGAAGGTAAGCAGATTGCGGTGCCGGTCAGCGGCCCGCTGATAGTTGACAGCGTAATGATGATGACCCGCGTCGCTCTCGACGGGATCGGGCTGGTTTACACCGCCCGCAGCCCGGAACATGACGCGCTGGTCGCGCAGGGTTTGCTTATCCGCGTGCTCGAAGACTGGTCGGTCACGTTTCCCGGTTTCTTTCTCTATTATCCCGGCCACCGCCAGCTTTCTGCGGCGTTAAAAGCCGTGATCAACAGCTTTCGCTTACCGCTGCGGGATCACTAATTCGCTCATTTAACGTCAAGATTTTAAAGGCACTCCTAATGCGGTGTTGGTACACGTAAGCCGTTACGTTATAATTGATTTGTTACGGCAAAATCCGTAACCAGGATTCTCAACCTGAATGTTTACTGGCGACATGGAGTGCATAAGTGCATTTCACGTTTGAGTCTGCGCATGCCTATTGCCTGTACAAACAACAAGCAATATCTCAATGGTGGCTCAGGCGGGGCTGACTTCGGTCAGGCCGGTATCCAGTAGAACCGGTGTTGAGAACCCCGTCAGGGCTACCACCAGTGAGATTCTCAACTCCGGTGGTCGCTGTAACATCAAACTACTGGACAATGAACCATGAACGACAAGCCAAGGCAGGCATTACTTCCTCCCCCACTGTTGGTTTATGCTCCCGTTTCTAACGGAGAGAGCATATGAAGAACACCCGTGAAGACTGGCATCCCGCCGATATTATCGCTGCAATTCGCAAAAAAGGCTCAACGCTGACGGCACTCTCGCGTGATTCAGGACTGGGCGCATCTACCTTGTCCAATACGCTGTCGCGACGCTGGCCCAAAGGTGAGTTGATTATTGCGGCAATGATCGGCGTTCCGGCGTGGGAAATCTGGCCAAGCCGTTATTACAATGCCAACGGGGAGTTGGTTGTTCCTAAATTGCGGAACCCTAAAACGGAGAGTTAATCCGTGACAGCGGTGGGAGCCTGGCTTTCACCGCATTTTGAATAGTCTCAGAAAGGCGGAGTCTCTTTTTATCTTTACGCCGTTACCGCTTCCTGCGGGCCGGCGATACCGACTGATGCCAGCATTACTTTCTCTCAGCATGATCCCGTTCACAAATAAAAAAACAAAATCAAAAAACGTAAATTACATATTCCTTTCCTCAATTGTTTACCTGCGCCCCATTCACAATACTTCTGCCCATACCTCACCTTTTTCATACGTTGTTCCTGGATTTACTCAAGGAGAAATACGATGACTCATCTGTATCAGGACGCTTCGCAGCCCGTCGCAACCCGCGTTGCCGATCTGCTGGCACGCATGACGCCGGAAGAAAAATTTGCCCAAATGCACGCGTTCTGGCTCATCCTCGACAGCGGTGGAAATCATAAAGAACGCTCAGACCTGAGTGATGATTTCGCTGGCCATAAAGAGACAATCGCACTGGAAAAGCAATTGGCGTCCGGTGCGGGGCAAATCACCCGCCCGCTGGGTACACACGTTGTTAGCCCGGAAGAAGGCGTCCGGGCACTGAACCGCCTGCAAAAAACGCTGGTGGAGGAAACGCGGCTGGGCATTCCGGCGATGTTCCATGAAGAATGTCTGGTGGGTTTATTGTGTAAAGACGCCACGTTGTTCCCTTCTTCGCTTAGCTACGCGTCAACGTGGGATCCTGAACTGATGGAAAAGGTCGCCGCGGCTATCCGTGATGAAGCGCAAAGCATCGGCTGTCATCAGGGTTTAGCGCCGGTTCTGGATGTTTCTCGCGATGTGCGCTGGGGACGCACCGAAGAAACTTTCGGCGAAGATCCATATCTGGTGGGCATCATGGCGACGGCCTTCGTGCGCGGCTTACAGGGTGAAAACCGTGATTTGCTCGCCACGCTGAAACATTACGTCGGCCACTCTTTCAGCGAAGGCGCACGCAACCACGCCCCGGTACATCTCGGTTTCCGCGAACTCAACGATACCTTTCTGCTGCCGTTCGAAATGGCGGTAAAACTGGCCAACGCCGGTTCCGTTATGCCGGCTTATCATGATATTGACGGGCAACCGTGCCACAGCGATCACTTCCTGCTGACGGAAATTTTGCGCGAACAGTGGGGCTTTGACGGCCTGATTGTGGCGGATTACGGCGGCGTCAGTCTGCTGCACCAGCATCACGGCGTCAGCCACGATGATGCCGAATCGGCGGCGCTGGCATTCAACGCCGGTCTGGATATTGAGTTGCCGAAAGGCGATTGCGCCCAGCATCTGGCCGATGCGGTATCACGCGGGCTGATTGATATGGCTAAAATCGATGAAATCGTCGCCCGCGTTCTGACGGAAAAATTCCGTCTGGGGCTTTTCGAGCAGCCGTATGCGCCTGAATCGCAGCCAAAAATGCAGCAATTTGCCGTTCGTGAACTGGCGTGGGAAGTGGCCGTTCGCTCCATTACACTGCTGGAAAACAACGGTATTCTGCCGCTGAAACCTGCCTCTAATCAGAAAATCGCCGTGATCGGCCCGACGGCAGACGACCCGCTGGCATTACTGAGCGGTTACAGTTTCCCGGTACATCTGATTATCAGCGAGATGGAAGCGCAGACCGGGCAGGTGACAACGCCGCTTCAGGCACTGCGTTCGGCCTACGGTGAACAGAATATTCGTTACGCGAAAGGCTGCCCTATTCTCGAAAAACGAACAGCGGGTGCGCCGGTATTCCCCGGTGATGCCGGTAAGCCAATGCAAAGTTCATCGGTTTCTCAGGACACCACGCAGATCGCCGCTGCAGTCAAAGCGGCGCAGAAAAGTGATGTGGCGCTGGTGTTTGTCGGCGATCTGGCCGGATTGTTCCAGAGCGGTACGGTCGGTGAAGGTTCTGACACCGACAGCCTTCAGCTGCCCGGCGTTCAGCAAACGCTGCTTGAGCAGGTTGTCGCAACCGGCAAGCCGACCATTGTTGTCATGACCGGCGGCCGTCCTTATTCACTGGGCGGTCTGGAGGAAAGAGTAGCCGGATTCCTGATGGCGTTTGCGCCCGGTCAGGAAGGCGGACGGGCGATTGCCGATGTGCTGAGCGGTAAAGAAGCGCCCTCCGGGCGGCTGGTGGTTTCCGTGCCGAAAAGCGCGGGCGCGATGCCGTATTATTACAATCACAAACTGAAAAGTGGCGGAACGCCGATTGCGTTCCACTTCGGCGCAAAATACCCGTTCGGTTACGGGCTGAGCGGCACCACGTTTCGGTACCACGATTTGCAGTTAAATCAGCAGCCGGTTGCCATCGAAAACGGTGAGATCTCCGTTCAAATTCAGGTAACCAATACCGGTTCGCGGACAGGTAGCGAAGTGGTTCAGGTTTATGTGCGCGACTGCGTGGCTTCGCTGGTGAGGCCGGTACACGAACTGAAAGCGTTTCAGCGCGTTGAACTGAACGCCGGAGAAACCGCCACGCTGAATTTCAGTATTCCAACCGACATGCTAAATTTCACCAACACCGCGCACAAACGTATCGTTGAGCCGGGCTTTATTGACGTTCAGGTCGGCGCTTCCAGCGCTGATATTCGCGCTAACGGCAAGGTGACACTGGCCGGAAAAGTACGGGAATTGCCTCGTCACTGGCGGATGGTCAGCCGCTGCGAAGTGAGTCAGTAAAAGCTGCTTGCAGATCACAAAATCAGAAAGCAAAACGGACGCATCAGCGTCCGTTTTTACAGTATTCAGAAAGGCTGTTATTCAGATTCCCGCGTAATGCCGAAATGCTTATACGCATGGTTAGTCGCCATACGTCCGCGCGGCGTGCGCTGAATAAAGCCCTGCTGGATCAGGAACGGCTCGATCACGTCTTCAATCGTTTCACGCTCTTCGCCAATTGCTGCGGCTAAGTTATCCAGCCCCACCGGCCCGCCGGTGAATTTATCGATAATCGCCAGCAGCAGTTTGCGGTCCATATAATCAAAACCTTCAGCATCAACGTCCAGCATGTCCAGCGCACCGTTTGCTACATCACCGTTGATCGTACCGTCGCCTTTCACTTCGGCAAAGTCACGCACGCGGCGCAGCAGGCGGTTGGCAATACGCGGCGTGCCACGCGAGCGGCGAGCAATCTGATGCGCCCCTTCTTCCGACAGTTCCAGCCCGAGGCAGGACGCACTGCGCCAGACGATATGCTGCAAATCGGCGACCTGATAGAACTCCAGACGCTGCACAATACCGAAACGGTCACGCAACGGAGACGTCAGGGAACCGGCGCGCGTCGTGGCACCAATCAGGGTGAACGGTGGCAAATCAAGCTTGATGGATCGCGCCGCCGGGCCTTCGCCAATCATGATATCCAGTTGATAATCTTCCATCGCCGGATACAAAATTTCTTCGACAACCGGCGAGAGACGGTGGATTTCATCGATGAACAGCACGTCGTGAGGTTCGAGATTGGTCAGCATCGCGGCCAGATCACCGGCTTTTTCCAGCACCGGCCCGGAAGTCGTGCGCAGATTCACGCCCATTTCGTTGGCAACGATGTTCGCCAGTGTGGTTTTACCCAACCCCGGCGGCCCGAAAATCAGCAGGTGATCGAGTGCGTCTTTGCGTTGCTTTGCCGCCTGAATAAAGATTTCCATCTGCGAGCGCACGTGGGGCTGCCCGACGTATTCGTTAAGCAGCTTGGGGCGGATCGCACGGTCAATGACCTCTTCTTCACTAAACACTTCAGAAGAAATCAGGCGGTCAGCTTCAATCATCGTTACCTCACAGCGCCGCGCGCAGCGCTTCTCTAATCAACGTTTCGGATTCTGCACCCGGCTTCGCCACTTTGCTGATCATGCGGCTGGCTTCTGGTGGTTTGTATCCGAGGGATATCAGGGCGGCTACTGCTTCACCTTCGGCATCAGACTCTTTCGCTTTCGACGCCGATGCAGGTAGCGTGATATCAGTATGATTGTTAAATAGATCACCGTTTAATCCTTTAAACCGGTCTTTCATTTCGACGACCAGACGCTCTGCGGTTTTCTTACCGACGCCAGGTAACTTAATTAAGGCAGTGATTTCTTCCTTTTCCACTGCGCTGACAAACTGCTGTGCCGACATGCCTGACAGGATTGCCAGCGCCAGTTTTGGCCCGACGCCGTTCACTTTGATCAGTTCACGGAACAACGCGCGCTCTTGTTTATCATTGAACCCGTAAAGCAGTTGGGCATCTTCGCGAACGATAAATTGCGTGAAGAGGATGGCTTCCTGACCCAGTTCGGGCAATTCGTAAAAACAGGTCATCGGCATATGGACTTCATAGCCCACGCCGTTGGTTTCCAGCAGCACCAGAGGTGGCTGTTTTTCCAGAATAATGCCTCGAAGTCTGCCTATCACGTTCATTTTCCTTATCAGGTCAAAAGCAGCAGTGTTTATATCATAAAAAAGGCTGGATGGATATCCAGCCAAATGGACTTGCGGCGTCTATCGCATACGTCCGCGCGCCATCTGCAATTTATCAGAACTAAGCCGGATCGCATTCTGACTCATGTGGCAATGCGTAATCGCAATCGCAAGCGCATCGGCGGCGTCGGCCTGCGGATTGGCGGGCAGTTTCAGGATAGAACGCACCATGTGCTGCACCTGCGACTTTTCGGCAGCACCTGTGCCCACAACTGTTTGTTTCACCTGCCGCGCGGCGTATTCGAACACCGGTAAATCCTGATTCACTGCGGCTACAATCGCCGCGCCGCGCGCCTGCCCGAGCTTTAACGCGGAGTCCGCATTCTTCGCCATGAATACGGATTCGATGGCAAAAAAGTCAGGCTGGAACTGCGTAATAATTTCCGAAACGCCAGCGTAAATTAATTTCAAACGCCCCGGCATGTCGTCAACGACGGTACGGATGCAGCCGCTGCCCAGATAACTCAGCTGACGCCCTGTCTGGCGGATAATTCCATAGCCGGTGATGCGTGAACCGGGGTCGATCCCCAGAATAATAGCCATAGCCGCTCAACGCCTTGTGTTGTCGTTTTTTTGAGAAAGTTGGGGACAGTATAAACTGCTGAGGGATTTCAGAATAGCCAGCCGGTGGAGACCACCGGCTGCGGTAAGATTACAGAGTTTCTGCAATCTCGTCGGAGATTTCACCGTTGTGGTAAACCTCTTGTACGTCGTCACAATCTTCCAGCATGTCGATCAGGCGCAACAATTTTGGTGCAGTTTCTGCATCCATGTCGGCTTTGGTCGATGGGATCATAGTGACTTCTGCGGAATCCGCTTTGAAACCGGCGGCTTCCAGTGCATCTTTCACTTCACCCAAATTTTCCCAGGCAGTGAACACGTCGATGGCACCATCGTCGTAGGACAGGATATCTTCTGCGCCCGCTTCCAGCGCGGCTTCCATCAGAACATCTTCATCCAGGCCAGGTGCGAAAGAGATCACGCCTTTCTTGGAGAACAGGTAGGCAACGGAGCCGTCAGTGCCCAGATTACCGCCGGTTTTGGTGAAAGCATGACGCACTTCAGCCACGGTACGGTTACGGTTGTCACTCAGGCATTCAACCATGATCGCAGAACCACCCGGACCGTAACCTTCATAAATGATGGTTTCCATGTTGGTGTCATCGTCACCACCAACGCCACGCGCAATAGCACGGTTCAGTGTATCGCGGGTCATGTTGTTGGACAGTGCTTTATCAATTGCAGCACGCAGACGTGGGTTTGAACCCGCATCGCCGCCGCCCAGACGTGCAGCGGTAACCAGCTCACGAATGATTTTGGTGAAGATTTTGCCACGTTTAGAATCTTGCGCCGCTTTGCGGTGCTTGGTGTTGGCCCACTTACTGTGACCTGCCATAAATATCTCCAAAAAGTCTAAAGTCTTAACAGACCGAATAGTTTACAAATTCTTCAATCGCCTGCTGGTTGCTCGGGGAGACGGTCAGCGCTGCCGCTTCCGCTTTTCCCAGCCACCGGTACGCATGATGTTCGGTAAGAACCACATCACGCTCGTCGGGTAACGCCAGACAGAACCAGTGTTCTTTATTACGGGTTACGCCGGGAGCATAGCGATGGCGCAAATGCGCAAATATTTCAAAGTCCTCGCAGCGGTCGCAATCCTGAAGAGGCAGGTTTTCACCTGCGATATCGATTCCGACCTCTTCCATCACTTCACGCTGCGCGGTTTGATTCGGGGATTCCCCGCCTTCCAGGCTGCCGGTTACCGACTGCCAAAAATTCGGGTCATCCTTTCGCTGGAGCATCAGCACCCTGCCGGTGTTTCTGGCGTAGATGACGCACAGTATCGACTCAGGACGCTTATAGCTCATTAGTTATTCTCTGTATTTGTGTCTGGTGTCACTTCTTTTTTCGCGACAACCGCAATACCGAGTTCCAGCAAAGAGGCCGGATTCGCAAAGCTTGGTGCTTCGGTCATCAGACAGGCTGCTGCCGTGGTTTTCGGGAAGGCGATAACGTCACGGATGTTATCCGTACCGGTCAGGAGCATGACCAGACGATCCAGACCAAATGCCAGACCGGCATGTGGCGGTGTGCCGTATTTCAGGGCGTCGAGCAGGAAGCCGAATTTCTCGCGCTGTTCGTGTTCGTTAATTCCCAGAATACTGAACACGGTCTGCTGCATTTCGCTGCGGTGAATACGTACGGAACCGCCGCCCACTTCGTAGCCGTTGATGACCATGTCGTACGCGTTCGCGATTGCGGAAACCGGGTTCGCCGCCAGCTCCTGCGCCGTCATTTCTTTCGGTGCGGTAAACGGGTGGTGCATAGCGCTCAGGCCACCTTCGTCGGTGTCTTCGAACATCGGGAAGTCGATAACCCACAGCGGAGCCCACATGTCTTCGTTGGTGATTTTCAGATCGCGACCTACTTTCAGACGCAGTGCGCCGATTGCGTCGGTCACAATCTTCGCGCTGGCTGCGCCGAAGAAAATCATGTCGCCGTCTTGCGCGCCGGTACGTTCAATCAGGGCAGACAACAAATCCGCATTGAGGAACTTCGCGACCGGGCTCTGAATGCCTTCCAGACCTTTAGCCACTTCATTGACTTTGATGTATGCCAGGCCTTTCGCGCCATAGATTTCGATGAATTTCGCGTACTCGTCGATTTGCTTACGGCTCAGCTGTGCGCCGCCAGGTACGCGCAATGCCGCCACGCGACCTTTTGGATCGTTAGCCGGATCGGCGAACACTTTGAACTCGATGTTCTTCATCAGGTCAGCAACATCAACCATTTCCATCGGGTTACGCAGGTCAGGCTTGTCTGAACCGAAACGACGCATGGCTTCTGCAAAGGTCATGATCGGGAAATCGCCCAGATCCACGCCTTTGATTTCCTGCCACAGTTCACGTGCCAGTTTCTCCATTACTTCGCGCACTTGCTCGGCGCTCATGAAAGAGGTTTCCACGTCGATCTGGGTGAATTCTGGCTGACGGTCAGCACGCAGATCTTCGTCGCGGAAACATTTAACAATCTGATAGTAACGGTCGAAACCGGACATCATCAGCAACTGTTTGAACAGCTGCGGGGACTGCGGCAATGCGTAGAACTTGCCTTTGTGCACACGGCTTGGCACCAGATAGTCACGCGCGCCTTCCGGCGTGGCTTTGGTCAGCATCGGGGTTTCGATGTCGAGGAAGTCATGGCTGTCCATGAAACGACGCACGAAGCTGGTGATTTTTGCACGCGCTTTCAGGCGGTTAGCCATCTCCGGGCGACGCAGATCCAGATAGCGGTATTTCAGACGCGCTTCTTCAGTGTTGACGTGATTGGAGTCCAGCGGCAGCGCTTCTGAACGGTTGATGATGTTCAGCTGGTTAGCGAAGACTTCCACTTCACCGGTCGCCATGTCTTTGTTGAACTGGCTTTCAGGACGCGCACGGACGGTACCGGTTAACTGGATACAAAACTCGTTACGCAGTTCAGAAGCCAGTTTGTAGGCTTCGGCCTGATCCGGGTCGAAGAAGACCTGAACGATACCTTCGCGGTCACGCATATCGATGAAAATCAAACCACCCAAATCGCGGCGACGGTTAACCCAGCCACACAATGTCACTTCCTGGCCCACATTGGACGCATTCAGCTTTCCACAATATACAGTACGCATAACGGTATCCTTTTGATCCCACTACCCGGCCTCATGGCACACAGGTACAGAAACGGTTATTCACTCTGATCGCCCGCCGCTAAACTGTGCAGCGCGCGGAATGGGTTTTATTCGGGTCGAAAAAAGGCGGCTATTATAAAGGAATTTCCGCTGCAGGATAAGTGCGAACGCATCAAGGCTGGCGCGGAAATTTACTCATGTTGCTTGCTACACATAATTTAACAAAATTATCCCCATTTCGACCCACGCGTTAGCATAGACTCCGGCCATCCCCTTTGTACACGCAGTTCATTATTCCTGCCTCTATTTACCCCTTTTGATAACCGGGAGCTAAACACCATGAAACTCGACCCTAAAACGACCGCATTAGTGCTGATCGATTTACAGAAAGGCATTCTGCCGTTTGCCGGCGGCCCGCACACCGCTCAGAAAGTTCTGGATAACGCCACAGAACTGGCAAACCGTTTCCGTAAACTCGGCTCTCCGGTTGTGATGGTACGCGTGGGCTGGTCTGACTCTTTTGACGAAGCGCTGAAACAGCCGGTCGATGTCCCTGCGGCCGCGCCGGAAGGCGGCCTGCCAGCAAGCTGGTGGGAATTCCCGGAGCAACTGGGCGTCACCGACAAAGACTTGTTGGTGGTGAAACGCCAGTGGGGTGCGTTTTACGGTACGGACCTGGATTTACAGCTGCGCCGTCGAGGCATTAAAAGCATCGTGCTGGCCGGTATTTCCACCAACATCGGCGTGGAGTCCACAGCCCGTAACGCCTGGGAGCACGGCTATGAGCTGGTGATCGCCGAAGATGCGTGCAGCGCGCACAACAACGACCATCATCAGTCCAGCGTTCAGTTTATCTTCCCGCGCATCAGCCGCGTGCGTTTAACCGCCGAAGTGCTTGCCGCACTGCCGCGGTAACGTTACCCTGCCGGATATCCCTGACGCCACCTGCCGGGCGGCGTTTTTTTATGGAAAAATCAGAGGAAGCGCGGCATGTATATTGGTTTACCGCAATGGCACCACAACGCGTGGGCCCGCATCGGGCTTCGCGATCTGGCTGATTACGCCCGGTATTTCAATTGTGTCGAAGGTAACACCACGTTTTATGCGCTGCCAAAACAGGATGTCGTGATGCGCTGGCGCGATATGACGCCCGAAACCTTCCGTTTCTGTTTCAAATTCCCGTCGGCAATCAGCCATAAAGCTGCACTGGCAAATTGTCAGGAAGATATCGACACGTTTTACCGCACACTGGCACCGCTCGGCGAACGGATCGGCCAGCTATGGTTACAGCTTCCTCCTGCTTTTGCACCCGCGCATCTCGACCGTTTGTGGCAATTTCTGGATGCTCTGCCCGCCGGTTTTGATTACGGCGTTGAAGTCCGTCATTCTGATTTTTTCGCAAAAGGCGATGCGGAGCGCGCGCTGAATCAGGGGTTATATCAGCGCGGGATTAACCGTACCATTCTCGACAGCCGTCCGGTTCACAGCTCGAAATCTCAGACCGAAGCGGTTCTCGACGCGAAACGTAAAAAACCCATTCTGCCGCTCCACGCCGTTGTAACCGCGACGCGCCCTATCGTCCGTTTTATCGGCGGCGATATCTTGCAAGATAACCGGCCATTATTCGCACAGTGGGCAGACAAACTTGCTGCCTGGGAAACTCAGGGGCTTTCGCCTTATTTGTTTATCCACACCCCCGATTGCACCGACGCGCCGCAGCAAGCACGCAGTCTCTGGCCTCTACTGCGAGCGAAAATGCCTTCAGTTCAACCTGAACCAGACTGGCCAGAACAGGACGCACTGTTCTAAATTTTTCGTGATTGTCTGACGACAGTTTTACGTCTTGCCGCTATCATAGTGACGCAGTGAAGCGGGTCATTGCCCCTCCGGAACAAAGGGAATAACCAAGGAAGTCATCATGATTAGCGCGTTATATGTCGTGCTTGCCGCCATACTTTTGATCAAACTCTCTTTCGATGTGGTACGCCTGAGAATGCAATACCGCATAGCCACCGGCGACGGCGGCTCCTACGAACTACAAACCGCCATCCGCGTTCACGGCAACGCCGTCGAATATCTGCCAATCGGCTGTTTATTGCTGCTGTTTATGGAAATGAACGGTGCCGGCGTCTGGATGATTCACGCCTGCGGATTGCTGCTGATTATCGGCCGGCTCTTCCATTATTACGGCCTAAAGCACCGTGAATTCGCCTGGCGCCGCAGCGGCATGGCTGCCACGTATATCTCGCTGGTGTTGATGGTTATCGCAAATATTATCTACCTGCCGTGGTCCCAGTTTCTGGCATTCGACTAGGTTTTCCGCCGTTTTTTACGGGCAGCGCCGCTCACAGGTATCTGCCCGCCTCAGTATCTGCTAAAATTCGCCCTCAAAATTCTGGCCTTCAATTTTTTGGTTCGACTCACCCTTATGGCAAAGCACGATACGCTGTTTTCTGCACCGATAGATAAGCTGGGCGACTGGACGTTCGATGAACGCGTCGCTGAAGTTTTCCCCGATATGATCCAACGTTCTGTACCGGGTTATTCCAACATTATTTCGATGATTGGCATGCTCGCCGAGCGCTTTGTTAAGCCCGGCACGAATGTCTATGATCTGGGGTGCTCGCTCGGTGCGGCCACGCTGTCGATGCGCCGCAATATCAAGGTTTCTGGATGCGAAATCATTGCGGTCGATAATTCCCCTGCCATGGTGGAACGCTGTCGCCGCCACATTGACGCCTTCCGCGCGGATACGCCGGTTAACGTTATAGAAGCCGACATTCTGGATATCGAACTCAAAAATGCCTCGATGGTTGTGCTTAATTTCACCCTGCAATTCCTCGAACCCGACGATCGTCAGCGTTTGCTGAATCAGGTTTATCAGGGGATGCGTCCGGGCGCGGCGCTGGTGCTGTCAGAAAAATTCAGTTTCGCGGACAAAGACGTCGGCGAACTGCTCTTCAATATGCATCATGATTTCAAACGTGCGAACGGCTACAGCGAACTGGAAATCAGCCAGAAACGCAGCATGCTGGAAAACGTGATGCTGACCGATTCTGTTGAAACCCACAAAGCGCGCCTGCATCAGGCCGGTTTCCAGCACACAGAACTCTGGTTCCAGTGCTTTAACTTCGGCTCGCTGATTGCCGTCAAAGCTGGAGAAGCAGAATGATTGATTTTGGTGATTTTTACCGCGTGATTGCCAAAGGCCCGCTGAGCCCGTGGCTCAACACGCTGCCTTCACAACTGACAGCATGGCAGAAAGAGTCGCTGCACGGTAAGTTCAAACTGTGGTTTAACTCGGTTGACCGCCTGCCACTGTTACAGCCTGAACGTCTGGATTTGCTGCACAGCGTTTCCGCCAATATGGAAACCCCGCTGCCCGTCGGTCAGCGCGAAGGCATCGAGAACCTGCTGCGCAATATGATGCCATGGCGTAAAGGGCCTTTCTCGCTGTACGACGTTGAAATCAATACTGAATGGCGTTCAGACTGGAAATGGGATCGCGTACTTCCGCACATCTCTTCTCTGGCGGGCCGTACCATTTTAGACGTCGGCTGCGGCAGCGGCTATCACATGTGGCGCATGGTTGGCGCGGGCGCGCATCTGGCCGTTGGTATCGATCCGATGCAGCTTTTCCTGTGCCAGTTTGAAGCCGTGCGTAAATTGCTGGGCGGCGATCAGCGTGCACATTTACTGCCGCTGGGTATCGAGCAGCTGCCTGAGCTGAACGCGTTCGACACCGTTTTCTCGATGGGCGTGCTTTACCACCGCCGTTCACCGCTGGATCATCTTTATCAGCTGAAAAACCAGATGGTCAGTGGCGGTGAACTGGTGCTGGAAACGCTGGTTGTCGAAGGCGACAGTCAGCAGGTGCTGGTACCGGGTGATCGTTACGCGCAGATGGGGAATATCTATTTCATTCCATCCGCCGAAGCGCTGAAAGACTGGCTGGTTAAATGTGGATTTGCCGATGTGCGTATCGCGGATGTCAGCGTCACTACGGTTGAGGAACAGCGCCGTACCGACTGGATGACCAGCGAATCACTGGCCGAATTCCTCGACCCGAACGATCCGACCAGAACTATTGAAGGTTATCCGGCACCGCGCCGCGCGTTGCTTATCGCCCGCAAACCTTAAACCCTGGTTTCTCCGCCAGACTCACTGTCTGGCGGAAACCTTCCCCGCATTTATCTCCGGCTTTCTGCCCCGTCACGCTGTACATCCGGGATTAAAAAGGTCTAACCTTTCGGAATGGCTATCTGTTTGTTCTGACAGAGATCGTGGTTAACGTTTTGGGAGGATGTATGAAATTCCCTAAAGGCAGTATCGTTCAACACAGATCCGGCGATATCAAAGGCACCGTGATGAATACGTTTGAATCTGATAAAGGCATCGTCTCGTATTACGTTTCCTGGGAAGATGGCAGCAGCAGTTTGCATCAGGAAAACGAATTGCACTGGGCCAATATTGATGTCGCAATCAAAATTAAAAACTTCTACGAAAAGTAGCCAGCACACTTCTGACTGATATAAATCTTCCGAATCTATTCACCTTTTCCGGCCTTAAGATCAGGGCTGACGGCAACTGCACGCCAGGCCTTTGTAAAGCTTCCTGTTTTCATACTTTATCGTTGGATTGATTCATAGTGTTTCGTGTATAAATTCGGCCAAAGTTATTCATCAGAACGCGAACCTGTCGCGGAGAAAAGTATGCGCCGGAGAATCCGATTCCTTTTTGATCGTGGAGTGATAGTTTTGGGCCTCTTTGTGATGTGTCTGGTGGTTAAAGCCGGCATGTTTGGCGTGGCTTACCTTACCTGGGGCTGACACTTCTCAGATTAAATGAAAACATTTGTCCAATTTTCGATCTGACACACTTTCCAAATGTAATGAAAATGCTAGTCTCTTATAACCATAACAACCACAAGGTTATAAAGTGTCCGACACACACGAAAACCCGGATGTTCTCCTGCGCACAACTCAGGCACTGGAGGCAGCAATTGCATTCAGCATCGCTTCAATTTCGGTAAATCTTCCCGATGTAAAAACGGAAGTTGTTGAGTCTTTACGCCGTAATACAGCGAACAGCGATAAACAGGATCCGACAAAAGACGCCATCGAACATCTGGTGACGCTGATTGAAACCGCAGCAGGCCCTTCCGAAAAACACCGCGTCTAGCACAGCGGTTAAGCATAAAAAAAGCCCCGCCAAAATGACGGGGCCTGGTACTTGCGCAGGGCGACGCAATAAGGGTCGTTTGACCCGGTTAAATCTTGAGATTATTACGCCGTGCGGGATATTTGATCGTCAAACTGCAATGTACTTTTCATTGCGGCAACAATATCACCGTCCACGCAATAACGACTGAATTCATCAAAATCGGTGTCGGAACTCATGGTGACACCGGCTTTGCGGTAGCGCATAGAGGAAGGAACCTGACGCCCTGCCGAGCTGTGCAATTCGGTCAGCCCGATATCCACAAACTTTTGCAGATTCGTCAGGCGCACACCTGCGCCAGCCATAATAATAGGACCACGCGTGAGCTGATTCAGTTCCCGAAGCATCGGCAAACCGACTTCCGCATTTTGCTGCTGTCCGGAAGTCAGAATGCGCGCCACACCTAGCTGAGTCAACTGCTCAAGCGCAATCTTCGGGTTCAGGCACATGTCGAAAGCGCGGTGAAATGTCACGGCCATATCGCCGCATAACGCTATCACTTCCCACATTCTTGGCATATCAATATGCCCTTCATCGTCGAGCATGCCGACCACCAGACCGGGAAAACCGAGATCGCGGATCATCGCGATGTCACTTTTCAAAACATCAAATTCGCTTTGGCTATAGCAAAAGTCACCACCCCTCGGACGTACAATCGGATGTACAGGGATCGTCACTTTTTCCCTCGCCAGTTTGAGGGTGCCGTAACTCGGCGTAATCCCACCATCAGCCTGACTCGCGCACAATTCGACGCGATCCGCTCCGGCTTGTTCTGCTGTTAACGCACAATCCACGCTGTAACAACACACTTCTAATTTCGTCATGTGACCTCTCCTGATTACGGCATTATGCTACAACACTTGTGTGTAACCGGCCATGTCGCGTAGGCTTTGACATGAGCATTCCCGCCCAACTGCCTGCTTAGGAAAGCTAACTATGGCACTCAATTTTGATTTGTGGGTAGACCGCAGTCACAGTGATAGCGTTAAGTGGAATAAATATCATCATCAGGATGTGATTCCGCTTTGGGTCGCCGATACCGACTTCACGTCCCCGCCTCAGGTAATTAAAGAACTGCAACAACGCGTGGCCGAAGGTGTCTTTGGTTACGGTATTACTCCGCCGGAACTGATTAATATTGTGGTTAAGCGGCTTGCAGACCTTTATGACTGGGCGATTCAGCCGGAATGGATTGTCTGGCTTCCGGGTCTGGTCTGCGGGCTGAACGTGGCCGTGCGCGCCAACGTTGCGCCGCACGAAAGCAGCCTGATGCCGATGCCCATTTATCCGCCTTTCATGCAGGCCGCACAATCTGAAGGCCGGGCATTTAAATCCATTCCGGTCACCCAACTTCAACAACGCTGGGTGGCAGATTTTTCCGCCGCCGAAAGCCAGCTTGATGGCAGTGAAAAACTGCTGATGCTCTGCAACCCTTATAATCCGGGCGGCACGGTTTATCGCCGCGATGAATTGCGTCAACAACAGGAATTCGCCAGACGCCACAATCTGGTGGTGTGTTCCGATGAAATCCACTGCGACCTGATTCTGGAACCAGATCTGAAGCACGTTCCGTTTGCCTCACTCAATGCGGATGCAGAACAACGTTCGATTACGCTGATGGCGCCGTCGAAAACCTTCAATCTGGCCGGACTGGGTGCCTCAATGGCAATCATCCCAAACCCCGAATTACGCCGGAAATTTTTAGACACCAGCAAAGGTATCGTGCCGCACGTCAATATTCTGGCGTATGTTGCAGCGACTGCGGCCTACCGCGATGGCGAAGCATGGCTTAACGCACAGCTCGATTATTTGCGTGAAAACCGGGATATTGTGGCGACGCGTATTAACGCCATGCCAGGTTTACGTATGCTGGCACCCGAAGGCACCTATCTTGGCTGGATTGATGCCAGCGCATTGCCGGTTGAAGACCCGTACCGTTTCTTTGTGGAAGCGGGCGTCGGTTTCTCCGGCGGAGCCGAATTTGGCGCGCCGAAGTGCGTACGCATCAATTTCGGCTGTCAGCGCGCCCTCCTCGGGAAAGCGCTCGACCGGATGGAAGCCGCACTCGATAAGCTCTGGCGTTAACCCGCGTCCCTTTCGCTGGCGACAATTTCACGCAGACTGTGTGGGTGGAATTTAATCGTCACTGAACCGTCAGTGACAGCCAGCGTAGGGTTTGGCAAACGCTCATTTTCCCCTTTGGGCGCACTCTGCTTCAGTTTTATACCGGGCGTCATCAGCGCTTCATCTGCAATCATTGCCAGCGCCCGCGTATACAACTCTTCTTCAGCACCCGGCAGGACAATCTCGATATGTTCCCAACCTTCGTGCGGATAACGCTTATCACCCGGATAGGGTAACTCCACCAGATCAATGCTCAGAGGCCCAACCGTCAACGGCTCATCGAGCGTAAACAAGCAGATTGGCCGCCCGTTAATCAGGGTTTCATTGAGCAGGCTGCCGCATTTTTCCAGCCCGGATTTCCAGCGGTCGGCCGTCGTATTCTGATGACAGCGCACGGAAATATGATCGGCATGAAATTCACCCAGATTGATCTGCAATTTTGCAGCGAATGTCAGTAATACATCAGAGAAACGCGACATATCTTCGACTAAATCCTGTAACTCAGGCACTTGTTTCATGGCGGGCATCCTATCTCTTTTTAGTTTGCAGATCTTCAGGGGCGGGTAATTTACACAGCCTTTCATCCGGTTGCCAGAGACACGCCGCAGAATCGCGCTTTCATGCCTTCAGGACGTGCGGCAATACTGACGCCGCAAGGCTAATATGATATAAACACGCATCATTTTCGGTTAATCCGTTAAAAACGTATAACCAGTAAACAACTACATTCTTCCCCTAAATCATTCGGGTTGCATCAAGCCAGCAAGTGAGTGAATACCCCGGTCAGAGACATCAGTATGTGACCGGGGTTCGCGAAGACAGCTAACGCAGAGGCAGCGCGAAGGATGACGGGGATAAATTATAAGGTAATCCGGTGAATATTCAGTCACTCCTTTCAGATAAAGTCAGCCAGGCGCTGGTCGCAGCAGGCGCATCCGCCGACAGCGAAGCGCAGGTCCGTCAGTCCGCCAAAGCTCAGTTTGGCGACTATCAGGCTAATGGCGTAATGTCCGTGGCAAAAAAACTCGGTATGCCGCCACGACAACTGGCAGAGAAAGTGGTTGAACTGTTGGATCTGAACGGCATCGCAAACAAAGTCGAAATTGCCGGTCCCGGTTTCATCAATATCTTCCTGGATCCGGCATTCGTCGGTGCCCACGTTGACAGCGCGCTAAATGACGAAAAACTGGGTATCGCGCCCGTTGAGCCGCAAACCATCGTCATTGACTATTCTGCGCCAAATGTGGCGAAAGAAATGCACGTTGGCCACATCCGTTCCACCATTATCGGCGACGCCGCAGTACGGACCAACGAACTGCTGGGCCACAAAGTGATCCGCGCCAACCACGTCGGCGACTGGGGCACGCAGTTCGGGATGCTGATTGCCTACCTCGAAAAAATTCAAAACGAGAATGCCGGTGACATGAATCTGGCCGATCTTGAAGAATTCTACCGTGCTGCGAAAAAGAACTACGACGAAGATGAAGCCTTTGCCGAACGTGCGCGTGGCTACGTGGTGAAACTGCAGGGCGGCGATGAGTACTGTTTGCAGATGTGGCGCAAACTGGTCGATGTGACCATGAAGCAAAACCAGCTGACTTATAACCGCCTGAACGTCACCCTGACTGAAGACGACGTTATGGGTGAAAGCCTGTATAACAGCATGCTGCCGGGTATCGTGTCTGACCTGCAGTCGAAAGGTCTGGCCGTCGACAGCGAAGGTGCCGTCGTGGTTTATCTGGACGAGTACAAGAATAAAGAAGGCGACCCGATGGGCGTCATCATCCGTAAAAAAGATGGCGGCTACCTCTACACCACCACCGACATCGCTTGTGCGAAATACCGTTACGAAACGCTGGGTGCCGATCGTGTGCTGTATTACATCGATTCCCGCCAGCACCAGCACCTGATGCAGGCGTGGACTATCGCACGTAAAGCCGGTTATGTTCCTGATTCCGTTGCGCTTGAACACCACATGTTCGGCATGATGCTGGGTAAAGACGGTAAGCCATTTAAAACCCGTTCAGGCGGCACGGTGAAATTGTCTGATTTGCTGGACGAAGCGATTGAGCGTGCCCGCAAGCTGATCACAGAAAAGAACCCAGAACTGAAAGACGCGGAAGAACTTGAAAAGCTGGTCAACGCCGTCGGTATTGGTGCTATCAAATACGCTGATCTGTCGAAAAGTCGTACCACCGACTACATCTTCGACTGGGACAACATGCTGGCCTTTGAAGGTAACACCGCGCCATACATGCAATATGCATACACCCGCGTGGCATCAATCTTCAAACGTGCCGAGATCGACGTTAACAGCCTGACCCAGCCGGTCGTGCTGAGCGAAGAACGCGAAGCCGCGCTGGCAACACGTCTGCTGCAATTTGAAGAAGTGCTGACCGTTGTTGCCCGCGAAGGCACGCCACACACCATGTGCGCTTATCTCTACGACGTTGCAGGTTTGTTCTCCAGTTTCTACGAACATTGCCCGATACTGAACGCTGAAGACGACACAAGCCGTAACAGCCGCCTGAAACTGGCCCTGTTAACCCAGCGCACGCTGAAAACCGGTCTGGATACGCTGGGTATCGAGACCGTAGAACGTATGTAGTTCCTATCTGGCAGGCATTAAAAAGGGCGCTAGCGCCCTTTTCTGTTTCTGCATTTTCTCACATGAAAACCGGATTAATGCCGGGCAAACTCTTTCACGCGGAACCCTAGCAGGCCAAGCACGGCGAAGTACGCCACCACACCCACCGCGACAACCGCCACCAGACGTGCCAGACGATAGGCCATTCCGCCGACATCCCAGGCGGGCATCAGCCACATCATGCCAAGTAACGCCGCAGACATCGCAATCACTGCAACAAAGAGTTTGATCAGGAAGACTTTCCAGCCTGGTTGAGGCTGGAAGATATCCTGTTTACGCAGCTGCCAGTAAAGCAGCGACGCATTCAGGCATGCAGCCAGACCAATCGACAGTGAAAGACCGGCGTGTTTAAGCGGCCCGATAAATGCAAGGTTCATCACCTGTGTCATCAGCAATGTGACGATGGCGATTTTGACCGGTGTTTTAATGTCCTGACGGGAATAGAAGCCCGGTGCCAACACCTTCACTACAATCAACCCCATCAAGCCGACTGAATATGCCACCAGCGCGCGCTGCGTCATTGACGCATCAAAGGCGCTGAATTTTCCGTACTGGAACAGCGCAACGGTCAGCGGTTTCGCCAGAATACCCAGCGCGACAGAACTTGGCAGTGCCAGCAGGAAACACAGGCGCAAGCCCCAGTCCATCAGGCGGTTGTATTCGGCATGATTGCCGCTCGAAAAACTCCGCGCCAGCGACGGCAGCAGAATTGTCCCCAGGGCCACGCCCAGCACGCCGGACGGAAACTCCATCAGACGGTCAGCGTAATACATCCATGACACGGAACCTGAGACCAGGAATGACGCAAAAATGGTGTTGATAATCAGGGAGATCTGGCTCACCGACACACCCAAGATTGCCGGCCCCATCTGACGCATAACGCGCCAGACCCCGGCATCCTTCAGGTTCAGACGCGGCAGAACCAGCATACCGATTTTCTTCAAATGCGGGAGCTGGTAGCCCAGTTGCAGCAATCCGCCTGCAACCACCGCCCAGGCCAGAGCAAGCACCGGTGGGTGGAAATAAGGCGCCGCAAACAGCGCAAAGCCAATCATGCTGACGTTCAGGAACGTCGGCGCAAAAGCCGGTATCGAGAAACGGTTCCAGGTATTGAGTATCGCACCGACCAGAGAGGCCAGTGATATCAGCAGGATATACGGGAACGTGATGCGCAGCAGCGAACTGGTCAGTGCAAATTTATCGGGCGAATCTACAAAACCCGGAGCCGTAATGTAAATCACCCACGGCGCGGCAAGCATACCGAGCACGGTGACAATCGCCAAAACCAGCGTCAGCAGGCCCGAAACGTAAGCAATAAACGTCCGCGTGGCTTCCTCGCCCTGCTGGGTTTTATACTCGGCCAGAATGGGCACGAAAGCCTGAGAGAATGCGCCCTCAGCGAAAATACGACGTAATAAATTGGGCAGTTTGAACGCCACAAAAAAGGCGTCGGTCACCATTCCGGCACCAAAAACGCGGGCCACAATGGCGTCGCGGGCAAACCCTAATACACGTGAAAACATCGTCATTGAACTGACGGCTGCCAGAGATTTAAGTAGATTCATGTCACTTTTCTTGTTTGCCGGTGGCCTGTCTGTAATGCAGTATTGATCAACAGGTTAAACAACTACGCCTGCATCAGCAGGCGTGAAAGATGAACCGGCATGGCTCAAAGATGCGCTTAGTCTACGCATCCGCCATGCAATAGCCAACGGCAGTTGTTATAGATTGTTACCCGCACCGTCCTGTGCGGCTTTCACTCAGTTTTGCAGAATTTTTTCGATCATGGCCTGCGCGTAAATCGCCTGTTCGCCGCTGGTTTCCGGTGCGGTCTGGTTCGAGACGCAATCAACAAAATGCTCAATTGCGCCGACAAAACCACGCTGCGCCAGCGTACTTTGCCAGCCTGCAACAGGTTGCTGCGTCAGAATATCGTCACGTTCATCGCGCCAGACCCGCATATCATCGAGCTGATAAACAGCACCTTCAGTAACCGCCTGCACGCTTTCGCGGAATGTCCCGGCACGGCGATGCATTGAAGTCGTCACCAGCGTTTCTCCGCACAGGAAATGATGCTCGCCATAAAGCATCTGGTCAGCCTCGTTAATCTGAATGAGCCCGCTTTCCAGAGTGGCATTGCCGCCCGCCAGCCACAGCGCCGTATCCACGATATGCAGATAATCATCCAGCAACGTAAAACGCAGATCGTGTGGCCCGACGCTGTTCGTACGGTGTTTATCCATACGCAAAGACGCCGGTTGTTCCATCTGCTCTTTCAGTTGACGATAGAGCGGCGCAAAGCGGCGGTTAAACCCGACCATCAGTGCTTTGCCTGCCCGGTTAGCCTGCTCTACCAATTGTTCGGCCTGATCCAGCTCAGGTGCCAGCGGTTTATCAACATACACATGGACGCCCTGCGCCAGCAATTGCCCGACGACGTCGAAATGGCTGGCCGTACTGCTGTGGACGAATACCGCGTCGCACTGGCTGGCAAGTTCGTCCATCCGGGAAAAACAGGCCAGCCGGTAGCTGTCGCAAACGGCCTGTGCTTTTTGCTGATTCGGGGAAAAACCGCCGACCAGCGTCCACTTTTCAGCATGACTGAGAACTGGCAGATACGCTTTTTGCGCGATCCCGCCAAGCCCGATAACGCCTATCCGAAGTTTACTCACGACATTTTCCTTTTAGTCACCCAAATGTTGCAGCAGGCTTTCCAGACGTTGTTTCAGTTCGGCCACTTCGGCCTCAAGCGTTTCCACGCGCGCGGCCAGCCCGGAGTCCGGTGCGGCGGTGCTGGAAAATGGCTCTTCTGCGGCGCTGGCCGCCTGGCTGACTTCACCGCTGAACAGGTGCATAAAACGGCTTTCGCGCTTGCCCGGTTCACGCGCCAGACGCACGCAGAACGGGCCATCTTCGCGGTTAGTCAGATCTGTCAGAGTTTGCTCGACTTCAGCAACGTCAGAAAAATCGTGCAAACGGTTGGTGCGCGTGCGTAATTCACCCGGCGTTTGCGCGCCGCGCAGCAACAGCGTGGTGACAACCGCCACCTCCTGCGGGGAAAATTTGAGATTGCCGAATTCGGAATTACAAAAACGATGCTCGTACTTCATGGTGCGGGAACCGCTAAGGGTGCGGATGATGTGTTTGCGCAGCAGCATATCCAGCGTTTGCTGAACGTCGCTTTCGCTGAGTTCCATCACCGGTTCACGGTTGGTTTTCTGATTGCAGGCGGTGGTTAATCCGTTGAGCGTCATCGGATACTGTTCCGGCGTGGTGAGCTGTTTTTCCAGCAAACAACCGACCACCCGGGCTTCCCGGTCGCTGAGTTCATGTTTCATGTTGCTCTCCTTATCGGGACGGGGGCGTCCATTCTTGCCAGGTTAACGCCGTCAGGACGTGATCCTGCCATTTGCCATCAATCAGTAAATAATCTTTCGCATAGCCTTCACGCTCGAAGCCCAGACGCTCGAGAAGTTGCCCGCTGCGTTTATTGTGCGGCATATAATTGGCCATAATACGGTGCATTTTTTGCTGACGCTGCATATAGCGGATTAACGATTGCAACGCTTCCTGCATCAGCCCTTTCCCCTGCCATTCCTGACCGAGGGAATAACCGAGAAAGCAGGCATGGAATGAGCCGCGCAGGACGTTACTGAAATTCGCCACGCCCATCACGCGGGTTTCATCGGGGTCCAGCAGAATAAAATAATACGCGCTGCCCTGTTTCTGCATTTCGGAAATTAACCCCAGACGCGCCTGCCATCCGGAAGGATAACAATGGCTTTCATCCCTGACCGGTTCCCAGGGTTTCAGAAACACCCGGTTCTCCGCATAGTATTCAGCCAGCCGGTGCGCATCACGGTCATGAACCAGGCGCAGAACCATCCGGTCCGTGGTAAGCCGCACTTTCGGCACGGCAGATTTATAGCCAAACATCCCTTCCTCCACATCCCGCACGGGTCGATGAATAGAATTTATAGGAAACACCTGATCATCGCCAATTCTGCCAGTCAGAACGCGGCTTGACGATAAAAAAATATTATCAATAGCGCCCTATCTAAACGCCTGATTCGGGTTCAGACTGGAACGGTCTTTTCTTCCTTTCTGTATCTGCCGGACAGGGTACAAATAATCGCTCATGGTGAAGCATGTCTCTGGTATCACAAGCTCGGAGCTTGGGTAAGTACTTTCTGTTATTAGACAACGCGCTGGTTATTTTAGGCTTTTTCGTGGTTTTTCCGTTGATCTCGATCCGATTTGTCGATCAGCTCGGCTGGGCCGCGATGGCTGTGGGTCTGGCGCTGGGTGTCCGCCAGCTCACGCAACAGGGATTAGGCATTTTCGGCGGCGCAATCGCTGATCGTTTTGGTGCCAAACCGATGATTATCACCGGCATGCTTTTACGCGCTGCCGGATTCGCCACCATGGCAATGGCAGACGAACCGTGGATTTTAGTCTGTTCTTGCATTCTCTCCGGCCTCGGGGGCACCTTGTTCGACCCGCCGCGCACCGCGCTGGTGATCAAGCTGACCCGTCCGCACGAGCGCAGCCGTTTCTTCTCCCTGATGATGATGCAAGACAGCGCCGGTGCGGTTATCGGTGCGCTCATCGGCAGCTGGTTGCTGCAATATGATTTCCATTACGTGTGCTGGGCCGGTGCGGGCATATTTGTGCTGGCCGCCGCCTGCAACGCCTGGCTGCTGCCTGCTTACCGGATTTCCACCCTGCGCACACCGATGCGTGAAGGCATGATGCGTGTGCTGCGCGATCGCCGTTTTCTGGCGTATGTACTGACGCTGACCGGTTATTACATGCTGACCGTGCAGGTCATGCTGATGTTGCCGATTGCGGTCAATGATGTCGCGGGCAGCCCGGCGGCGGTGAAATGGATGTATGCGATTGAAGCAGTGCTTTCCCTGACGCTGCTGTATCCGATTGCGCGCTGGAGCGAAAAACACTTCCGCCTTGAGCAGCGTCTGATGTTCGGCCTGCTGATCATGACCCTCAGTCTTCTGCCTGTCGGGCTGGTGACATCGATTAACCCGCTGTTGCTGCTGATCGGATTCTTCTACATCGGCTCCATCATTGCCGAGCCTGCGCGTGAAACGCTGAGCGCCTCGCTGGCCGATGCCCGTGCACGGGGCAGCTATATGGGCTTTAGCCGTCTGGGGTTGGCACTGGGCGGCGTGATTGGTTACACCGGCGGCGGCTGGATGTATGACACCGGCCGCGCGCTTGAACTCCCTGAATTACCGTGGTTTTTACTGGGCATCGTGGGCTTCATCACCCTCACCGGTTTGTACTGGCAATTCAATCTTCGCCGCATCGAACCGGCCATGCTGAGCGGCAATTAATACCTTGATGCAAACCGCGTTCTCAGGGACGCGGTTTGATCTCCACTCCTCATTTACCCATACTGGTTTCAGCGTATCGATTAAATCCGAACCTATATCCGGCAGTTTTCACGCACCCTACAGGTCAACGCCGGCGACAACAGGAGCTATGAACCATGAGACTTTACGTTTACGAACATTGCCCTTTTTGCGTTAAAGCACGCATGATTTTCGGTCTGAAAAACATTCCGGTAGAAATCAAAGTTCTGCTCAATGATGACGAGAAAACCCCGATTTCCATGGTGGGCAAAAAGATGGTGCCGATCCTGCAAAAACAAGATGGCGGCTTTATGCCGGAAAGTATGGACATCGTACATTACGTGGATAAAAGTGACGCAAAACCGCTGCTGACCGGCCCGCTGAATGCCTCCATTGCGACCTGGCTGCGTCATGTTTCTGAATATATGGGGCGATTGCTGCTGCCTCGTTTTGCGGCCGCGCCTTTGGAGGAGTTCTCCACGCCGGAAGCGCGTAAGTACTTCTCCGACAAAAAGCAGGCTGCCAGCGGCGATTTTCAGGAGCATCTGAAACATTCAGAAGGTCTGGTGAAAAAAATCAGCCAGGACTTACGTGCGCTCGATAAGCTGATCGTCGAACCGAACGCCGTCAACGGCGAGCTTTCAGAAGATGACATCAATCTCTGGCCGGTACTGCGTTCGCTGACTATCGTTCAGGGAATTGAGTGGCCGTCCCGCGTTCAGGCTTATCGCGACAATATGGCAAAACAGACTCAGGTTAATCTGTTTACACGCCTCGCCAGTTAAATCTTGTGCCGGAAGCCTGCTTCCGGCGATTTTCCCTTTTCTTCCCCTTCCCCAGCACTTAGGCTAATCAGCGTTGTCTGATTGGAGCGAAACCGTTTAGCGGTCATGCTGACAAAATAGTTTTTACGTAACGAGGGAAGAATGACAAAGCGACTTTTAGGTGCAGCAGTTCTGATGTGCGCCAGCCTGTTGACCGGGTGTAACCAGCTGACGCAGTACACCATCAGCGAGCAACAGGTTAATGACTATCTGCACAAGAACAATAATTTCGAGAAACAACTCGGCGTGCCAGGGCTGGTGGATGCGAAACTAGTGCTGACCAATCTCAGCAGTCAGATTGGCCGCGCAGAACCGGGCATCGTGACGCTGACCGGCGACGCGCATGTCGATATCTCGTCATTATTTGGTCCGCAGAAAGCCGATATGCACCTGACGCTTAAAGCCAATCCGTCTTACGACAAGGATAAAGGCGCGATTTTCCTGAAAGATATGCAGGTGGTGGATTACACTATTCAGCCGGAAAAAATGGACAGTGTGATGAAAGGCCTGATGCCTTACCTGAACAATTCGCTGAAAACTTACTTCGATCAGCGTCCGGCGTACGTACTGAATGGCGACCGCAGCAAAGGCGAAGCGATGGCCAAAAAACTGGCGAAAGGTATAGAAGTGAAACCGGGTGAACTCGTGATCCCGTTTACTGACTAATATAAAAAGCTGACTAATTTAAAAAGCCCGGCACATCTTCATGGCCGGGCTTTTTTATTTCTGACGCATCAGGGGTTTACTGATCGTCTTCTTCGTCGTCATCCAGATCCGGCGGCAGCTGTTCTTCCAGCTCCTCGCGCATCACCTGCAATGCTTCCCGGCTGATTTCAGCCAGCGTGCGGTAGAAACCGCTGGTGGCGTGCGCTTCAACTTTACCGAGGAATTTCCCGCACCACGGGAACAGGTAATCATCGAACAACGTGATTTGCGCGCCCACTTCATCTTCCTGCGACTGATCTTCCAGCCATGAGGCTGCAAGCAGCATCGCGCCGAAGTGATCGGCAGGCGCTTCACCTAACGGCATTCCACGCTGTTGCAGGAAGGTGCGGATATCCATTTCATTTGCGCCATCAACGTAAGCGCTGCGGAAAGGCGACACCGCGCATTCTGAGCCGACGAACAAACGGTTAAACTCAGCGGCCAGCGCCTGGGGATCGGCGCTTTCCTGCAAACGGATCAGCAACGCATCCTGCTCCAGCGGCCAGTGTTCACGCAATTTCCCGTCCTGAATCAGGCCAAAAAGCGGAACCAGTAACGGATCCTGCGGCTGGCGATAGAACAACGTGCCCAGAATACGGCAGACAATTGAAAATTCATTCATAACAATAACCTGATCAGTCGTTGAAAAGGGGCAATCCCCCGTAAATTGGCCGCGACAATGTCACAGTTCGCTCAATTCTGCAATTGGTGCGCGCCCGCGCTTCTCCAGAAAATTCAGGAACCGGCGCGGGCTGACATTCAGAATACGGTCTTCCGGGAAATCCACTTCCCGCAAAATTCGCTCGCAGTGCTCAAACCCACCGAGTGAATACGCAATGTGCGAATCCGACCCCAGCGCCAGCCAGCCACCGGCTTCTTTCACGGCCAGCGCAACCGCACGGCAATTGGGTTCGCTCCCTATACGCGAGTGGATGAAGGAGGAGTTGTTCAGCTCCAGCGCGACATTATATTTCGCCGCAGCCGCCGCAACGGCAGGAATATCAATCGGGTATTTCGGGTTGCCCGGATGGGAAATAATATGCACTTCGCCGCCGGCCATCGCCGCAATCATCGCCGCGGTGTGCGTTTCTTTATCCACCGGTTGCATCACCGGCTCATGGAAACCGGCGATGATCACGTCGATTTCATCGAGCATCGGGCCGGTGCAATCAATGTCGCCCTGAATGTTTTTGATGTTCGATTCGATACCGCGCAGGATACCGATTCCGTTCACCAGACGCGGCCAGACCCGCATATTCATGAAATGCCAGTAGTGCGGGGCATCGGCCATATCAGGGCCGTGGTCGGTGATGGCAAACAGCTTAATGCCTTTCTCCGCGGCTTCATCAATATAATCATGTAATGTGCTGTAAGCATGCGTGCTGGCAACAGTATGCATATGCAAATCAACGGGATACGGCATGTGCTCTCCTTAAGTGATCCCGTGGCGACTGCATGGCCGCCACGTGAGTAATTTTAGCAGATGAACGTTAATAACCCCGGTCGAGGCAGACACGCCCTGCCGGTTCCCGCCCTGCTTCGATAGCGAGAATATTTGCTGCAATACTGTCCATCGCTTCTTCCGGCAGGGTATCTGCGCCCACGTGCGGGGTAATGCTGACACGCGGGTGTGACCAGAACGGATGCATCCCGGGCAGCGGTTCTTCGGCAAATACGTCGAGCGTAGCGGCAGCAATCTGACCGCTGTCCAGTGCGCGCAGCAAATCACCCTCCACCAGATGTCCGCCGCGTCCGAGGTTAATCAGATAAGCATTATGCTGCAGATTTGTGAACAGTTTATGATTGAGAATACCGGCGGTGTGCGGCGTATTCGGCAGCAGGTTGATCAGCACCTTACAGCCGGACGCAAATGCCGCCAGCTGTTCGTCTCCGTAAAAGCTTTGCACGCCGTCCTGAGATTTCTCGCTACGGCTCCAGGTGCGTACGGTGAATTGCAGATCTACCAGCGCTTTCGCCACGCTGCTGCCCAGCACGCCAGCGCCAAGAATGCCGACAGTAAATTCACCGCGAGAATGCGGTGCCAGCGGCCGCCACTGTTTTTGTTGCTGGAACAGCTGGTATTCATCCATGCGGCGGAAATACCGTAACACGCTGGCCAGCGCGTATTCCTGCATCTGCAACGACATTCCGGTGTCTTCGAGACGAATCAGCGGCACACCGGCGGGCAATGTGCCGGGCTGACGTTGTTCCTGCGTGAGAATGGCATCCACGCCTGCACCGAGGGCAAAAATGCCCTTCAGCATTGTGCGCGGGGCCAGCATGGCGTGCGGTGGTCGCCAGACCAGCGCGTAATCGGCGGGCTCGTGGTCCGCGGCGTTCCATACGCGCATTCTGGCCTGCGGTATGCGTTTTGTTATTCCGTCAATCCAGGGCTTTGCATCAAATGTAGGGTGGTAAAAAATAATGTTCATCGGGGACGCCTCCTGTGAGCTGATAGATTTCCCTGAATATCATCAGGATGCAACCCTGAGGCCGAAAAAAGAAAAAGCCCCGAAAATCGGGGCTTGAAGATTCACTGATAGCGTTGTCGTTCAGGTCAGGCAATGGCAGGCTCGCGGCGGATCATCCGGCGTAAGAGCGGGATAAGAACCAGCAGAACCACACCGGTAACAACAGAACCCCAGCCAAGCATGTTGAAGACTTCGCTGTAGCCCGGGTTAGTGAGCACCGGCGTACTGCCTTTGTTTTGCGGCATCAGGCCGGAGATGTAGCTGGCGAGCACCGAAGCCACGCCGGTCACCATCATCCAACAGCCCATCATCACGCCCTGATAGCGCGCCGGGGCCAGTTTACCAATCATCGCGTAGCCAATAGGAGAAATCAGCAACTCACCAATGCTTTGCAGCAGATAGCTGATGGCAATCCATTTAAACGCCACCAGCCCGTCGCCGCCCGCCAGATGGATCCCCAGCGGAAGAACCAGCATTCCCAGCCCCATGCAGAATAAAGAAGCCGAGAACTGTGCCGGAACATCAATTTTCCAGCCGCGCTGACGCAATTTATTGAACCACAGCGCCATCAGTGGTCCGCCAATAACAATTACAATGGTGTTAATATTCTGGATCCACTGCGGTGCCACGCGGATGCCGTAAACGTTCAGATTAATGTTGTTTTCGGAGAACAGCATCAGTCCCATCGGGGCCAGCTGATAAAGCGTCCAGAACACCAGCGAACCCAGCGCCAGCAGAAGATACGCTTTCATGCGGCGGCGTTCATCATCCTGGCGGTGACGGAAAGTGACCAACGTCATCAGCGCAAAAATGATAATACCCAGTGCAACCACAAAGTAACTGCTGAACTCGGCGTGGGTCAGCAACAGTCGAATAACCGGCACCAGGACGATTAAAATGGCGATACCGACAGCCATACGGCGCAGCAACTGGCCGCGGCTGGCTTCTTTAAGAGGCGTGCTGATGTCGGCCAGAATCGACCAGCGAGACAGCGTCACAACCACAGCAGCCACGTTGCCCAGCGTGGCAAACAGGAACAGCGCGCGATAGTTTTCGCTCAGTTGGAAATAACCGGCAACGGCGAAACCAATAAAGAAGCCCAGATTCATCCCGGCATAATTCCACAGGAACGCGGATTCACGGCGGTCATCATCCGGTGCAAAACGCTGCGTCAGCATCATATTCAGGCAAGTCACGTTCAGCCCGCTGCCGGTCAGGAACATCGCCAGCCCCCAGTAAAGGCCGGTCACGCCTTCCAGCGCAATCAGCGCACAGCCGAAGACCTGCAACACCATGCCCAGCACAAACAGGTTACGGTTACTCAGATAACGCCCGCCGAGATAACCGCCAAACATATGCAGTCCATAGTTGAACGCGCCAAACACGCCCATAATAGCGTTCGCGTTATCTTCGCTGAAACCGAGTTTTTTTGTGGCGTACAGCACCAGAGTGGAATAAAGCACCGCGAAGCCGAGCGTCGCGAAAGTCTGAACGAAGAATAATGTGCCCGCACCGGCGGGTATCGCCGTGCGGTGCTGCGACGCCGTCGCGTTATTTGACTGACTCAAGTAAGAACCCCTGTCCCGTAGTGTGGATTTATTCTGCTTCTGGTTTTAACTCACCCAGTTTTTATACGAAGCCTTTTTTTGGAATCCATTGTTATACCTTCGAGACTGGCGATTTTCACAACATATTTTGCTATTTAACCGTAGCGGAAAGTGTTTGCTGCTTAATCGCACTTTTATGCAGTTATTCTAATTATCTATTCACGAGTATAAGCAGAATTAATGACGCTGCGTGACTTACGGCAAACTGGTTATCCTTAATACAGTTTTTGGTCTGTAAATCAGCAAACTGCTCTAAGTTTGTCTAAACAGCACAGAACCTGCAAAAAGAAGGTTGACGCTGAACGCGCTTTTCCCTACATTAGCGCCGGTCAGCAGCACTGCGGTGTAGCCGACGACTGGAGAGGTGTCTGAGTGGCTGAAGGAGCACGCCTGGAAAGTGTGTATATGAGCAATCGTATCGAGGGTTCGAACCCCTCTCTCTCCACCACACAATACGAGAAGGCCCGAATGAAAATTCGGGCCTTTTTGTTTTTGCGTTTCTGCAAATGGGTGCCTGAGGCCAACTTGCTTTGTCAACATCCGAAAAGGTGGGGCGAACCCCACCTCACGGTTAGCCGTTAATTTCGTAGCTTAAGACTGCCGCAACTTCCTTATTTCCCTGCTTAATATGCAACTCGCACAGCGAATCACGCACCATCCAGGTCCAGGCCAATAACGTGAAACTAATCACCATGAACCCGTACAAAATCAGCTTTCGCGCCATCTTAACCTCCGTTGCATTTCTGCATCTATGAGGCTATCCTGACGTTGTCTAGGCGTCGTTGGTAGCCTCGGGATGATTGAATAATTAACTCGGGGCTTTCTTCTTATTACACCTTGAACAACACTGCTCAAGACCAATAAGCCTCAAGCACCCGCGTGCATTCTAGCAAGTAAACCTCCCCGCCATCTGATTACTAAATATTCACTTTGTCCTAATTTTCGCCTGCCCGCTCTCCCTGCCGTGAGATGAATATATGTTTATCATCATTGTGCATTAGACATCCAAACGTCCATAACTTAGGATCGAACCACCTGGGATAACGATTTGATGTCGCAAATGAAAATTAAAAACTTACCACTCGATCAGAATATTAACGGCTGGGCGGCGCTGCGTGGCGATACGCCGCGTCATCCGGCATTGCACGGCAACGTAACGGCAGACTGGCTGGTGATCGGTGCAGGGTTCGCCGGGCTGGCTTTTGCCAGAAGAATTGCAGAACTCCGCCCGCATGAACACGTCGTGGTACTCGAAGCGCTGGACGTTGCCGATAACGCTTCGGCGCGCAACTCCGGCTTTGTCATTGATTTACCCCACACCGTCGGCAGCACGTCGGCTGAACTGGAACATGCCAACACTTACCGACGTCTGTTGCAGTACGGGCTTCATCATCTGAAAGACACCGTTGACCGGCACGAAATTGAGTGCGACTGGTTGAATTCGGGGAAATACCATTGCGCCGTGAGCGAACAATTTGACGGCGAAATTGCGCATTATCAGAAAGAGCTGACCACGCTCGGTGAAAGTTTCGAATATCTGGATAACGCGGCCCTGAAACAGCGTCTGGGCACTGATTTTTACCGCAGCGCGGTGTATACGCCAAACTGTATTCTGGTCAATCCGGCGGCGCTGATCAACGGTTTGGTGGCGACACTGCCAGAGAACGTTACGGTTTATGCCAACTCCCCTGCTTTGCAAATCGATACACAGGGTACGATCCGCGCAGAAACACCGCACGGCGAAGTTCGCGCCCGGAAGCTGATGCTGGCGATTAACGGAGCCGCACGCGGGCTGCCGCTGTTCAAAGGTAACGTATTTGCCATGTCAACATTTGCGACCCTGACAGAGCCGCTGACGCCGGAGCAGCGTCGTCTTATTGGCGATATTTCGCCGTGGGGTTCGACGCCGGTGAATGCGCTCGCAGGCGCAACGCTGCGTTATACCCCCGATCATCGTTTCCTGATCCGCGAGCACGTGAATTTTGCGCCGGGTCTGGTGACAAACGCGGTGGAAACCGGCCGCCACGCTCGCCGCCATCAGCAGCTGTTTGCGCGGATTTACCCGCAATTGCAGGATGTAAATATGGCGTACACCTGGTCGGGGCTGATCAGCATTACGCGTAATGGTGCGCCGGTATGGGGGAATTTATCGGAAAACGTGTACTCGTCGGCAGGCTGTAACGGCTCAGGCAGCTCGAAACAGAGCGCGTTTGGCAGGTTACTCGCAGAACATGCGCTGGGTGAAGATAATCCGTTGCTGGCGGATATGGAAGCGGTCGGACGCGCCAATTATCTGCCGCCGCGCCCGTTCCTGGATGTAGGGGTGAAAAGCTTTATGGCACGTGAACGCTGGCGTTCTCGCAGCGAGATGTAGAACCAGATTTAAGCCGGTCGCCGATGACGACCGGCTTTTTTAATGACGTTTATCCACGCGCGCCACGATGCGATCGCCCAGCCACTGAATGCCGCAGACGATAACAATCAGCACCACAATCACTTCCACCATCACCACCGTTTCAAAACGCTGATAGCCGTACCGGATAGCCAGATCACCCAATCCGCCCGCACCGATTGCGCCCGCCATCGCCGAGGCACCGATCAGCGCTACCAGCGTCACGATAAACCCGGACAGAATACCCGGCAGCGCTTCCGGGATTAACACATCCCAGACGATGCGCAGCTTACTTGCGCCCATCGCCCGCACCGCATCAATCAGCCCGCGATCCACATCTCGCAGCGACACTTCAGCCACTCGGGCAAAATACGGTGTGGCGGTAATGGAAAGCGGAACAATCGCCGCCCACGTGCCCAGCGAAGTCCCTACCAGAAAACGCGTCACCGGGATCAACGCCACCAGCAAAATGATAAACGGCAGTGAACGGAAGCCGTTGATCACCAGGCCGAGTGAACGGTTGACCCAGTGGTTTTCAGCAATCCCTCCCGGGCTGCTCATGACCAGAATCAGTCCGAGCGGCAAACCGGCAACCAGTGAAAATAAGCCCGAAACCGCCGTCATCAGCAGCGTTTCCTGAACGGCATTAAATAAAAGATCAAGCATTACCGGAGACATAGCCCGTCAGCTCCACAGTTGCCTGGCGCTGTTGCAGCCAGTGTAAAACGGCCTGCTCGGCGGCAGCGTCAACCACCGGTACCGAGTAGAAAAATCGCACGATAGCGTAATGCTGAATATGATCCACGCCGCCCTGAATAAGCCGGAACTTTCCCGGTAATTCCGCCGCCATCTGGGTGATAATCTCCCCCTGACTGCCCTGCCCGGCATACTGCACGCTGTAAATCGCCTGCCCCTGACGCTCCGTCGTCAGTTCATCGGCCAGCGCTTCCGGGAGTTGCGGCAGCAGGCCCTGTAACAATGTACGGGTGAGCTGCGACTGCGGATGGGCAAACACCTGCCATACCGGCCCTTCTTCAATGATTTCTCCGGCGTTTATGACCGCCACGCGATGGGCGATTTTCTTGATCACTTCCATCTCATGGGTGATCAGCAAAATCGTGATCCCCAGTTTCTGATTCAGTGACTGGAGAAGCGCGAGAATTGAGCGGGTCGTTTCAGGATCCAGCGCCGACGTGGCTTCATCACACAGCAACAGCGCCGGGCTGGCAGCCAGCGCACGGGCAATCCCGACACGCTGCTTTTGCCCGCCCGACAACGCTGCCGGATAACTTTTGGCTTTATCTTCCAGCCCGACCAGCGCCAGTAATTCGGCCACACGCGCCTGACGACGCGCCTTGTCGAAACCGGCAATTTTCAGCGGCAGTGCAACGTTCTGTTCGACGGTTTTGGCCGACAGCAAATTAAAATGCTGAAACACCATCCCCACGCGGCTGCGCACCAACTGCCACTGTTTTTCACTCAGCCCGGTAATGGCGTGACCTTCGATTTCGATCACGCCTTCATCCGGTTGTTCCAGCCCGTTGAGACAGCGGATCAGGGTCGATTTCCCTGCCCCGCTGCGACCAATAATCCCGAGAATTTCGCCCCGTTTTACCGTTAATGACACGCCGTTCAGGGCCTGCGTTTCCCCGAACCGGCGGCTGACCTGATGCAACCGCACCACATTTTGAGCAGCATCCTTGTCAGCAATCCGGTCTGTCTGTGCCGGAGTGCCCGCCAGAGGGCGGCGGACGCTATCCTTTTCCGGGGACGTAGCGGTAAACTGTGCCCCGGTCTCAGTGATTATTGTCATGCTTTTACTTCCTTACCAGGCCGTTACGCCAGTACCTTTATAAACCTTATCAAACACTTGCTTGACGGCGTCATTCTGATAAGAACCCACCAGCGTTTTCACCCACGGTGCGTTTACATCCGCAGTTTTAACAGCGATAAAGTTGTTGTACGGGTTACCTTTTACCGGTTCCTGTGCGATACGGTCTGCCGGCGTCAGGCCACTTTTCAGCGCCCAGTCGGTGTTAACAATTGCGGCATCCAGATCAGGTACGGAACGGCCGATAATGCCGGAATCCAGTTCTTTAATTTTTACGTGGCGTGGGTTTTCAGTGATGTCTGCGGTTGTGGCAGAAATCCCTGCGCCCGGTTTCAGTTTGATCACGCCGGATTGCTCCAGCAGAACCAGCCCGCGCGCTTCGTTTGCCGGGTCGTTAGGCACACCGATCACCGCACCGTCTTTCAGTTCAGCGGCGGTTTTCACTTTTTTGGAATACAAACCGATTGGCCAGACGGCGGTATAACCGACGCGGACGATATCGTAGTGGTTCACTTTGATCTGATTATCGAGGAAAGGCTGATGCTGGAACGCATTGGCGTCTACTTCGCCGTTTTGCAGCGCTTCATTTGGCTGGTTGTAGTCATTGAAAACGACCGGTTTAACGGTCAGCCCTTTTGCCGCCGCCTGTTTAACGACTTCGCGCCAGACATCTTCGTCTTCGCCGCTCATGATGCCGACTTTGATGGTGGTTTTATCGGCTGCATGCGCTGCCGCAAGCGGTGCCAGAACGCTGCCGGAAATCACAACCGCAGAGGTAGCAGCCAGTAAAATGGTACGTTTAAGGCGGGTCTTAGTTTTATTGAACATTGCTTGCATGGAGTATCCCCAAAGTTTACATGAGAAGCCTGCCCAGAGCCGAGTTTGCGTGCAGGAATTTGGCGAGTATACCCATAGGCTTATTTCTTTATAATATTGTTTCAGAGATTCATATACCTTAAATGAATATGAGAAATGGGATAGTAAATCAATAAAAAAGCTAACCTTACTGGAGTAAGGAAATTCGCGATCTGCGGCCATTAAAAAACCCGCCGAAGCGGGTTTTCCTTATTCCTGACATCAATACTTTTATGACTGCGGGTCAACCGGCTGAACCTCCAGCGACACCATGCCGATGCCCAGTTTACGCGGCTGGAAACCACCGCTGGTACCTTCGGTCGGCTCGGTCGGTGACGGTGGCGTAATCACAATACTTTGTGCCGCGTCAGGGTTAGTGAACTGCACCTTCACAATGCCATCCTGATCCCCAAAGGTCACAAACTGTTCCTGATCGCCGACGCGCACGGAAACAGGTTTGTCGATGTTGTTGCCGTAGGCTCTGGCACGGATTACCACATCAAACATCTCGGGCAGAGGTTTGACATAATCGATTTTCACCGACGGCGCCAGATTGGCATCCGACCAGCGTCCCCAGTTTTCCACTGAAGAAACGCCCGTAATTGCTTTCACCTGCTCAGGCAGGCCCGGCACCATAAACGCGATGGACGGAGACTGATAGGTGGTCGCGGCGTCGTCAATGTTCAGCGAAACCAGCGTTTTCTGGTAAATCGCATTGCTGCCCGACGTGTCTTTTGCGAAGTCCACTTTACCTTTGAACGTATCTCCGCTCACCTGCACGATAGACGGCTTCGCACCCAAGTTGCCCGACGCGACGCACAAGCCGGTATTGAGCGACAGCTCTGGTGCCCAGACGCGGCCCATTTCATAGCATTTATCGACCCAGACAAAGTTATCGCTGGTCGCCAGACCGGCAAGCTGCTTCTTGAGCGGCGTCGACAGATACACATCAAACATCGGCTCGATTTTTTCGCCAGTCACTTTCAGGATGAACGGTGTCTTGATAGTCATACCGGAGAACGTGAAGCTGCTGTCTTTGTTGTTGACCGTGTAATTTTTAATGCTGTTCGGGAAGCCCCACTGTTTGATAACTGCCGGTTTCCAGGCATTTACTTTGTCATCAATATTGAGGAACTGTGCGGTCATGGATGTCGCGGAAAAACCGCTGCGTCCCAGGCCGATGTAGTTATCGCCGCCCATGATATCAAGCACCGTGGCACCGTTATCAAGCGTACTGCGTTTCGCGGCATTCAGATCGCCAACCGGTTTACGGCCATCGAGCACGAAGAACAAGTCCTTGCGGTTTTGCTTGGTCAGAATGTTATACGCGGTGTTGTTCATCGCCAGATGGTCGGAAGACACCACAATGATGGTGTTATCGAAATAACCTGACGCTTTAATCTTGTCGATAAAGGCCGAAATCAGCTCCTGACTGCACGATACCGCGCTCAGGGACTGGTTGGATTTACCGTTCACTTTATAGTCTTTGCGGGTACAACCCCGGGAAATAAAGCCGTCCGGGTGATGCGTATCGACCGTCAGCGTGAACAGCGAGAAAGGCTTGCCCTCTTTACTCAGCGTGATGAATTTCTTGTAAACCTCGTCAAGCAACGTGTCGTCATACCAGCCCCAGTCATTTTTATACGCCGGGTCAGCCACGGTCGGACGCAGTTCGTTGTAGCCGTAAAGATGATCAAAACCGTGAGATTTCAGAAACGTGCCTTTACCGGCAAACGCCAGTTCCGCACCCTGATAGAAATAGTTGGTGTAACCTGCACCTTTCAGAACATCACCCAGACAGACATTTTCCGGATAGAACGTGGCTAATGCGCTGGACGCATTGCCATCAAACGGAGCAAACAGCGGGATACCGCACTGTGAAGCCACCATGCCGGCGATGGTATATCCGGTGCCGGGAACCTGTTTGGTATTGGTAAAATCAATACTTTGCGCTTTATGGCGGCTTAATTCGGTGGTCAGCCCCGGGAACACTTTTTCATCAAAGTAAGTGCGTTCCAGACTTTCGCCATAGATGTAAACGAGATTCGGTTTTTTTGCGCCTTTCACCATTTTCTCCGGCACTTTGTAATACGTGTCGAAGTCTGCGCCATTGCCGCTGATCTGCGTTTTCACCAGGCGGGAAATATTCTGGAAAGCCTGTGTGGAACCGACAGAAAACACCGCCAGCACGACGGCCAGCATGCTGTAGACCGCGCTGCTGTTCTTAGCACGACGCTGTTTCAGCCCCCACGCCAGCAGGGTAAAAACGGCAATCAGACCGGCAAGTAACCCCAGGAACGGCAGAATATATTTATTCAGCCCGGCACCTTTCAGGCTGCTGGTGACTGTGTAAAGCACAGCGTCGGTAATGCCTTCGCCAGTAAAATAATTACTGCCGATCAGAATGACATTGAGGATGACGTAGAGCCCGAGGAAAAACAGCACCAGCGAAAACCAGATTCGGCTGGCCGACGCGCGGGTGACGTAGAAAAAGATAGAGGAAAGAAATAAAACAAAAGAAATTATCTCAGAAGCCATTTCAGCACCCTGTCTGATTAAACAATAAACGCTACGACCCTTTCTGCTGTTTTAATCAGCAGCGCCGACGGTTCAACGCATCGAGTGAATGACCCGTTCGCCATTCACTTCATCCTTGATCCTTGAGACAGGAAAATTCATGCCAAAAACGGACAGCGTTATATAGCCCGTTGTTCCCTGAGGGTCAACGCTTTAACACTGCGTCAGGTCATTGATTCGTCCTAAAAAACTCATCTTTAACAAATTTTTGATGGTTAACTCTGCATGATAACTCAGAAATTTAACTTTTTGGTCACCAATCTGTAAGAATTACATGATAACGGAATACTGTGAGTGAAATGTGGAGGGGGGATGGAAATTGAAAAAATAGTTAGCGGGAAGCCCGCAATACGCGGTATTACGGGCCTTTGAAAGCGATAAATCAGATTCCTCCCAGATAGGCTTTACGCACCTCCTGATTTCCTAAGAGTTCTTCCCCACTTCCGCTCAGACGTATCTGCCCGTTGACCATCACATAGCCCCGGTCGGAAAGCTTAAGCGCGTGATGCGCATTTTGCTCAACCAGAAAAATCGTCATGCCGTTACGCGCCAGTTCCCGCAGCGTCTGAAAAATCTGTTTAACGATAATCGGCGCCAGCCCGAGGCTGGGTTCATCGAGCAATAACAGTTTCGGACGGCTCATCAGCGCACGCGCTATCGCCAGCATTTGCTGCTCGCCGCCGGACATGGTCATCGCGCGCTGTTTCCTCCGCTCTTTCAGGCGGGGAAACAAATCGAACATGGTTTGCAAATCTTCCGCCGCATATTTATTTCCCACCGGAATGGTGCCCATAAGCAGATTCTCTTCAACGGTCATATCGGGGAAAACGCGCCGCCCTTCCGGCGATTGCGCAATCCCTGCCGACGCCACAAAGTGGGTGGATTTACGGCTGATATCTTCCCCGCGAAACAGAATCTGCCCGCTCTGCACGCGCGGCTGCCCGAAAATTGACATCAGTAGCGTCGATTTCCCTGCACCGTTCGCCCCGATCAGGGCCACCGTCTCGCCCTGATTAACGTGCAAAGAGACGTGCTGCAGCGCCTGAATGGCACCGTAAAAGACATTCACATCGCGAAATTCCAGCATCGTATCGCTCATAAGCTGACCTCATCGTCTTCATCAGCACCCAGATAAGCGGCGATCACTTTTTCATCGTTCTGAATCGCCTGCGGAACGCCTTCGGCAATTACGTCGCCGTGGTCGAGCACAATGATATGGTCGGAAATTTCCATCACCATGCCCATATCGTGTTCAATCAGCAGCACGGTAATGTCGTGATGATCGCGCAGAAAACGGATGATTTTGCTCAGCGTGCGCGTTTCAACCGGGTTCAAACCCGCCGCGGGTTCATCCAGGCAAATCATCTCCGGCGCAGTACACATCGCCCGGGCAATTTCCAGACGCCGCTGTTGCCCGTACGACATTTCCCCCGCCAGCCGGTTGGCGCAGTCCACCAGTTCCACCACTTCCAGCCAGTAAAATGCGCGATCCAGCGCCCGATTTTCCGCCCGGCGGTAGCCCGGCGTATTCAGCACACCAGCAATCAGATTGCGATTAGTCTGCATATGCTGCGCCACCAGCAGGTTTTCGACGACGGACATTTCACGGAACAGACGGATATTCTGGAACGTGCGCGCCAACCCCGCGCGGTTCACCAGATGCGTTCCCCCGAACATTTTGTAGAAAATCCGCTGCCCGAGCTGCGCCGGTTTCACCCAGTCACTGGCCTGAAATTTCTGCCCGAGCACCTGAATCACGTTGGTCGTACGCCGCTGCGTATTGAGTAAAATATTGCCGCCGGTCGCCTTGTAAAACCCCGTCAGGCAGTTAAACACCGTGGTTTTACCCGCACCGTTCGGGCCGATTAATGCCGTGATTGAGCCACGTTCCACATCCAGATTGACGTCATTGAGCGCCCGGATCCCGCCAAAATGCATCATCAGATGTTGTACGCTGAGAATGTTATCGCGACGTATAGCCTCACTCATGGCGCGACTCCTTTACGCACGGTAAACCCGCTGCGGCTGATGCGGATTAAACCGCGCGGACGCCAGATCATCATCAAGACCATTAGCACGCCAAACAGCAACACGCGATATTCCGCAAAACTGCGCAACAGTTCCGGTGCAACGGTGAGGACGAACGCTGCCAGCACCACGCCAAGGGTCGAGCCCATCCCGCCCAGCACCACAATGGCAAGGATCAGCGCGGATTCAAAAAAGGTGAAAGACGTCGGGTTAACGAATCCCTGATAGGTGGCAAAAAAGACCCCGGCAATACCGGCCGTTGATGCACCGAGCGTAAACGCCGAAAGTTTCACCAGCACATGGTTCAGCCCCATGGCGCGGCAGGCGATTTCGTCTTCACGCAACGCCTCCCACGCACGTCCGATCGGCATGCGGGTGAGGCGATGTTTGATAAACAGCACCAGTAACACCACCAGAACCAGCACCGCGTAGATGAAAATAAACTTCATGTTCGGGTTATAGGTCAGATGGAAAAACTCATGAAATGGCACACCGCCCTCTTTCGCCCGCCTGCCGAATTCCAGTCCGAAAAACGTGGGTGGTGGCGCGGAAACGCCGTTCGGCCCGCCGGTAAACGACAGCCAGTTGGTCAGCACCAGACGAATAATTTCCCCGAAACCGAGCGTCACAATGGCCAGGTAATCGCCGTGCATCCGCAACACGGGGAAACCCAGTAGTGCGCCCGCCAGTGCAGCCATCACCGCCGCCAGCGGCAACATTGACCAGAATCCGAGGCCGAGATACTGATAGCCGAGCGCCAGGCCATATGCGCCAATCGCGTAAAAAGCCACGTACCCGAGATCTAACAATCCGGCCAGCCCGACCACGATATTCAGCCCGAGGCCCAGAAGGACGTAAATCAGCCCTAAAATCGCAACGGTCAGAATATATTTCGTGGCCACGAACGGGAAGAAAATCGCCAGTACCAGAATCAGCGGGGTCACCCAGCGCAGGTTACTTTTGTAGTCCGGCGGACGCACATAAACCCCGGCGCTGTCCGCCTCGAACCGAGCACGTATTTTCTGGCCTGACGCAGTTTCCAAAAAAGCGCTGAGCATAAAGCGCCCGAGCATCACCGCAGCGATAATCCACACCAGCCGCTGGCTGTGGAACGTAAAACTGTAACCGTCGAGCACCACACCCACCACCGGGCCGAAAATAATCAGCGCAACCAGCCCTGCAAAAATGGCATCGAGCAGACAACGTTTGAGCGAAAAACCGCTCCTCACCTCAGTTTGTGACGTCATTTTTTCCCCTCACACTTTCGTCACGACCGGACGACCCAGCAGGCCCTGAGGGCGGAAAATGAGGATCACCACCAGCAATCCAAACGAAAAGACATCTTTGTAATCCGAGTTCACCATGCCCGAGAACTGCGCTTCGGCGATCCCCAGAATCAGCCCACCCAGCATCGCGCCCGGCAATGAACCAATGCCGCCCAATACCGCCGCCGTGAACGCTTTGATGCCGATGATAAATCCGGCGTAAAAATCAAACGTGCCGTAATTCATGGTGACCAGCACGCCCGCCAGCCCTGCCATTGCCGCGCCAATCATAAAAACCAGCGAAATAATGCGGTCGGTATTGATGCCGAGAATCGACGCCATTTTGCGGTCCTGCTGGACGGCGCGACACATGCGCCCGAGTTTCGTATTACTGATAATCCACGACAGCACCAGCATTCCGACCAGCGAGGCCACCAGAATGAACAGTTTGGTGTACGTCATCTGCACGAAACTTTCGCCAATGTGGAAACGCACCGCGCCATCCAGCATGGTCGGGATCCCCTGCTGGCGTGGTCCCTGGCTGATTTGTGCGTAGTTTTGCAGGATAAGCGACATACCGATGGCGGAAATCAGCGGCGCAAGGCGGGTGGAATTTCGCAACGGCTTGTAGGCAATGCGCTCGATCGTCCAACCATAAACGCCGGTCACCACAATGGTGAACACCAGCGTGCCGAGGATCAGCAGCGGAAAGGAGTGCAGTCCGAAGAAGGAAAGCAGCGCCAGCGCGATGGCGCACAGGTATGCAGAAATCATATAAACCTCGCCGTGAGCGAAGTTAATCATGCCGATAATGCCGTAAACCATGGTATAGCCGATGGCGATCAAACCGTAGACAGCGCCGAGCGTGATGCCATTAAACAATTGTTGCAGAAAGAATGAATCCATAAATACGCAGTCTCTTTTTGCGACCGCGATGATGAAAAGCGCGATCAAAATTAATAAAGCGTAATCGTTGCAGCCAGTTTGAACCCAGCCAGCACGCAAGAGCCGGAGCGTACATAAAGTACGTGAGGACTCTGAGTACTGCCCGGGCTCAAACTGGCAAATAAGATAGCTTTATTCCTTCACTTCCTGGTATTTACCTTTGTCATTCCATTTATAGACTACATAGTCAGAGACTTTCAGATCGCCTTTGCTGTCCCAGGCTTTCTTGCCCATGACGGTATCGACGCTATTGGCTTTCAGCCAGGCGCTGGCTTTAGCGGAATCCGTACCGCCGGTGGCTTTGAATGCGGCAGCAATGGCCTGAACGGACGCGTAGGAGTAGAGCGTGTAACCTTCCGGCTCAAATTTATTCGCGCGGAATTTATCGATAACGGCTTTACCGTCCGGGATCAAACGCGGGTCTTTGCCGAAGGTCATCAGAATGCCGTTGGTGTATTGCGGGCCACCGGCCGCGGTCACCATTTCCTTATTGACGATACAGTCGCCGGAGAAGAAGGTCGCCTGAACGCCCTGTTCACGCATCTGCCGCACTAACGGACCGGCTTCCGGATGGCAGCCACCGAAAAACACCACATCCGGTTTTTGCGCACTGATTTTAGTCACCAGCGCGTTAAAGTCTTTTTCGCCGCGCGACAGCCCTTCATACATCACCTCCTTCACGCCCCGTTTGTTGAGCGCCGCTTTGGTGGCGTCCGCCAGCCCCTGACCGTAGGTGTCTTTATCGTGGATGATGACCACTTTTTTGGCTTTCAGTTTGTCGATGATGTAATCGCTCGCTACTAATCCTTGCTGGTCGTCGCGGCCACACATGCGGAACATGTCACTCATTCCGCGTTCGGTGATTTGCGGGTTGGTGGATCCTGGCGTGATGGCGATAATTCCGGCGTCGTTATACACCTCGGAGGCAGGCATGGTGGAGGATGAGCAGAAATGCCCGACCACGGCCTGCACTTTATCCTGATCGACTAAACGGTTGGCCACCGCTACCGCCTGTTTCGGTTCGCAGGCGTCATCGCCCTGCACCAGTTTGATTTTCTCGCCATTAATCCCGCCTGCGGCATTAATGTCTTCGGCAGCCTGCGTGGCCCCGTGCCAGTACTGATCACCGTAAGTCGCATTCGGCCCGGTAAACGGCCCCGCGACACCAATCACAATATCCGCATGCGCGGAGAAAGCGGTAACCAGACAACCGGCCAGCAACAAAGAGAGCGGACTTTTCATAAATTTCATCGACATCGTCATGATCCTTAGTACTGTGTTTGAGTAGAAACCTGAACTAAAAAGAAAATTCTGAAGCTTAATTTTGAAATTCACGGCTGAAGCCAAAAGACGAAAGGTTTCCCGAGGTTGAATCAAAGGTAAGAAACTTAAGCAAAATATCTGCCAGTGTTTCCAATACTCTGAGAATGTGCCGGGCTCTGTGAGTATAGATAGCGTTCAGCCTGCGCTACGGGCAACTGACAGAAACGACGACGGGATCACACCGCACTGCGCTGGTGCTGAAAAACAGCGAAAAAGACGATTGTGAAACTGCGTGCACCAAAATGAACCGTGATAAATCAGTCACTCAGTTCACACAATTACGCCTGGTGACATTTTTATCCTTTGCTTCTTGCGGCGGGTTGTTTTGTAATGCGGGCAGAGGATTGCAACGGGAAACCACTGAACAATGAAGAAATTATCCTGCCTGACGGTGATCGTTCTGGCGATGGCCTTAACCGGGTGCGCTGGAGATTATGTGATACACACCAAAGCCGGTGATCAGCTTTTTGCCCACGGTGAACCGGATCGCGACCGGGATACCGGCATGACCAGTTACACCGACATGAACGGTGATTACCATCTGATGAATACCAATGATATTGCGGGTATCGTGAAGAAATAAGCTCGGCTGTTTTCGCGATGAAAAGCGGTGATCTGCGCTAAATCTGGCAGTCGGCTGAAAATTCGTTATTATCTTTCCCCACTTTTCAGCCGGGCTGTCTGGTGTCTGAGATTATCGATACTTGTATTGCACCGCCGTGCCATGACGAGATAGAAATTTTCTTTCAGGACGAGCACCTGGTCCTCATCAATAAACCCACCCGGCTGCACGCTGATTCATCGTCTGGATTTCGGCACTTTCGGGCTGATGGTGATTGTGCGCAACAAGGCGATAAATGCCGCCCTTTGCCACCAGTTCAGCCAGCGCACGGTCACCAAAATGCACAGCGCACTGCTCTGCGGGCATCTGAACGAGAATGAAGGGATGATAGACGCGGCGAACCGGTCAACGTGCGATGTAACATTCCGTTCTGAACGCGCTATTTATTGAGAAATATCGTTAAATCAGCAATTACCACATCAAATCATCAGGCACTTTAAAGTCAGCGTAAGGATCTTCTTCATCCTGCTCTTCCTGACTCAGCGCACTGTTTAATACGATACTGTTCGCATCACGCTGGGCAATTTTATCGGCCACAACAGCGGGAATAATCGCGTATTCACTGTCACCCGTTTTCTCCGCAATCAGACGCGCAATAGCAAGACGCCCGCTGATCAGCTGAGCCTGCGTTGTCTTATCCACATATATCTTTTTGATTAAATTATTGTCGGTGAAGTTGAAACCGATATCACCTTTGGCAATATCGATTTTATTCATTTCAACAAGCTGCTTCACCTGCGCCTTATATTCTTTTGATAGCGCCGCTTGTTTTTGCTGTTCGTTGAGCTGCTTGTCGCGCTCAAGCTGGGCCTTTTTATTCTCTTCCACCGCCGCTCTCGCCTCGCGAGCCTGAACGCGTGATTTTTTAGCCGTTTTTTCGACTTTGGCCATTTTTTTGCTGGTCACTAAACCCGCTTTCAGCAATTGCTCTTGTAAGGACAGTTTTGTCATTTTCGTTTCTAAATCCGTTAAATAATTTCAGGGATTATACCTGCAATCTTCGGGGCAGTGCCAGATGTGACCGGTTCTGAGTATTCACCACGCCCCATAGGGATAGGTTTTGCCTTTGATGAAGTCCTGAGTCTTTTGGGTATAACTGTATCCTTTAGAATGACGGGTAGCCGCCACCGATATCCGAATGTACGCCGGGTAACGCCAGCTCCGGCCACGCCTCTTTAATGCTGTTGGAAGCAAAGTTAAAACGGCATTCGTTCTGCGCCGTAATCTGGAAGACTTTATCTGTGATCCCCGGCCGCAGAACAATATTCACCTCACCGGTATCGGCTGTGTGCGGATTAAGGCCATTAGCAGGCGTACCAATCGCCGCGACAGTATCGAAAAGACCGATAAAGCGGTTTTTCCCGGCAGGCATACCGAGATATTCCACATCACCGATCCCCTGACGGATAGCCGTCACGATTGCAGCGTCCTCAGAAAAGACCCGGTTAGCGAAATGCCGGGCGGCGGCTCCGCGGCTGAACCCGAAAATATCGAACTGAAGAGTTTTTATTGCAATATCGCCACCTGATGAGTTAATGAGAGTTCTTAGCGCTAACTGAATTGCCTGAACCAGACTTGCCACTGCGTCATCGGTTTTTGCGACCACTCCGGTATCTGATATTCCCAAGCCCAGACCCACGGTGCTGTCCGGGCTGCCCGCTTTTGTGCCAACCCGCGCTCCGGGCATGCCCTGAAAACGCAGCGTAGAACTCCCGCTTATAATCTCCCCGCCGCATGTCGTTTTATCGCCGATTCTAAGAAAAAATCCATTTGCCATTATGAATGTCCTTTTACTTTCATTCAGATAAATGAAATCGAGGTATCACTCTACGCCTGGCTATTTGAGATATGAAATACGAAGTCAGAGGTGGTTTTGTATGAACTATTCCTGCGCTTAATAGTGTCAGAAAAAAGGGGCTCATGCGTAACATGAACCCCTTTGATACTGGTGGTTAGCCCAGTAAATGAACTTTATACTTTCACCCGAAATTAAATGCCCTGCTCAGCAATATCCATCGCAAAGTACGTCAAAATGATATCTGCGCCTGCGCGTTTGATCGCGCCGAGGCTTTCGCGCACAACGGCACGCTCGTCGATAGCGCCGGCCTGCGCGGCGAATTTGATCATCGCGTATTCACCGCTGACCTGATACGCCGCCAGCGGCAGCCGGGAGGCTTCGCGAATATCACGGATCACATCCAGATATGCACCCGCCGGTTTGACCATCAGCGCATCCGCGCCTTCCTGCTCATCCAGCAGTGATTCGCGCACCGCTTCGCGGCGGTTCATCGGGTTCATCTGATATTGCTTGCGGTTGCCTTTCAGCACACTGCCGCCCGCTTCACGGAAAGGCCCGTACAGGGAAGAGGCGAATTTAGTGGAGTACGCCATGATTGACGTGTCAATGAAACCGGCTTCGTCCAATGCGCTGCGGATGGCCTGCACCTGACCGTCCTGAGCGGCGGATGGCGCGATAAAATCGGCACCGGCAGCAGCGGCAACGACGGCCTGTTTGCCCAGATTGGTGAGCGTTGCATCGTTATCCACGCCGTGGTCGTGCAATACGCCACAATGGCCGTGCGAGGTATATTCACAGAAACAGGTATCGGACATCACAATCATTTCAGGCACGGTGTCTTTACAGATACGCGCCATGCGGGCGACCAGACCGTTTTCGTTCCAGGTGTCGCTGCCGGTCGCATCCATGTGATGCGAAATACCAAAAGTCATCACCGAGCGGATACCGGCGCGGGCGTAGCGTTCAATTTCAAACGCCAGACGCGATTCGGGAATGCGCAAAACGCCGGGCATGGCTTCGATGGGAACGTATTCAGAGGTCTCTTCTTCTACGAAAATCGGCAGTACCAGATCGTTGACGCTAAATTCAGTTTCCTGAAAAAGAGTGCGCAGGGATTCGGACTGTCTCAGGCGGCGAAGGCGTGAACTCGGGAACTGATTCGACATGAAAACTCCTAAAAATTAATCTGTTGCGCTGATATTTTTTAGAAACAGGAGCGCAGACAGTTCAGACGGCAGGAGGCAATGCAGCGCCGTCAGACGATGAAGCCCGCATTTTATAATAACTTTTAAACAAATGATGAACTTTCCGTGAGGAGATGTAACAGAGGCCGCATTTTTGGAAAGGCGATCACCATTCAGGGGATCGCCGGAGTGAGGATTTAACCGAGTTTTATCTCACGATCGGCTGAGGCAATCGTCGATGGCCGGTGCGCGATAAATATCCGCGTGATATCCAGCTCGCTAATCGCCTGATTGATACGCGCTTCATTGTCGAGATCCAGATGGCTGGTCGCTTCATCGAGGAACAAAATGGCCGGACGACGATACAACGCGCGGGCAATCAGCAGCCGCTGTTTCTGGCCGCCGGACAAACTGCCGCCCAGTTCGCTGATCAACGTTTCGTAGCCCATTGGCATCCGTTCGATGTCGTCATGAATGTTGCAGCGCCGCGCGCAATCCATGATCCGCTCTTCGTCTTTTGCCTCATCAAAGCTGGCGATGTTCTCGGCGATAGAACCGGCGAAAAGCGTATCATCCTGTAACACACAGGCGATGCAGCTGCGGTAATTGTTCAGCCCGGCGGTGGTGATATCCATGCCGTTGATCAGGATGCGGCCTTCGGTTGGCGAGAGTAAACCGGTCATAATTTTCATCAGCGTGGTTTTCCCCTGCCCCGACGGCCCGGTGATCGCCACACTTTCCCCCGCCGCCACCGACAGGTTCAGGCCGTTAATCAGCGGCGCGGAAAGGCTGTCGTAATGAAAGACCAGATCCCGCACGTCCAGTGACGCTGCTTCGCCCGCCCGCAGCAACTCGCGCTCCGGCAGGGATTTCTCGGTATCCGTCAGCGCAATATCCGCGATACGGTCGCGATGCAGCGAAAGCATCCGCAGCTGTAACACCATGTTCAGCAGGTTCGCCGCGCGTTCAGAAAATTGCCCGCGATAGGTATTGAACGCGACGAACATCCCGAGCGTCATGTGCCCGTCGATTACCTGCGTCGCGCCCAGCCACAGCAGCGCGACCTGATCGAGCGTGGCGATCAGCGTGTTCCCACCGGTGAACATCATTTCAAACTTAGTTTTACGCACCGTCGCATTGGCATTATCAACGTTCAGGTTAAGCCAGAAGTTGGCACGCGCTTTCGATAAACCCAGTGCTTTCAGCGTACTGATGCCGTACAGCGTTTCCATAAAATGCGAACCGGCACGCGCACCTTTTACGATTTGTTCTTCCGAAACCTGACGATAGGCATTGTACGTCGTGAGGCGGAACACCACGTAAACGGCGGTAAACCCGAGGATCACCCAAATCAGCCAGCCACCGTACAGCACCATCATGACGATCAGCCCGACCGACATAATGCCGTCGATAATGCTGTTCACGACGTTGGTCGTCAGTGTAGTGCGCAAGGTATCGAGCGAGGCAAAGCGCGACTGAATATCGCCGAGTTTGCGCTTTTCGAAGTAGTCGAGCGGCAGTTTCAGCAGATGGTCAAACAGCCGTGCTTTCCACTGCACGTCAATCAGCGTGCTCATGACCAGCGACGTCCAGGCGCGCAACATACTGACGCCGGTGCGGAAAATAATGAAGAACAGCAAACCGAGGCAAATCAGCGTCAGCAGATCCGGATCTTTCGCCGGGATCACGTGGTCCATGACCAGCTGCATCCCAACCGGCAGCAGCAGGTTGACCGATTCAATCATCAGTGACAGGCAGAAAATCTTGGTCAGCGCAGGCATCAGGCCGCTGACGTTGCCCATCATTTTGCGCAAGTCCAGCCGGTCACGCGGTTTTTCACGGGTGAAACCGTTGTCCGGCCACAGCTCCAGCGCGACGCCGGTGAAGTGCTCCGACACTTCGCGCATACCCAACGAACGCCGGCCGAATGCCGGGTCATGAATAATCACCTTGCCCTGCTTCACGCCAACCAGCACCACGAAATGGTTAAGATCCCAGTGCAAAATGCACGGCGTTTTCAGGGCGCTCAGTTCGTCGATGTCCAGCTTCAGCGCACGGGATTTCAGTTCATTGGCGGTAGCAATATCCATCAGTGTGCGTAGCGTGGCGCCTCGCGACGAAATGCCATAGCGCTGACGCAAACTTTGCAAATCAACGTGTTTGCCGTGATAGCCGCACACCATCGCCAGACAGGCCAGCCCGCATTCGGCGGCTTCGGTCTGAATAATTTGCGGCACCCGGTTGCGCCAGCTGAAATGCAGGCGGTCAGCCAGCTCGCGTACGTTATCGAGATTCATTGATTGGCCCCACCACGCTTTTCTTCATGCTGTAATACGGAGACAACATCCACTGATACAGCGGCCTTTTCTCCAGGAATAAGGTTGATTCGGCTTTCATGCCGCTGGATAAGTTCAGCGTTTCGCCGTGCCAGTTCATGGCTTTTTTATCCAGTGAAACAATCACTTTGTAATAGGGCCCGCTGACCGTACCGTTGGCCGTGCGCGGCACGCTGGCGTAGGTATTCAGCTCCTGTTCGGAAACGGGAGCTGAAGAAATAGACTCGACCTTGCCGGGGAACTGGCCATATTTTTCAAACGGATAGGCTTCGTAGCGGATGTTGATATGCTCACCGGCTTTCACGTAAGGCACGCTTTCATTTGGCAGCCACGCGACCAGGAAGAACGGGGAATTTTTGGCTGGCACCAGCTGCGCCAGGCTGTCACCGGCGTTAACCATCTGACCCGGCGTGACGCTCAGCGAGGAAATCTTGCCGGAAGTCGGCGCGGTAATTAGCAAAGAACCTTTCGCATCGGCCTGCGCCAGCTGGCGCTCCAGATCGTTGCGCTGATAACCATATTGCGAAATCTGGTTATCAAATTCGGCCGCGCGGGTGACCAGCTCGCTGCGCAGATTGGTTATCTGTAAGGCTTCCTGAATTGCCTGCGTGTTCAGGCTCTGGAACGAGGTTTGTTGCTGATAGAACAGATATCGCTGGTTGTTCAGCTGGTCAGTATTGATCAGCCCTTTTTTCTGATACGCACCGTAGTTCTGCATGCTTTTTTTCATGGCATCCAGCCCTTCCTGCGCGGAATCCACCATGCTTTGTGACACCTGATGCGCCTTCTGGTACTGGTCGAGCTGCTGTTGCAGGTTTTCCAGCGTTTCCTGCTTATTGTGCTGAAGCTGCACAATGATGGCGTCAATTTGCTCACGTTGTTTTTTAATGGCAGCCAGTGTGGTGGTGCTGACATTCCCCGCCTGCGTCACCCGGCTGACGTCAATTTCATAGAGCGGCTGGCCTTTTTTCACCGGTTTCCCGGTATCAACATACAAACCGGTAACCACGCCCTGTTCCGGGCTGAATAAATTGATGCTATGCGGCTGAGTAATAATTTCACCACTGACATTAATTCGTCGGGTGTAGTTTGCGAAGATTAGGAATATCAGTAGAGCCAATATAAAAATGGCTGTCAGCGAAGTCACAATCCATAAAGGCCAGCCAGCAAGTAATAAAGCCTTACCCGTCCAGTGGTTTTGCTGATGATCATTCACCTCTTTGCGAAAGAGCATATTTTGTGATCCGGAAAAACAGAATCCCAAAAAGATAGCAGCCAGAAAATGGCCTGCCACCGCGATTACTCTGAAACAGGATGATCGTTTATTTTCATGGTGAAATTGTCATCACTCAATATCATCGAAAGACATTACCTCAATCACCCGGAATTAATAATACCCAAAGTGAATAAGATTAATTTTTGTCCGGAAAATAAATTATGCAAATTTTATTAACTATTAATTCAATTTTAAAACAATAGCTTAACTTCAACTTTCCACTTAGGAGATTATTCCTAGTCTAATTCAAGTCGTGGTGTTCTAGGCTTAATCCCCGTGAAGACATTGCGTAAAAATTATCTCCATAGCATTACTCAATGTTTTCATCGCCCCCGGATTTTCGGGGACTTGCTTTAACAGATTAAAAGGAAGGCCTAAGATGAAACAATTAACAGAACATGATATTGAAATGGTTAATGGTGCGGGTTGGTCGGAAGATATCAATAAAGTTGCCGATCGCCTCTCAAACTTTGGTCAGGACGCGGTAAGTGACACCAGTAATGCGGTGAACAAAGCGTATTCACAAATTTCCGATGGTCTTGCTAAAGCACAGAACTATCTGACGACCTAGTGATTAAAGGTTATTCAGCGTAATCCAGGCCCCGCTCACGCGGGGCTTTTTTATATCTTAACGGTTAAACACCGGCTTTCGTTTTATCCGTTTTCACCATGCTGTTTTTCAGCTTACCGACCAGTTCCTTACGGAAATCGCCGAGTTTAGGTTTGTCACCTTCCAGCCACGGCAGCGGACGGCAAAGTTCCATTGTTTTGATACCCAGACGCGCGGTCAGCAAACCGGCTCCGATACCTTGCGCAGCACGGGCAGAAAGGCGCGCCGCCAGATCCTGCGACATCCAGTCCATGCCCACTTCGCGTACCAGTTCGGACGCGCCGGCAAATGCCATATTCAGCAGTACCAGACGGAATAACCGGATGCGGCTGTAATAACCCAGTTCGATGCCGTAAAGCACCGCGATGCGATTCACCAGGCGCAGGTTTCGCCAGGCGATAAAGGCCATATCCACCAGCGCCAGCGGGCTGACGGCGATCATCAGCGCAGATTCCGCGGCAGAATGGCTGATTTCCCGGCGCGCCTGCGCATCCAGAACCGGCTGGACTAAGCGGGCATAAAGTTCGACCACTTCACGGTCGTTTTGCGTTTCATGCAGTGACGCCTGCCAGCGTTGCAATGCCGGATGGCTGTTATCCAGCCCGGCCTGCGCAGCCAGTTTTTCGCAGAATGCGCGCCCCTGCCCCAGCCCGTGGCTGTGCAGTAAATCCCGCGCCACATCACGTTCATCAGCGCGCTGACGCAGACGATACAGACGACGCCACTCAGTCGCCACGGAGCCCACGCCCGCGACGATGATCAGGCCGCCCGCCGTGCAGGCACCAAGCGCCACCCAATCCTGCTGAACCCAAGCCTGATGCACCCATTGCACGCCCTGCGCGACGACACTGATACCCAGCACCGCAACACCAAGACGCACAATTTTGCCCCATAAACTGCGGCGCGGTTTGAGCGCACGGCTGAGTACCGCTTCGGCTTCGCCCTCTTCATGCTGTTCGTCGGTTCCGGCGGTCACCGGAATAAAGCGTTCTGAAATCATTTCGTCAAAGGCCAGCGCCGGTTTGATCACCGGGTCAGCAGGCGCTTTTAATTCCGTTTCAAAATCGATACGCGGTTTTAACGGTTCGCTCATCGCATTTTATCTCCCAGTAAAAACTCCATCACCGCGTCCAGACGGATGTGCGGCAACGGCGTGTCCGTGCTCATTTCGCGCGGACGAAACTCGTCAAAGTGAAAACCTTGTTTTTGCCAGAATGCCGCGCCCGGTAAACGTGCAGGCACTTCGCCGGGGAACACCGTCAGCGGCGCGCCATCCTGTAAACGATGGCCTTTAAGCGCGGGAAGGCTTTGCCCCTGATATTCCACCCTGCCGGTTTCGGTCGCCTGAACGGAAGCCAGCCCGGCGCAGTCCATGCTGATGCCTTCGAAGGCCGCATTTTGCCAGGCTTCCTGCACCAGTTGCTGCAACAGCGAAACCAGATTCGCATGCTGATCGCCGGTGATGTGGTCGGCTTTGGTGGCCGCAAACATCAGTTTATCAATGCACGGATTAAACAGGCGGCGGAACAACGTGCGTTTACCGTAATGGAAACTTTGCATCAGCTGAGTCAGCGCCAGACGCATATCGTTAAACGCCTGCGGCCCGCTGTTGAGCGGTTGGAGGCAATCCACCAGCACAATCTGGCGGTCAAAGCGGACAAAGTGTTCTTTGTAGAAACCTTTCACGATGTTCTGGCAGTAATAATCAAACCGCGCGCGCAGCATGCCAAGATTGCTGTTTTTATCCGCCTGCGCCAGCTGTGCGTCGTTGTACTGATGCATTTCCGGCCACGGGGAAAACTGCAATGCCGGCGCACCGGCTAAATCGCCCGGCAGAACAAAACGCCCCGGCTGAATGAAGTGCAGGCCTTCGGTTTTGCAGCGGATCAGGTAATCGGTATACGCCTGCGCAATCGTGCCCAGCAGATTTTCATCGGCGGGTGCCAGCGGGTCACATTGCTGGCACAGTTCCAGCCACGGCTTCGCCCATTCAGCGCGATCGCCCTGTAACAGCCCCGCCATCTGGCGTGACCAGTCGAGATAATTTTGCTCCAGCATCGGCAAATCCAGCAGCCATTCGCCCGGATAATCGACAATTTCCAGATACAGCGTCGAGGTGTCTTTGAAGTGGCGAAGCAGGGAATCGTTAGAGCGGTAACGCAGCGCCAGCCGGATTTCACTGACACCGCGCGTTGGCGTCGGCCACGCAGGCGGCGTGCCGTAAAGTGACGCCAGGCCTTCATCATAAGCAAAGCGCGACACGCCCAAATCACGCTGCGGAACACGCTTCACGCCGAGCAGCCGTTCTTCCCGCGCAGCCGAAAACAGCGGCAAACGTGCGCCACTGTGCATGTGTAAAAGCTGGTTAACGAATGCGGTGATAAAGGCCGTTTTTCCGCTGCGGCTTAAACCGGTGACGGCCAGCCGCAGATGTCTGTCCATCCCGCGATTGATCAGTGAATTAAACTCGTTTTGTAGTCTTTTCATTGCTCTCCCTGGCGTAGCGCCCAAACAGCGCGGTCAAAATTCGTTTAAATAGCGGTTCTAATAGTAGTGCCAAAACGTACCTGAGTGGGCCTTTTCCCACCACGCCCAGCACACGCGCCGCCAGCCCGGCCGGACCAAAGGTCAGCGCCAGCGTGATGACCACGCTGAGAATTTTGGAAAACCAGCTGCTCTTACCCGGCAGCGGGGAATTCAGGTAACGGGCCATAAGGTTTCCTTAAGCGGACGTGAGGGAAATATAGCAGCCGGAGCGTTGTCCGGCGGCCAGAGGCGTAGCGAAGAATCGGGCTAAAGCTGGCGAAAGCGGCTGCGTACGCCAAAAGTTTCTGAGGTGACGTAACGTTCAACCTGCCGCAAACGCTGCTCGCTGGCTTTCAGCTCGCGGTCGGCTTCTTCGAGTAAACTGCGCGGCGATGGCGCGGTTTCCTCGTCATATTCGCTGGCTGGAACCGGATCCAGCACGTAACTCAGAATGATGTAAGCCACCAGCGTGAACATGAACAGGCCGAAAAAGACCGACAACACCGCCATGATGCGCAGAAGTTTGACCGGTACACCGAGATAGTGCGAAAGCCCGGCCAGCACACCCTTCACCACGCCCTCTTCCGGCACGCGGTAGAGTTTTTTCTCAGACAAACGCGTCGCCATTATGATTGCCTCCAGCCCGGATGCTCGGCGTCCAGAATTTCTTCCAGTGCCTGAATACGTTCACGCATGCGCTGCGCTTCAAGTGTCAGGCTCGAGAGATTTTGTATCTCATGCTGACTGAGCTGACTGCCATTTTGCTGGCGGTTGCTGTAGTGAAGCCATAACCAGACAGGCGCCACGAATAAAACAAAAATAGTCAGCGGAATTGCTAAAAACAGGAAGCTCATTATTTATCCTTAATTCTGATGAGTCTTATGGGTGCGTTAACCCCGTATAACCTGCCTGCGGACAGGCAGGTTTGCCGGAAAATTACGCGTCCTGATTACCGTTCATTTTGGCTTTCAGGGCAGCAATTTGCGCGCTGATTTCATCGTCGGCTTTCAGCTCAGCAAACTGCTGATCCAGCGATTTCTTTTTGCCAATACTGACGCTTTCCGCTTCTGCTTCCATATGATCGATGCGGCGTTCGAACTGCTCAAAACGCGCCATCGCTTCATCAATTTTACCGCTGTCGAGCTGGCGACGAACGTCACGCGAAGAGGCTGCCGCCTGGTGACGTAACGTCAGCGCCTGCTGGCGGGCACGGGTTTCAGTCAGTTTGCTTTCCAGCTCGCCAATTTCTGATTTCATGCGATCCAGCGTTTCTTCTACGACGGTCACTTCATTTTTCAGCGTCGCCACCAGCTCGGACAATTTCTGTTTCTCAATCAGCGCCGCACGCGCCAGATCGTCTTTGTCTTTACGCAGGGCCAGTTCGGCTTTGTCCTGCCATTCAATCTGCTGGGATTCACCCTGTTCAATGCGACGGATCAGCTGTTTCTTTTCTGCCAGCGCGCGGGCGGAGGTTGAACGTAGTTCCACCAGCGTGTCTTCCATTTCCTGAATCATCAGACGAACCAGTTTTTGCGGATCTTCTGCTTTATCCAGCAAGGTGTTGATGTTGGCGTTAATGATGTCAGCGAAGCGAGAAAAAATACCCATAATCGAAATTCCTCTTTGATTCTGTTTGGTTTCCGGCCAATTGTTTACCGGTTAAAGCCGCAGGAAAATTTTCATCCGTGGCGATAAACCTATATCAGGATCCGTGCCAACTTTTTAAAATCATTATCTTCATGAATAAATTGAATTTTTTATTTTCTTCTCTGCTATGCTTAATTTCCAAGATGATTATTTTCACTAAGAGTTAGTGTGTTTCACCACGCAAGGAAAGCCTCATGACTGATAATACAGACAATTTACTCGGCGAAGCCAATGCGTTTATCGAAGTTCTGGAACAGGTTTCGCAACTGGCGAAACTGAATAAACCGGTGCTGGTGACCGGTGAACGCGGCAGCGGTAAGGAACTCATCGCGCACCGTCTGCATTATCTGTCACCGCGCTGGCAGGGGCCGTTCATTTCGCTGAACTGCGCCGCACTCAATGAAAATCTGCTGGATTCCGAGCTGTTCGGCCACGAAGCAGGAGCGTTTACCGGCGCGCAGAAGCGTCATCTCGGGCGCTTTGAACGGGCAGACGGCGGCACGTTATTTCTTGATGAACTCGCGACCGCGCCGATGCTGGTGCAGGAAAAATTATTGCGCGTGATCGAATACGGACATCTGGAACGCGTCGGCGGCAGCCAGCCGTTACAGGTCGATGTTCGTCTGGTGTGCGCGACGAATGATGATCTTCCGGCACTGGCCGCCGCCGGAAAATTCCGCGCGGATTTGCTTGACCGCCTGGCGTTTGACGTCGTTCAGCTTCCGCCGCTGCGTGAGCGCCAGCAGGACATCATGTTGCTGGCGGAGCATTTTGCCATCCAGATGTGCCGAGAACTTTCTCTGCCGCTATTCCCCGGTTTTACCGAACATGCCCGCGAAACGCTGATGCGCTATCGCTGGCCGGGGAATATCCGCGAACTGAAAAACGTCGTGGAGCGTTCAATGTACCGGCACGGCACCAGCGATTTTCCGCTAGATAACATTATTCTGAATCCGTTTGCTCAGCGGACGGCGTATTCCGCACCGGAGGAACCGCGTGAGAGTGTTTCGTTACCGGCGTTGCCGCTGGATCTGAAACAGTGGGTCACCGGTCAGGAAAAAAATCTGATTGAGCTGGCGTTGCGGCAGGCGCGTTTCAACCAGCGCAAGGCCGCTGAGCAGCTTAACGTGACGTATCATCAGTTACGCGGAATGTTGAAAAAGCACGGAATACAGGTGAATTCGCAGGAAAGTGACTAAATAACAGGCAAAAAAAAGCCAGCACCCGAGCTGGCTAAGTAATACTGGAAGCAATGTGAGCAATGTCGTACCTCGCGATTAACGCCCCTGGCGGGACACCTCTCGTCCGGTGAAAAGAATGATAATGGTTCTCAGTATCGTCTGTAAAGCACTTTGTTGAGAATATTTCTCATTACCACACGGTTTTTAAGGCTACTTTTTGAACAACCTTAGCATCATTACGGACTACCACTCCGGGAAAGGATCGGCCATTGCCATCCAGCTGTCGATCCCTTCGGCCATTTGCTGCTCACTCAGCAGGCAGGCATCCAGCCGGTGAATAATCTCTTCCTTATCCAGATGCTGACCGATGAATACCAGCTCCTGACGCATATCGCCAAACGGCTCGACCCACTTCTCCATAATTTGCTGACGAGTTTCTTCATCCTGCGGCCAGTCATTTTCAGGCAATGCACGCCAGAAAATCCCCGCCATGCCATATCGCACGATCCCGCCCGCCTGACTCCATTGCCCTGCAAAACGGGGGCGTGTCGCCAGCCAGAAAAAGCCTTTCGACCGCAATAACGTCCCGCCGCCCCAGTCGCCATGTACCACGCGATAGAATTTATCTGGATCAAATGGCCGGCGCGCGGTGTAGACAAAACTGCTGATACCGTACTCCTCGGTTTCCGGCGTATGTTCACCACGCAGTTCCTTGAGCCAGCCTGGTGCCTGCTGCGCTGCGGCGAAATCGAAAAGACCGGTATTGAGTACATTTTCCAGCGGCAAACTGCCCGGTGATATAGGAATGATTTGCGCTGCCGGGTTCAGGCTTTGCAGTAGCGCGATCACTTCACGCTGCTGCTGGCTGTCGAGCAGATCCGTTTTGCTCACCAGCAACACGTTACAAAATTCAATTTGATCAATCAGGAGATCGGTCACGCTGCGTGCGTCGTCCTCACCCAGACTTTCACCCGCCTCCTGAACGCTGCGAGCCTCCTGATATTGCTGCATAAAATTGACGCCATCCACGACGGTGACCAGCGTATCCAGCCGCGCAAATTGTGAAAGGCTTTCGCCGTTTTCATCTTCAAACGTAAAGGTTTCCGCCACCGGCAGCGGCTCTGAGATCCCGCTCGATTCAATCAGCAGATAATCAAACCGCCCCGCCTGTGCCAGTTCGCGCACGGAAATCAGTAAATCTTCCCGCAACGTGCAGCAGATGCAGCCGTTGCTCATTTCCACCAGTTTTTCCTGCTGGCGGTCGAGCGTAACTTCGTTCGCGACCAGCGAGGCATCAATATTTACTTCGCTCATATCATTGACAATCACCGCTACGCGCATGCCCTGACGATTATTCAGGATATGGTTCAACACGGTAGTTTTTCCCGCGCCAAGGAAACCGGAAAGCACGGTGACGGGCAGTAAAGACATAATTAACCTCGAATCAAAAGACCGCGCAGGCAAAATACTTCGCCTGCGATTATTGTTATAATATAACATAACAATGTCAGCGCGATTTCAAGGGTTTTCTGAAAGAACGGATAAAAACTGCGCGAAATGCCGCAGGATTTCACCCTGTTTTGTGCAATGGATTGGGGTACCTCGCAGAGTACGGTACACTTAAGGCATTGCACCTTAACTTTGAAGCCTTTATGCGTCGTCTAACTTTGTGGATGCTTTTACTGAGCAGTTTGTCCACAGCAGTGTTTGCTGAGACTGCTCCAACACATGCCAGCCCGACGGTTGCCAGCGCAACGGATAGCGATATTCGCCAGAGCGGCTTTGTCTATTGCGTCAACGGTATGGTCAATACCTTCAATCCGCAAAAAGCCAGCAGCGGGCTGATTATTGATACGCTCGCCGCACAGCTTTACGACCGTCTGCTGGACGTTGACCCGTATACCTATCGCCTGATCCCTGAACTGGCGCAGAGCTGGGAAGTGCTCGACGATGGCGCAACCTACCGTTTTCATCTGCGCAAAGATGTGCCTTTTCAGAAAACCAGCGGATTTGTACCTTCACGTAAAATGAACGCCGATGATGTGGTGTTCAGCTTCCAGCGCATCATTGATCCGAATAATCATTTCCACGGGGTTAACGGCGAAGAGTACCCGTATTTCGACAGTTTGCAGTTTGCCAAAACGGTGAAAAGCATCAAAAAGCTTGATGACTACACGGTCGAGTTTCGCCTGAATAACCCCGATGCCTCTTTCCTCTGGCATCTGGCGACCCATTACTCACCGGTGCTTTCCGCTGAATATGCGGCCAGTTTGACAAAATCAGGCAATGAAGAAGAAATAGATCGCCAGCCTGTCGGCACCGGCCCGTTCCAGCTGGGCGAATACCGCACCGGCCAGTACGTGCGTCTTGAACGCAACGGGCAATACTGGAAAGGCACGCCGCGCATGGCGCAGATTGTGATCGACATGGGCGTCGGCGGCACAGGACGTTTGTCTAAATTGCTTACCGGTGAGTGTGATGTTCTGGCGTATCCGGCGGCCAGCCAGCTGTCGATTTTGCGCGAAGATCCGCGCCTGCGCCTTTCCCTGCGTCCGGGCATGAACGTCGCCTATCTGGCGTTTAATACCAATAAAGCGCCGCTTAACGATCCGCGTATCCGTCAGGCCGTTGCGCTTTCTATTAATAACCAGCGTCTGATGCAGTCGATTTATTACGGTACGGCAGAAACGGCGGCGTCAATTTTGCCGCGCGCCTCGTGGGCGTATGACAGCAATGCGCAGGTGACGGAATACAATCCGGCCAAAGCCAGACAAATCCTCAAAGATCTCGGGCAGGAAAAACTGAATCTGCATTTGTGGGTGCCGACGGCATCGCAGTCGTTTAACCCGAGCCCGCTGAAAACCGCTGAGCTTATTCAGGCGGATTTAGCACAGGTGGGGATTAAAGTGACGATTGTGCCGGTTGAAGGCCGTTTCCAGGAAGCCAAGCTGATGGAGATGAACCATGACCTGACGCTGACAGGCTGGTCGACGGACAGTAATGACCCGGACAGTTTCTTCCGCCCGATGCTCAGCTGTGCAGCGATTCATTCTCAGACCAACTATGCTCACTGGTGTGATCCGGCGTTTGATGAATTACTGCGTCAGGGCCTGTTGTCGCAGCAGCTTTCCCAGCGCATTGAGTTTTATCAACAGGCACAAACAATCCTCGAACAGGAATTACCGGTGCTGCCGCTGGCTTCCTCGCTACGCCTTCAGGCTTACCGTTACGACATCAAAGGCCTGGTTCTGAGTCCGTTCGGCAACTCTTCATTCGCAGGCGTCTTCCGTGATGACGAAGGAAGGAAAGCCCCATGATTATCTTCACGTTACGCCGCATTTTGTTGCTGCTGGTCACGCTGTTTTTCCTCAGTCTGGTGGCGTTCAGCCTGAGCTATTTCACGCCGAATGCGCCGCTGCGCGGTGCGTCTTTGTGGGATGCCTATCGCTTCTATTTTATGGGTCTGTGCCAGTTTGATTTTGGCGTTTCGAGCATCAACGGCGAAAGTATTACTTATCAGCTGAAAGCGGTATTCCCGGCCACCATGGAACTGTGCGTTCTGGCCTTTGCGCTGGCGCTGTTCGTCGGGATCCCGCTGGGGATTCTGGCGGGCGTAATGCGCGGAAAATGGCCGGATGTGGCGATCAGCAGCCTGGCATTACTCGGTTTCTCGATTCCTGTTTTCTGGCTGGCCGTTCTGCTGATGCTGTTCTTCTCATTACAGCTCGGCTGGCTACCGGTCTCTGGTCGTCTTGATTTACTGTATCAGTTGAAAACCGTGACCGGCCTGACGCTGGTCGATGCCTGGCTTTCGCATTCGCCGTACCGCCACGAGATGATCATCAGCGCGATCCGCCACATGATTTTGCCGATTGCCGCGCTGGCCGTTGCGCCGACCACGGAAGTGATCCGCCTGATGCGGATTTCCACTGATGACGTGCTGGCGAAAAACTACGTGAAAGCCGCTGCAACCCGCGGGCTGTCGCGCTTTACCATTATCCGTCGTCATGTTTTACACAATGCGCTGCCGCCGATTATCCCAAAACTGGGTTTGCAATTTTCCACTATGCTGACGCTGGCGATGATTACGGAAGTGGTCTTTAACTGGCCGGGCATTGGGCGCTGGCTGATCAACGCGATCCGCCAGCAAGATTACGCCGCGATTTCCGCCGGTGTGATGGTCGTGGGCTCGCTGGTGATAGTCGTCAACGTGCTTTCAGACATTCTCGGTGCCCTGATGAACCCATTGAAACATAAGGAATGGTATGCCCTTCGATAACGTATACCGTGAAAAACAGGTGCCCAGTCCGCTGCGTCATACGTGGGGGATTTTTTATCGCGATACGCTGTCGATGATCGGATTCTACGGCGTGCTGGGGCTGCTGTTCCTGTGTGTTTTCGGTCATCTGCTGGCGCCGTATGCGCTTGATCAGCAATTCCTCGGCTACCAGTTGCTGCCGCCGTCGTGGTCGCGCTATGGGAATGTTTCATTCTTCCTCGGTACCGACGATTTAGGCCGCGATTTACTCAGCCGGATGCTAACCGGCGCGGCACCGACCATCGGCGGTGCGCTGGTGATCACCCTCGCGGCATCGCTGTGCGGCGTAATTATCGGCGTGCTGGCAGGCATTACCCGCGGGCTGAAATCAGCGATCCTCAATCATATTCTCGATACGCTGCTGTCCATCCCTTCCCTGCTGCTGGCGATTGTGGTCGTGGCCTTTATCGGCCCGAAACTTGAACACGCTATGCTGGCCGTCTGGCTGGCACTGTTGCCACGAATTTCCCGCACGATTTACAGCGCCGTGCATGATGAACTGGAAAAAGAGTATGTGGTGGCCGTGCGTCTGGACGGGGCTTCAACCTGGCAAATCCTGCGTTACGCGGTGCTGCCCAATATTGTCGCGGTACTGGCGACCGAATTTACCCGTGCGCTGTCGATGGCCATTCTGGACATAGCCGCGTTAGGTTTTCTGGATTTAGGCGCGCAGCTTCCGTCACCGGAATGGGGTGCCATGCTCGGCGATTCGCTGGAGCTGGTTTACGTCGCGCCCTGGACGGTAATGTTGCCAGGCGCAGCAATCCTTATCAGCGTGCTGCTCATCAATCTGCTGGGCGATGGTGTACGCCGGGCGATTAATGCAGGGGTGGAATAATGCCGTTACTTGATATCCGTAACCTGACTATCGAATTTATGACTGCCGACGGCCCGGTAAAAGCCGTCGATCGCGTGAGTATTACGCTAAATGCCGGTGAAGTTCGCGGGCTGGTGGGCGAATCCGGTTCTGGTAAAAGCCTGATTGCCAAAGCTATCTGCGGCGTCACTAAAGACAACTGGCGTGTGACCGCTGACCGGATGCGTTTTGATGATATTGATCTGCTGACGCTGTCCCCGCGCGAACGCCGCAAGCTGGTCGGCCAGAACGTATCAATGATTTTCCAGGAACCACAATCCTGTCTGGATCCATCGGAAAACATTGGCCGTCAGCTGATTCAGGCCATACCCGGCTGGACATACAAAGGCCGCTGGTATCAGCGCTGGAAATGGCGGAAAAAGCGCGCCATTGAATTGCTGCACCGCGTCGGGATTAAAGATCATAAAGACATTATGGCCAGTTATCCTTATGAACTGACTGAAGGCGAATGTCAGAAAGTGATGATTGCCATCGCGCTTGCCAATCAGCCGCGTCTGCTGATTGCGGATGAACCGACCAACGCCATGGAGCCGACCACACAGGCGCAGATCTTTCGCCTTCTGGCACGGCTAAACCAGAACAATAACACCACCATTTTGCTCATCAGCCACGACCTGCAAATGATGAGCAAATGGGCCAACCGCATTAACGTGCTGTATTGCGGGCAAACGGTTGAAAGCGCTATATGCGAAGATTTGCTGGCCGCACCGCATCATCCTTATACGCAGGCGCTGATCCGCGCGATGCCGGACTTTGGCCGCTCGCTACCGCACAAAAGCCGCCTGAATACGCTGCCGGGTGCGATTCCTTCGCTGGAGCATTTGCCGATTGGCTGCCGTCTGGGGCCTCGCTGCCCTTACGCGCAGAAAAAATGCATTGAAACTCCGCGCCTTCGTCTGGCAAAAACTCATGCATTTGCCTGTCACTTTCCACTGAATATGGAGGAGCAATAATGGGCGAGACCTTGCTTGAAGTCCGCAATCTGAGCAAAACGTTCCGTTATCGCACCGGCCTGTTCCGCAAAATGGATCTCGATGCCGTGAAGCCTGTCAGCTTCACGCTGCGTGAGAAACAGACGCTGGCGATTATTGGAGAGAACGGTTCAGGTAAATCCACGCTGGCAAAAATGTTGTCGGGCATGGTTGAACCGAGCGGCGGTGAAATCCTGATAGATGAGCATCCGCTGGAATTTCGCGATTACCGTTTCCGCAGCCAGCAAATCCGCATGATTTTTCAGGATCCGAGTACGTCGCTGAACCCGCGTCAGCGCATCGGCCAGTTGCTTGAAGCACCGCTGCGCCTCAACAGCGAAATGGATGCCCAGCAGCGCGAACAGCGTATCAACCAGACGTTACGACTGGTGGGTATGTTGCCGGATCACGCGTTTTATTACCCGCATATGCTGGCCTCCGGGCAAAAGCAGCGTGTCGCACTGGCGCGCGCTTTAATCCTTCAACCGAAAGTGATTGTTGCCGATGAAGCGCTGGCGTCACTCGATATGTCCATGCGTTCGCAAATCATCAACATGATGCTTGAATTGCAGGAAAAACAGGGTATTTCCTACATTTACGTGACGCAACATTTGGGGATGATGAAACACATCAGCGATCAGGTGCTGGTGATGCACGAAGGCGAAGTGGTTGAGCGGGGAAACACGGCTGAAGTACTCGCCGCACCGCTTCATGATCTCACCAAACGGCTCATCTCCAGCCATTTTGGCGAGGCATTAACTGCCGATGCCTGGCGTCGCGACGGGAACTGACACAGAAGATCCCTTACGTGTTTTGGCACTAAAACCGGCACAAGTTCCCTGAGCCGGTTTTTTTATGGCTGCAATTTCACAAAATGTCGATAAAACGTCTGCCGAAATCCCTTCATCTGGAATATTCACGGTCTTCTATTCCATTTCGCTATGATTTATCGCTTAACATTATTTTATCTCGACAGCGGTATCGGCAAGGATAGGGTCTGTAAATTCGCCTGAGTGACAGGCTTGAAGCAAAGGACCCGATCATGGAACAACAACGCAAGGCCGCGCACAGCGGCTGGTATCACGAAACACAATCCAGCCAGTATGGTCACCTGCCACTCGATCCTCATGCCGCGTTGATTCAGGATCGCTTTTTACTCGGACTGGAAAACCAGCTCGACCCGACGCTTCGCCCGCTGATTAACGACCGCCAGGGTTTGCTGCGCGCTTCCCGCGCCTGTTACGACGTGCTCTTCCCGAACAGCCTGAGCGTTTCGCGCACCGAAACCTTGTCGTTATATGACCGCCTCAGCAGCGCGCTGACCGTCGCACAGGTGAGCGGCGTGCAATGTCTTTGTAGCCATTACGCTGCCCGCCTCGCCCCCCTTTCCAGCCCCGATGCCTCTCGTGAAAGTAACATCCGCCAGACCCACATTACCCAGTTCGCCCGCCTGCTCGCCACGCAACCCACGTTAATTACCGCACCGATGCTCAGTCAGCTATACGACGTGGGGCTGAGCACGCGCGATATTGTCACGTTCACGCAACTCATTGGTTTTGTCTGTTATCAGGCGCGCGTGCTGGCCGTTCTGAACGGTCTTCGTGGCCGTGCTGCGGCTGTGTTACCAGGATTCCCGTCGCCGGAAGGCTGCGAGCAAAAAGGATTCTCACTGGCGATGCTGCAATGGACGTCACGCTTGCCGGAAGTGGTGCCGCAAACCGCCAGTCGTCACCAGCAGGATGTGCTGGATTTGATCGCACCGGATGCCCGTTCTTCTTCTTTCTATACCCTGCTGGTGCATGACGCGGATGCACTTAGCGAATTTTCGGCCGTGTTCAACAATATTATGCAGGCCGGGGAACGCCCTAAAGCCGCATGGCGTGAATTATCGGCAGTAACGACATCACAGTTAAACGGCTGTTTGTATTGTGCAGGGATCCACGGACGCCTTTATCTGGAAGCAGGCGGAAATGAAACGTTGATCGGTGAGTTGTTTAAAGAAAGTCATCGTGATGACGCCGTCGATTATGTCTCGCAAAAACAGGCTGATGCCAAAGAAGCCGCATTGCTGGAAGCCGTGATTACGTTAACACGAACACCTGAACGTTTTGATGCACGCCGCCTGCACGGTTTATCTGACGCAGGTTACAGCGCAGCGCAATCTCTGGATATCCTGCTGACCGCAGCCCTGTTCAGCTGGTCAAATCGTCTTATTCAGACGTTAGGCGATACGCTCAGCAGGTAAACCAGACTCGTTTTTCATTCATTCTTTACCCCTTCTTTTCGGCAGGACATTCGCCTGCCGAATCCATCAAATGTAAATACCTGCGCCGCCTAACCGTCATAAGTCGTACTAATCTTATTTTCAATCGGAAATTTAGTGTTAAAACGAGAGACAAATCACATCAGGTTATTTGCTGCTCTGGTTAGAACTTCATCCGCCACAATTTTATTCATAAAACCCCACAAACATCACCACAAGCCAGGGGTATTCACTGCGTATTCATATTTTTCCAGCCGAAAAGCCCACTTAAGACTTTTCAGGAAAAACAAAAACTAGATAGCCTTCCGGATTATTATTCATACAACATATTCACATTGCCTATTTAGAAAACATAAACGTTAATTCTGCATAACATTTCGAACATAGTTTAATCAGGACGGATAAGTTAAATGTAACGATACATTTCAAACTCCTTGCCTCATTTACGAAGATAGTGAACATTACTTGCCGTCATCCCATCTTATAACAATGCAAAGGGTGCTTATTTCGCGCCACTTATGCGTTTTCGCCATTCACGGGCGAAAGGAATAAACAGAGGTACGAGTGTCAACTGCAAACAAAACACCAAATAATGAAAGCGTGAGTCTGAACGCATTCAAACAGCCAAAAGCGTTTTATCTGATTTTCTCCATCGAATTGTGGGAGCGTTTCGGTTACTACGGCCTGCAAGGGATCATGGCGGTTTACCTGGTCAAAATGCTTGGCCTGAGTGAAGCTGACTCCATTACCCTCTTCTCCTCATTCAGTGCGCTTGTGTATGGCTTCGTGGCTATCGGCGGCTGGCTGGGCGATAAAGTGCTGGGTTCAAAACGCGTGATCGTGCTGGGTGCGATCGTGCTGGCGCTGGGTTATTCATTCGTTGCCTATTCCGGCCACGAAATCTTCTGGGTTTATCTGGGTATGGCGACTATCGCCGTCGGCAGTGGCCTGTTTAAAGCAAACCCATCCTCATTGCTTTCTACCTGCTACGAAAAAGATGACCCGCGTCTTGATGGCGCATTCACCATGTATTATATGTCGGTCAACATCGGTTCATTCTTCTCTATGCTCGCCACGCCTTGGCTGGCCGCGAAGTATGGCTGGAGCGTCGCGTTCTCCCTGAGCGTCGTGGGTATGTTGATCACTATCGTGAACTTCCTGTTCTGCCGTAAATGGGTGAAACGTCAGGGTTCAAAACCAGACTTCGCGCCACTTCAGTTCCAAAAATTACTGATGGTGCTGGTTGGCGTCGTGGCGTTGGTGTTTGTTTCCAGCTGGTTACTGCATAACCAAACCATCGCACGTATGGTTCTGGGTGTGGTTTCTGTCGGCATCATCATTGTGTTTGCGAAAGAAACTTTCGCCATGCAAGGCATTGCACGCCGTAAGATGATTGTTGCGTTCCTGCTGATGATGGAAGCGGTGGTGTTCTTCGTGCTGTACAGCCAGATGCCAACGTCTCTCAACTTCTTCGCAATCCACAACGTAGGTCACGATCTGCTGGGTATCAGCTTCCAGCCTGAGCAGTTCCAGGCACTGAACCCGTTCTGGATCATGGTTGCCAGCCCGATTCTGGCCGCTGTTTACACTAAAGTGGGCGACCGCATGCCAATGCCGCATAAATTTGCGATCGGGATGGTGCTGTGTTCAGGTGCGTTCCTGGTGCTGCCGTGGGGTGCAAGCCTCGCCAACGAACACGGGATTGTGTCTGTTAACTGGCTGGTTCTGAGCTATGCATTGCAGAGTATCGGTGAACTGATGATTTCCGGTCTGGGTCTGGCGATGGTGGCGCAGCTGGTTCCACAACGTTTGATGGGCTTCATCATGGGCGCATGGTTCCTGACAACCGCCGCGGCTGCGATTATCGCAGGTTATGTGGCGAACCTGACCGCAGTTCCTGCTGATATCGATGATGCGCATGCTTCACTGGCAATCTACAGCCACGTGTTTCTGCAAATTGGTATCGCGACCGGCGTGATTGCCGTACTGATGTTGGTTACCGCATCTAAACTGCACCGCATGACACTTGACCGCGAAACGGACGAAAAACAACCTGAACTGGCTTCTGCTCAGTAATTACAGAACGTTTTTCAGTGATGAACGCTTCCCTCGGGAGGCGTTTTTTTTTTGCAAGAAATTTAGCAAACATCATGATTGTGTTAGGATTGTGTAATGCACCCTAACAAAAAAACACAATTCTGATGAGCGTAAAGCACAGTCACTATAAGCAATTAACCTGCTACTTAGCTGCAGATATTCTTAAAAACAAAAGAGAATTTTCCTGGCGGCGGATAATACTCAGATGTATTAAACAACCTCAACATCGGTACATTTTCTGGTGGCGTATTGCGAGTTATTTGTATGCTACTGAAAGCCATTTTTGTAAATCTCGTGCCCGTAAGATTAATTATTCGCTAATCAGAAAGTATGGCATAGAGATCATGCTAGGTGCGCAGGTTGGAGAAGGGATCAGGCTTCCACACCTCACCGGCATCGTGATTAATCCCCACTGTATTATTGGGAAAAATGTTCGGATTCGGCAAAATACTACTATCGGCATTAAAGTTGATGAAGGGACAAGACAAATAATGATTGGTGACAATGTCGATATCGGTGCTAATTGCTGCATTATCGGAAATGGCATTACGATTGGTCATAACACCACCATTGGCGCAATGTCTTTTATCAACAAAGATATTCCCGATAACGCCGTGTGTTATACGGAAAAAAGCATCAAAATAATTATTAAACCTTGAGAGGCATGCATTTGACTAATGAATTCTCATCTCAGATGAGTTCATTTTTAATTGTTCTCTCTAAAAATTTTTCACTACCTCATCCAAGATAATAGCGCCCCTTCCCGCTCTGCTTCGCCCGATACATGGCCGCATCGGCTCTGGCCATCAGCGTGTCCGGTAACAAAGGCTGACGCGCGCGCCCGATCGCCACACCGATACTCGCCGACAACGCCACCGGCACGCCGGCCACGCGTTCGATGGAGTGCAGGGCGTTCATCAGGCTGATACAAATGCGGCTGACATCATTTTCGGTGTTCACCAGATGTCCGAGTAAAATCGTGAATTCATCTCCTGCCAGCCGCGCCACAATATCCTGTGAACGCAGATTATCGCGTAAGGTATGACCGAAAAACTTCAGGATCAAATCGCCAAATTCGTGCCCGTAGGTGTCGTTGTAAGCTTTAAAATTATCAATATCTAAAAAGAGCAATGCGATGTCTTTATCTGCTTTTTCTTGTTGTTTTGCGGCATAAATCAGTGACTGCTGGAACGCACGCCGGTTAGGTAATCCGGTCAGTGAATCGTGATTGGCCTCGAACTCAAGCTGCGCCTGAAGTTCTTTGATTTCGCTGATATCAGTAGAAAGACCGTAGTATCCGTTACGCACATCGTCACAGGGGATCAGTGTGGTGTGCAGAACGCCGCCCTTGCCGTAACGCGAATCATCGGATAATTCAATTTCGTAGCTGACCGTCATGCCCTGCAAAACCTGCCGGATATAGGGCTGAATTTTTTCGTAACTCTCGTACCCCACCACATCCCTGACCTGCTGCCCGTTCACTTTATTTTCTTCCACGCCGTACCAGTTCGCGTGGAAGTGATTCACAAACGTATATTGTTCATTAGCATCAACATGGCAAATCAGGGCAGGAATGTTGTCGGTGATGGCCCTGAGACGATTTTTGCTTTCGGTCAGCTCGCGTTCACGGGTCAGACGCTGCGCTATTTCCTGATGGAGCTGGTCCATCGCCATCTGAAGCTCGTGCGTGCGCGCTGCAACGCGACGTTCCAGATCTTCCTGTAAGGAATAAAGCGCCTGTTCGATATGTTTACGCTCAGTGATATCGCTGATGACCACAATATAGTGATGGGCGTCACCGGTCGCATTACGCACCAGAGACGCCGTCAGCGTCACCCAAAGCGTACCGCCGTCTGCGCGCTGCAACAGTTTTTCAACGCTGAAACTGTTTATTTCACCCGACAGCAGGCGTGGTACGAGAATGTTCTCAGCGTAGAGATCGTCCGGATGGGTCACATCTTGGAGTAAGCAGGTGCGCAGCTGGTATTCGGCGTAACCGAGCATGTTGCAAACCTGCGGATTGATACGTAACCAGCGCCAGTCGAGCCCGACCAGAGAGAAACCGACTGCCGCGTGGGCGAATGTCTGTTCAAATAAGGCTTCGCTTTTGGCGAGGTTGTCTTCGACCCGCGCGGTGTACTGACGGTTTTCCAGGTGGAAAATATAGCTTTGCACCAGCGCGGTCATGTCCAGCAGCGTCTGCTGATCCTCTTCGCTCCACCCACGTGTGCGGTCATCAATCAGGCACAGCGCGCCGAGCGCAACGCCCTCTTTGGAGTACAGCGGGCAGCCTGCGTAGAAAACAACATGAGGTTCGCCGGAAACCAGCGGATTATCGTGAAACCGCAAATCGAGCCGGGCATCCATAACAATTAACGGGTCTGGCTGAAGGATCGTGTGACCGCAGAACGAGGTATCGCGGGGAGACTGGTTGATATCAACGCCGGTATGGGACAAAAACCACTGCCGGTCAGCGTCAATCAGTGAAACAACGACCGCCTTTGCCTGAAACTGACGGGCAGCCATCCGGGTTATTCGATCGATTTCCTCAATTCTGGGGGAATCTACTATGCCCAGAGAAGCCAGTATGGCAAGACGAGCTTGTTCATCAACTGCCTGTTGAGGGACTAACATAGTGCACTCTCAATGATTACTGGTGAATATTCCACCGAGTCTACTGTGTTTAACCGCAAAAACGGCCCTGATTCCGCCCTGCAAAGGCAAAATTCAGAATAGTGACAGATCACGAAACGCGCATAAATTTAACAAAAATGGTACAAGCTTTGACAAATCAATCATTAAAGCGAGCTGACCCAATTCACATGCGTGGCATCAGCCTGGCCGGATCGTTCTGCATCCCGGCGGTATTTCTCCCGCATTTCCGAAGGCGTGGTGCCATAAAACTCATGGAAATATCGGCGCAGCGCGCTCAGCTCAAGCCCGCAATGACGGGCAATGGCCGCCAGGCTTTGGTCGGACATCGAAGACGTCCGCAATAACCGTTTTGCCAGCAAAAGTCGACGGCTGCGGATAAATTGCGCAATCCCTCCCATAGGCTCAAACAACCGGTACAATCCGGAACGCGAGATCGCGAAGTTTTTGCAAAGAATGTCGATGCTGATCGGATTACTAAGATGTTTCTCAACGTACAGACAAATCCTTTCCAGGCGCGCACTTTGCTCGAACGGATGCTCGACTTTTTTGCCCGCCACGAGATGGAGTGTTTGTAAAAACACCGAGGCAGCACCTTCGCCGGTACTGAGAACTTCCTGCTCGGTCATCTGGTCAAAGACCTGCACCATCGTGGCAAAATGGTTGCGTAAAATGATGTTCACGGGCGAGGCTGCCGGAATACGTTTGCCATGCAGCGAGGCGATATCAACATTAAAATTCAGGCTGTGCTTGGGCATAATAATGTATTGATAGGAGCCCAGACGCGGCTTGCGGTCACCGGGATAAACATGAATTTTAATCGGCTGCGACATGTCCTGGATCAGGATATCGCCCTGACTGAGCACGAAATCCTCCCCATAACACTGGCAGGCCATTCCGCCGACGATCATGATAAAAATCACAATATGATCAGGCATCGAAAACAGGTTGCCATATTGCCGGCTAATATCGTGTTCACTGACCGTCAGCACGCCGCCGATAACGCGGCCAAAATTATAGCCCGTGACGCCCCAGTCAAATTCTTCCCGGTGACGGTCGGGCAATTCCAGTTTAAAACCGGCGCTGGACATGCCGTCTTCCCATTCGTAAAAGCGGGTTTCGAAGTCCTGATAAATGTTGGCGCCGTCAACGATCTTTCTTGAAGATGAATCGCTCATTATCTCACCGGAAATTAAGATTATTCTTAAACGATAATCTACGTCATACTGAGAAATCAATGCTTAACAACAATTGATCATACTTCTCCACCGAAAATGGCCATTTTCAACGCTTGCTCAGATTGTCTAAAATGCCGTGAAATCAGTCAATAAGCGGCTTATTCGATGAATTGATAACGCGTTTAGTCCGCGATAATAAATTTTGAATCGGTTAATATCGCATTGAAGCCTTTCACTTTTGTGATTTGCTATTGTTTAAAAGATACCCACCCCATTTTTCACGCAACCCACCAGGAAATCGCAATGGATAAAAGAAAAGTCCTGGATGAAGGACGTCAGCTAAAACGCCTGAATGCGGAAACCCGCCGGCATGCGCATATGCATAAATGGTTCGCTATCGTGGCGGCTCTTGATTGTGTACTGGTCATTTTCTACGATCAGGATATGCGTAATATCGTCTTCTCGGCGGGTGTTTGCGTGGTCTGTACCTATTTATGGCTGAAAGGCAGAAAACAATCCCGCAGCTATCGCCGTGAGTGGGATGAAAAATTCGGTACAAAAAATCGCCTCTGAGCCATTTTTTTCGGCTATCTCTGCCCTTCCTTCATTCGTTTCATAAAGAAATTCCTAATTTTCGCGAACGTGTTTTGTTCGGGCGCAATCATCAGCCAAAATAACATTTGGCATACCCGCAAATAACAACTCATATAATTTATGACTTCCATTGTTTATCAAAGTCTTTCCCGGATGATTATGCTGACACCGTTTCTAAACGCTGCCTGTACCCTTCTTCTGAAAAATCTAATCAGGACACGATTTCCCACTTATTGATCCAGGCAGATCATGCTTTGTATTGGACTAAATCTGCGGGTAAGAACCGGATCGAACTGATTTGATCGTTATTCACCCGAACATTATATCGAATACATTACTTAGGGCATGATAACCAATTGAATTTTCAAATTTAATAACAACGGTAATAATCTCATCCAATTGTGAGTAATAATTGCAAAAACAACCTGATGAGTTTACTGGCTAAAAATGGCGTCAGGACACACTCATTTCCTGCTCGGGGTAGTTAACTCATGCTTACTGATATTGCGATATGCCAGGCAGTTCTTGATGCTCTTCCCGAAGCGACGGTACTTAAAGACGACGAACGCAAACTTGTATTTCTGAATCAAAAAGCCAGCGAGTTCTATGGCCGCACGCGTGAAGAACTGATTGGCCAGGATGTCTCGTTTTTTACTGATCCAGAACAGGCCGCCCGTCAGCGTGAGCGTGATGATGAAGTCCTGGCCACCGGCGAAAAAACGGTGAATGAAGAAACGCTGGTGGATCCTTCAGGTAAACGCCGAAACGTTCTGGTTCGTAAGTCTCGGGTGACGCTGGAGACGCGCTATTTTATTCTGACGTCTATCATGGATATTTCTCTGCTGCGCAGTTCAGAAGCCCAAATCCGTTACCTCGCGCGGCACGATGTCTTGACAGGCCTGCCGAACCGGACCGCATTAAGTGAAGAGCTGAGCCAGATCGCAGCGCAGCGCATGTACCGGCCGGAGCCGTATGCCCTTTTCCTGCTGAATCTGAACGACTTTAACTACATCAACGATACCTATGGCTACCAGGCTGGCGACGCCATTTTATGCGAGTTTGGCCAGCGTTTGCGTAACGAACTCGGCAATAATGGTACGGTTTCCCGCATTGGCGGCGACGAATTCTCCATCATTTTGCGTAACAGTCCGACCAGTGAAATCGCCAACAATCTGGCGCTCGAAATTCTGGTGATGATGCGCCAGCCGTTTACGCTGACGCGCGCGAATCCGATGATTACCATTTCTTTCGGTATCGTGATGTTCGGTGCCGAGAATATTACCGCTGGCGAAATCATGCGCCGGGGCAATACCGCCTTGCTGGAAGCCAAACAGCGCGGCAAAAATATGTTCTCGTTCTATTCTGAACTGCTTGATGCCAGCAGCGTGAGTAAACGCATTATGGTGAAAGCGCTGGCCGAATCGCTGGCAAAAGACGGGGATTTGTCCTGCGTTTATCAGCCTATTTTGCGCAGCTGCGACGAAAAAGTGGTATGCGTTGAAGCCCTCGCCCGTTGGAACCACAGCGTGCTCGGGCAGGTTTCACCGGTGCAGTTTATTGCGCTTGCAGAAGAAACCGGGCTGGTGATTCAGTTGGGTGAAATCGTCCTGCGACAGGCTTGCCGGGATATCAAAAACTTTGAGCAGCTCAATCTGGCGATTAACGTTTCTGCCGTGCAGCTCGGTGAGCCGGATTTCGGGCCGCGTTTTCTGGCCGTGCTGGAAGTAGAGGATTTCCCGCCTTCGCGGCTTGAGCTGGAACTGACCGAAACGTCAGTCATGAACGCCAATGCCAACAGCCTCAGTCAGCTGGCAAAACTCCGCAAACTGGGCGTTAAAATCTCTCTGGATGATTTCGGCACCGGCTATTCCAGCCTGAGTTTACTGAAAGATATCTCGGTGGACAGCGTGAAAATCGACCGTTCGTTTGTGCAGTACGTCACAGAAGTGAACGATACCGCCGCCATCGTCACAGCGGTTTCTCAGCTCGGCAATAAAATGCATCTCAACGTGATTGCGGAAGGCGTAGAAAATCAACTGCAAAAATCTTTCCTGGTTTCAGCAGGTTGCTCGCATCTCCAGGGCTATCTTTTTTCGCGCCCCGTAACGGTCGAGGTGTTAAACAGTTTGTTGAGTAATGAAATGGATATGTTGGCCGGTACATAAAACCCGCAACCATAAGCACCATAGATAACTCAAAACACCTTATTAATTCATTCAATTGGCGCTCGTCCCTGTTTTACTGACATGATCCGAGGCTGATAAAACACGCCGTTTAAGGAATTACAACATGTCATCGTTTTCAGGTATCTGGGTCCCACTGGTCACGCCTTTCCATCAGGGTGAGATCGACTTTACTGCACTCAAGTCTTTGTGCACCCGGCTCCTCAAACGGGGTGTGGACGGCGTTGTCGTCTGTGGTACTACCGGCGAAGCGCCGATGCTCACCAAAGAAGAACAACTTCAGGTGCTGGACGCCGTACTGGAAATCGTACCCGGTCAGCAAGTGATTATGGGGCTTTCCGGCACGCATATGCCAGCGATTCGCGCCATGCAGGACGCCATTTCAGCGCGCCCTGTCGCCGGTCTGCTTATCCCCGCACCTTACTATATTCGCCCCTCTCAGGCCGCACTGGTCACCTGGTTTACCGAGATTGCCAACCACTCAACGGTTCCGGTTGTGGTGTACAACATCCCTTATCGCACCGGTGTACACATGGAACTGGACACACTCCGCCAGCTGGCTAAACACCCGCAGATTACCGCGGTGAAAGATTGCGGCGGCAGCATCGATCTGACGCTTTCACTGATTGCAGACGGTGAACTGGACGTTCTGTGTGGTGAAGATGTGCAGATTTTCTCGACGCTGAGTCTCGGTGGCGCAGGCGCGATTGCGGCCTCATCGCATATCTTCCCGGAAGAGTTTGTGGCGCTGATTAAGCAGTTCAGAGAGGGGGATCTTATTGCCGCCAGAAAAACATTCTTTGGCCTTCTGCCGATGATCCGCCTGATGTTCTCCGCCCCGAATCCGGCGGCGATTAAATACGCCCTTTCACTCGACGGGCTGATGGAGAATGAGCTGCGTTCACCAATGCTGCCTGCCCCGGAAAATGTCGAAACGGCTGTACGCGATTTCCTGAACCAGCGTTCCCGCTGATTTCACCGGATGACGGGCAAAACATCCGTCATCCCCTGCATTATAAAGTGAACAATTGAACGCCCCGTCACAATTAAATCACTGACTTTTACTCCCGCCGGTTCTAGGATAGAAGCAGACCTTATATCGCCGTGCAGCTGTTTCCCGAAGCCGAAATGTTTCGCGGAAGCAGACTGGTAGCTCATCCAATGGAGTGTTTATGAAACTGTATTACAAACCCGGTGCCTGTTCCCTTTCTCCACATATCGTCCTGCGTGAAGCGGGTCTGGATTTCAGTATTGAGAAAGTCGATCTGGCGACCAAGAAGACAGAAACCGGTGATGACTTCCTGGCAGTGAACCCGAAAGGGCAAATCCCGACGCTGCTGCTCAGTGACGGCAGTATTCTGACCGAAGGCGTTGCGATTGTTCAGTATCTGGCTGACCAGAAACCCGACCGCCAGCTGATGCCGGAACAAGGTACGCTGGCCCGTTATCACGCGCTGGAATGGCTGAACTACATTGCGACCGAACTCCACAAAGGTTTCTCTCCGCTGTTCAATCCGAAAACGCCTGACGAATTTAAAGCACTGACCCGCGAAGCGTTGAGCAAGAAATTTGCGTACGTGAATGAATCCCTGAAAGGTCACGCATTCCTGCTGGGCACACGTTTCAGCGTAGCTGATGCGTATCTGTTCACCGTGATGGGCTGGGCAAAAGCGCTGAAGTTTGATTTCACGGCACTGACCGAGCTGAACGCGTATCTGGAGCGTGTTGCTGCACGTCCGGCTGTTGACGCAGCCATGAAGGCTGAAGGCCTGAAATAAGCATTTCCTGAGTTAAAAAAATGCCCCGGCTGAATAATCAGTCCGGGGCATTTTTATTGAAACGTTACGCAATTTTTTGTGCGTGGCGATTCTTGCAGGAATTACAGTTTTACCGCAGGGAAATGATGTTCCGGTTTAACCATTTTGTCCTGCGCTGCAACGATTTGCAGCTCGTACTCGCCCATCGCATGAGTGGTCAGCATCACTTCATAAACGGCGGCGGTTACATGCTCGAGCGCTTTATCCAGCGCCTCGCCTTTGAGCAGATTCACCAGCAATAATCCGCTGGTCAGGTCGCCCACGCCAACGGGCTGACGCACGCCGAAATCGACCAACGGGCGGTCGATATGCCAGGCTTCATCCGCCGTCACCATCAGCATTTCAAAACGATCGCTGTGATATCCCGCACGGCTCAGATGTTTCACCAACACGATTTTCGGGCCTTTCGCGATAAGCTCACGCGCCGTGGCAACGGCTTCTTCAACGCTTGCCACCGCATGTCCGCTCAGCAATTCAAGCTCCAGCAGGTTTGGCGCAACGATATCGCAGTTCACCAGCGCCTGATTGCAGTGAAATTCCGCCACGCCCGGCGCCACGATGCAGCCTTTCTCAGGGTGCCCCATGACCGGATCGCAAAAATACCAGGCATTGGGATTCGCCGCTTTCACCTTCCGGACAATCTCCAGAATGCTTTGCCCTTGCTCCGGTGAGCCGATATAACCGCTCAGCACGGCGTCGCAGTCTTTCAGGCGATCGATTTCCGCAATACCCTGCGCAATTTCGGTCAGATGGCTGGCCGGCATCACGCAGCCTGTCCAGTGTCCGTACTGGGTGTGGTTGGAAAACTGAACAGTATTCAGCGGCCAAACGTTTGCGCCCATACGACGCATCGGGAACTCAGCCGCGCTGTTGCCGGCGTGTCCAAAAACAGTATGAGACTGGATAGAAAGAATGCTTTTCATGAGGAATTTCCGATAGCAGCGTCATCGGTGGATGGCGGAATAGCTGAGATCACAGGTCAAAACGGGGAGCATTTTGCTCCCCGTCGTGCCGGTCGTAAAACTTATGCCCAGAGCAGCAGGGTGTAGTTCTTTTTACCGCGACGCAGCAAGGTGTAGCGGCCAAACAGACGATCACCGTCAGTAAAGCTGTACTCGGTGTCAGTCTGTTTTTCACCGTTAACGGACACGGCGTTTGACGAAATCATAGTTCGCGCCTGACCTTTAGACGGCGCCATACCGGCGATCACCAGCGCCTGTTGCAGGTCGGTATCGCGCGGGACTTCGAACAGCTCCAGACCGTCCTGCGCCAGCTGGCCGAAATCGACTTCGGTCATTTCGCTCAGCGAACCGGAGAACAGGCTTTGCGTAATACGTTTCGCGGCAGCCAGACCTTCTGCGCCATGAACCATGCTGGTCACCTCTTCGGCCAGAACGTATTGCGCACGCGGTGCTTTACCGCTGTTTTTATCTTCTTCTTCCAGCGCATTGATGTCTTCGATGCTCATGAAGGTGAAGAATTTCAGGAAGCGGTAAACGTCGGCGTCCGCTGTGTTGATCCAGAATTGGTAGAATTTGTACGGGCTGGTTTTCTTCGGATCCAGCCAGACTGCGCCGCCTTCAGTTTTACCGAATTTGGTACCGTCAGCTTTGGTGATAAGCGGAACGGTCAGGCCGAAGACCTGTTTCTGGTGCATACGGCGGGTTAAATCGATACCGGACGTAATGTTGCCCCACTGGTCGGAACCACCAATCTGCAAGACTACCTGATGGCGGTTATACAGCTCCGAGAAATCGTAACCCTGCAACAGGTTGTATGAGAATTCGGTGAAGGAGATGCCGCTGTCATCACGATTCAGTCGCTGTTTGACCGCTTCTTTGTTGATCATCTGATTAACGGAGAAGTGTTTACCGATATCACGCAGGAAAGTCAGCACGTTCATGCCGCCAAACCAGTCGTAGTTATTCGCGGTAATGGCGCTGTTTTCGCCACAGTTGAAATCCAGGAAAGGAGAAACCTGCTGGCGGATTTTCTCAACCCACTCGTTGACCGTTTCGTTGGTATTCAGTTTACGTTCAGTGGCTTTAAAGCTCGGATCGCCGATAAGGCCGGTCGCACCACCGACCAGCGCCACAGGCTTGTGGCCATTCAGCTGGAAGCGTTTCAGGCACAGCAATGGCACCAGATGACCCAAATGCAAGCTGTCTGCGGTAGGATCGAAACCGCAATAGAGTGCAATTGGCCCTTGCGCCAGTTGCTCAGCTAACGCTTCTTCATCCGTTACCTGGGCAACGAGGCCCCGCTCTTGCAATTGTTTAATCAGGTTGCTGCTCGCCATCAAAGACTCCGTTTGTATGTACTGAAAATTATGTACTGAATGTGTGCAGATTCATGTCTGACATCATGCCGCGCATGTGCCTTTTCTCTCACCTTTACGGGGAACGACATAGAATAAAGCGCTCGTCGTCCGAGCGCTAGGGAATCGCGTTTTTTTTCGTGGTTAAGGGGCGAGGCGGTCTATTTTCCAGCCAGTTTCTGTTTCTGCTTCATCGCGTTGATAGATAAACCGGTCGTGCAGACGATGTTCGCCGCCCTGCCAGAATTCCATCGAATCCACTTTCACGCGGAAACCACCCCAGAAGCTGGGAAGCGGCACTTCGCCGTTGCTGAATTTTTGTTTGAGTTCGAGGAACTTGCTTTCCAGCACACCACGCGCCGAAATACGGCTCGACTGCTGCGAAACCCAGGCGCCGATCTGGCTGTCTTTCGGGCGGCTGGTGAAGTATTTCATGACTTCCAGCGATGACAGGCGTTCTGCCTGACCAAGGACGATGACTTGTCTGTCCAGCATATGCCACGGGAACAGCAGACTGATGCGGGAATTGTTCGCCAGTTGCTGCGCTTTGCGGCTGCCGAGATTGGTGTAGAACACCAGTCCTTTTTCGTCATAGTGCTTTAACAGAACGATACGCTGAAACGGTTGCCCGCGTTCGTCAACGGTGGCCACAACCATCGCCGTCGGGTCTGCCAGACGGGCATCACAAGCCTGTTTCAGCCAGTGCTCAAACAAAGGAAGTGGTTCGGGAGTTAAATCAGCACGGCGCAGCCCGCCACGCGTGTATTCACGGCGCGAGTCCGCAATATCAAATTCTTTGTTATCAGACATATGGATTCAGGTGCGTTTCAGATGAAGGTAAAACGCATTTTGCACCCCCCGCGTCAGGATCTCAATGTTCCTGACGCGGGGTTTTGGAAAGCGGAAGGCGAAGCTATTTCTGAACGCAATCGTCGATAATGACGTTATCCCCGCGCTGGACGAAGGCCTGATTGCCTTTTGACCAGAAGGTATAGCGGCCATCGCTGTAACGGGTTCCTGAGGCGGCTTCGACCTGTTTGAGTTTCAGCTGCTCGCCATCAAGCACCATGCCCACCTGCTGTGACGGTTTATCCAGCGTGACGGTCAGTGGCAATGTGCCGCACTGATAATGTAGTTCTTCCGTCGGGCTTTCAGCCTGATGACTGAACTGGCTGCATCCTGCCAGCGTTAATCCGGCTAACGAAGCGATAATCGCCTTTTTCATGTGGTGCTCCCTGTAGGTTCTGGTTTACCTCCGTTATGTACCACGCCAGAAGGCGCAGCACATTGAGATAAAACCGAGAACGCATCAGGAGCGGCTTGAAACCACCGGGTAAATTGCGCCAAGCACAGTTTCGCGACTGGCCCCGGTCACTGACGGCAGATTCCCCGGCTGACCGGATAACGTTCTGAAGGCCAGCCATGCAAACGCCAGCGCTTCCATGTCATCACCGCTGATACCGCAGGCATCGGTGGTACAAACCTCTGTGCCCGGCAACATCGCCGAGAGTCGCGCCATCAGCAGCGGATTACGTGCGCCACCGCCGCACACCATCAGACGATCGCAACCGCCCGCCAACTGAACCTGTTCGGCGATGCTTACCGCTGTCAGTTCTGCCAGCGTCGCCTGCACATCGGCGGCGGCAACTTCCTTTAAACGCGCAAGCTGTTTTTCCAGCCACGCCATATTGAAATATTCGCGTCCGGTACTTTTCGGCGCTGGTTCGGCAAAATACGGATCCGCGAGCATTTGCTGGAGCAGCCGTAAACTGACCCGCCCCTGCCCGGCCCATTCCGCATCTTTATCATACGGCAGTGCTTTATGGCGCCAGACCCAGGCATCCATCAGCATATTACCCGGCCCGGTGTCATATCCGCGCACCGGTTGCCCTGGCAAAAGCATAGAGAGATTGGCAATCCCGCCAATGTTCAGGATCATTCTGCGTTCTGCCGCGTCAGACAGTAATGCCTGATGGAATGCCGGAACCAGCGGCGCACCCTGCCCGCCCCATGCCATATCACGGCGACGGAAATCGCCCACGGTAGTAATACCGGTCATGGCCGCAATACGGTTGTTGTCGCCAAGCTGCATCGAAAAAGTGGTTTTGCCTTTTGGCTGATGCCAGACGGTCTGTCCGTGGCAGCCAATCGCCGTGACCTCGTCCGCCGGGATGTTGGCACTTTTCAGTAAGCCCAAAACCGCTTCACCGAATAAAATCCCCAGCTGTGTATCAAGCTCGCCAACCTGTTCAAGCGTGACCTGCTGCCCCTGACACATGCCCAGGATGGCATTTTTTAATGCCAGGGGAATAGGATGCGAATAGCTTGCCTGCTGTGCCACCATGCGTTCATCAATGGCGGCAAGCACAACATCAACACCATCGAGACTGGTGCCGGACATCACCCCGATATAGCGACCTGACTTCATAGATAACATCCCAACTCCTCAGGAAAAACGTCCGACAAGGTAATAGCCACAGAGTAATCGGTATTGAGAGAGCAGCGCCATGAGTTACTGAATTTTTTATTACGCCGTGTGATGACTTCGTGTTTTTCTTGTTACGGTTTTTTATTTTTGAAAATAGGTGTGCTGCAATAATCGCCAATAACAACCTAAAGCGCAGGAATTTTGATTTAACAGATGGCTGTCTAAAACTTAAACCTGCGTTTATTATTAGTTGAGTCCCTCTCCTGTATACTGGAAAAAGTGAAGTCAATATTTCGTATGACACCCTCGACACTGATGTTGAACTGTGTACTGTTTTTTCTCTGTTGCTGCCGCTACTCTGAAAGATGTGCAGCAGCATAAAAAAGGAGCTCTTTATGATTAAGCGTTTACTCGTCGTCGCCCTTGCCGGTGCAACCCTTGCTGGCTGCGTTAACGATAACTCTCTGTCTGGCGATGTTTACTCCGCGTCTCAGGCTAAGCAAATTCAACAAGTTACTTACGGAACCATCGTTTCTGCGCGTGCTGTTCAGATTCAGGGCGGAGATGATTCTAACATCGTCGGTGCTCTGGGCGGTGCGGTACTGGGTGGTTTCCTGGGTAATACGGTCGGTGGCGGTACTGGCCGTAGCCTGGCAACCGCCGCAGGTGCTGTTGCTGGTGGCGTGGCAGGTCAGGGCGTGCAAAGTTCTCTTAACCGTTCAAACGGTGTAGAGCTGCAAATTCGTCGTGATGATGGCACCACAATTCAGGTGGTTCAGAAAGCAGGCCCGACCAAATTCAGCGTCGGTCAGCGTGTAAGCATGGCGAGCAGTGGCAGCACCATTACAGTCTCTCCTGGCGCCTGATAGCTTTCGCCGCAAAACAAAAAAACCGAAGCCAATGGCTTCGGTTTTTTATGCGCCCTGCTTTTGGCAGAACAAATACTACGCTGTGTGACCTAAAAAAGACGACCAATTCTTATGATTTGCTTTGCAGGGAAGCGATATTTTTTTCCAGCCGGGAAAGCATTCCACCCAGTTGTTCAATTTCTGCAGATGACATCCCGGACAAAATTTCTTTGCGCGTGGAATCAATCACCGACTCCATCTCGCTGATGATAGCTTCCGCTTCTTCTGTCAGTTTAATGCGTTTAGCACGGCGATCGCTGGCGCAAGTCTGACGGGTGATCAGTTTCTTTTCTTCGAGCTGATCCAGCGTGCGAACCAGAGAAGGTTGTTCAATCCCAATGGCTTTTGCGAGCTGAATTTGAGACTGTTCGGGAGGTAACATATTGATATTGTGCAGTGTTACCCAATGTGTTTGCGTGAGTTCCAATGGCTTTAGCCGATCGTCAATCAACGCACGCCAGGCACGAACTAATCGTGCTAGATCTGACCCCAGATTCGATTCCAATTATCCCCTCCTTATAATTAGCATGCTAAGATAACTCCCCAGAGTTTAGCTTAGTTCTTGGAACTTTAATCGAGAAATTACAATTCTATATATAATGATAGGTACTATTGCGTCCGGAAGCAGGTCGTCTGCTCCCAAAGGTAAACTTGTTTATAACACAATCACTGGCAGAGATTAATATTGTGAATGCGCAAATGTTTCACTCAGGCTTCCCTCTCCCGGATCTGGTCCTGGGTGCCTCACTTTATTTCCCCCCGATGTTCAAAGCATTCTTACTGGGGTTGGTATTCTGGCTGCTGATACATCGGGTTCTACGTGACTGGATTTATTCCGGTGAAGTCTGGCATCCCACCCTCATGGATTTATCGCTTTTTGTGATTTCTATTTGTGCCGCATTGATGCTTATGGTGAACCTCTGAAATGAAATTTAAAACACTCAAATATTTCTCTACGGTGCTGGTTTTTGCGGTCGCTATATGTGCGGGCTGGTGGATGTGGAATTACTATATGCAATCACCGTGGACGCGTGACGGTAAAGTTCGCGCTGAAATTGTCGACATTACGCCTGAGGTTTCCGGACGGATTATCGACATCAATGTCCATGATAATCAGTTCGTAAAAAGCGGCGATCCTCTGTTCAGCCTGGATCCGGTGCCTTTCAGAATCGCTGTCGATAATGCGCAGGCGGCGCTGGCAAAAGCCGCAGCCGATTTAGCCAAAGCGGAACATGAGGCAACGCGCCGTCGCGGTCTGGGCACTAACGTTATTTCTGCCGAATCGCTGGATGAATCAAATATCAGCGCCAAAGCCATGCAGGCTGCATATCAGGCTGCTCAGGCGTCTCTGGAACAGGCAAAATGGAATCTGAGTAAAACCAATATTGTCGCACCGACTGACGGTTATATAACCAATCTGCAAACCCGCAAAGGGAATTACGCTACCACGGGAACTCCGCTGGTGGGGCTGGTAGATATTCATTCGTTTTACGTACTCGGCTATTTCGAAGAGACGAAACTAAAAAGTATTCGTGAAGGCAGCCAGGCTGATATCACTTTATTCAACGGGAATATTCCGCTTCAGGGGCGCGTCGAAAGTATTGGTCGAGCCATTTATGATCAGAGCCTGGATACGCCGTCGGATTTACTGATGAACGTGAAACCTAACGTACCGTGGGTTCGCCTTGCACAGCGCGTTCCGGTGCGGATTAAGCTGGAAAATGTTCCGGAACATGTCGTTCTGGTGGCGGGTACGACCTGCACCATTTCCATCCGTAATTAAGGCCCTGCCGTGAACCTTTCCTGGCTCGAGTGGAAAAATACGCCGTGGGGCAAAGCGACCGTAGGGCAATGGCGATACGCATTGCGCAATTCCATCGCCATGATTCTGGCGCTGTATATCGCCTTTGAATTCCAGATGGATGAGCCTTACTGGGCGCTGACATCCGCGGCGGTAGTGAGTTTCCCCACCGTGGGTGGCGTTATCAGTAAAAGCATCGGGCGTATTATTGGCAGCCTGTTGGGTGCGGTCGGCGCCGTCTTTATCGCCGGGCACTGTCTGAATGAGCCGTGGCTGTTTACGTTTTCTATCGCCGCCTGGCTGGGCGTCTGTACGTATATTTCCAACCACTATCAAAATAACGTTTCGTACGCCTTCGCACTGGCCGGTTATACCGCGGCGATTATCGCGTTTTCGACCGTAGACGTGACCGACACAACGCAGATTTTTGATATCGCTCAGGCACGCGTCGGGGAAGTGATCACCGGTATTTTGTGCGGCGGTTTCATGATGATGGTTCTGCCGAGCACTTCTGACGGCGACGCCCTGCTCACTTCCCTGCGAAAAATGCACACACAGTTGCTGGAGCACGCGCAGTTGCTGTGGCGGTCAGAAATCAATGAGCAGATCCGTACTTCGCATGAAGGATTGATCGGGCAAATTCTGACCATGAATCTGCTGCGCATTCAGGCTGTCTGGAGCCATTACCGCCTTCGCCGTCAGAATAACCTACTCAATTATTTGCTCCATCAGCAACTGCGTATGACCAGCTACATTTCCAGCCTGCGCCGGATGCTGCTGAACTGGCCCCATCCGCCGGAAAATCTGGCCGACGTATTAACCGTTTTACTCGATGAACTCCGCAAACCAGACACCGATAAATATAAATTGTCGAAAATACTTCAGTGCATTAAGCCTCATGACACCGCAGATTTTCGCCATCAGGCATTCTGGAAGCGGCTGCGTGATTTTTGCTGGCTGTATCTGCGCAGTGAACGCTGGCTGCGCCGCGTTGAAAATGCCAATGCCGCGGAGGCAGAAACGCTACAACCGCCAAAAATCAGCCATCTCGCTCAGCATACTGACACCGTTGAAGCCGCTTATAACGGCCTGCGGACGTTCCTGTGTATTGTTATCGGATGTTCGTTCTGGATGACGACGCAATGGGATTCCGGTGCCGGTGCTGTGGCGTTGACTGCCGTCAGTTGTGTGCTTTATTCCTCCACCGCATCGCCCATCGGCAGCATCACGCTGTTAATTAAATCGCTCGGTCTGTTATTCATAGGCTGTTTTTTACTGAAATTCGGCCTGATGGTACAAATCGATAATTTCTGGGTGTTCTGCGCGTTTTTCCTGCCAATGCTGGTGACCATGCAGATGATGAAGCTGCAATACAAAAGGTACGCCGGATTGTGGGGCCAGATGATTGTGTTTATGGGCTCGTTTCTCGCCGTTACAAACCCGCCGGACTTCGATTACGGATCGTTTATGAATGACGGCGTCGCCAAAATTGCGGGCGTCATGCTGGCGGGGATCGCGTTCCAGGTTTTACGCCCAAGTTCGGATAAACGTAAAAGCCGCCGCATTATTCGCGCGCTGCGCCGGGACTTTATGGACCAGCTCAGCCGTAAACCCACTCTGAGCCATTTCCAGTTTGAATCCCTGATTTACCACCGGATGAATCAGCTCAATCAAAGTAAAGATCAGCTCTCACGCACCTGGCTGCTGCGTTGGGGCGTGGTGCTGCTCAATTGCAGTCACATCGTCTGGCAGCTACGCGAATGGGAAACGCGATCCGACCCGCTTTCTGCAGTACGTGATGTCTGTATTCATTGTCTGAAAGGCGTGATGACGGAACGTGGCATCAGCCATGCAAATCTGGATGGTACGCTGGCTGAATTACTGCGTATGAGTGAATCGCTGGCGCATCATCCTGAACCGGCGGCGCGCGATCTGGCGGGAGTCATCTGGCGTTTATATTGCTCACTGTCACAGCTACAACAGGCAATTTCAACGGATGACGGTCCGGCGGATCCTGCGCTTACTGCCATAAAATCCACCTGACCGTTAAGACTCAAAACGGGTTACGGAACGTCGTAACCCAGCGCCGCTTTACGGATGCGGAACCATTGCTGGCGCGTCATCTCAAGGGATAATGATTTCAATGCAGACGCGACACGTTCAATTTTACCCGATCCAATAATGGGCAGTGGTTGCGATGGCAGACGCATCACCCACGCATAAACTACCTGCTCAATGGTATCCGCGCCGATTTCGTTCGCCACGGTCTGAAGTTCATCACGCAGCGGCTGGAATTCTGCCTCACAGAACAAGCGGCCTCCGCCCAGACAGGACCATGCCATCGGTTTAATACGCAACTGCTGACAAAGATCTAAAGTTCCATCGAGAATGACAGGTTGATGAACCGGAGAGATTTCCACCTGATTGGTGACCAGAGAAAACGGCAGACGCGACTGCAAAAGAGTGAACTGTGCAGGCGTGAAGTTCGATACACCGAAGTGTTTCACTTTGCCACTTTTATGCAGCTGCGTGAATGCTTCTGCCACTTCATCGGCGTCCATGAGTGGATCAGGACGGTGGATCAGCAGTAAATCCAGCGAATCTGTGTGCAGATTGCTCAGTGATTTCTCAGCGCGTTCAACGATGTATTTATGATCGGTAATGTAGTGACCAATCTTGTTATCGGGGTTTGCTTTGGTGGCGATACCGCATTTGCTCACCAGCTGCATTTTTTCGCGCAGCGACGGTTTCAGACGCAGAGCCGCGCCAAACGCCGACTCACACTGATAATCACCATAAATATCCGCATGATCGGCGGTCGTGATACCCAGCTCGATATGCTGCTCCATAAACGCCAGAATCTGCTGCGGCGTCATATTCCATTCCATCAGACGCCAATATCCGCAAATCAGTTTCGAGAAAACCGGACCTTGCGTAGAAATCGGAGTGCGTGCTTCCATTATGATTCCCTTAAGTTTTTCGTATTTTCAAGCGACAGAATACACAACGTCTGTGACGCTGTATTGATGCGAAGCGGAAGAATTGCAAAGAAGCAGACCGCCATCACGACCCTGACAATCTGCGTGACGTATTCAGAACAGTTCGGGTTGTTCCGGCAGCGGTTCGTCCGGCTGTTTTCCGGCACGTTGCTGGCGCGCTAAACGTTGCTGACATAAGCGCAGCACATGGCGTTTTTCCGTATCGGTCATTTTCATCCAGCCAAAACGTTCTTCGCGGCTGCGCAGGCAACCACGGCAATAGCCACGTTCATCGGCCTGACAAATTCCACGGCATGGACTGGGGATGTCGAAAAACTCAAGCTGCTGGGCCACGCGCCCTCCGCAAATAACGGTGAACTTTTATTCAAGACGTTTTCTCGCCATCCCGCAAGATGATTTATCGCCCGATGTCGCAATCTTCAAATATCTGCAACACGGCGCTGCTACCTTACGCGTGGCTGTTTATTCTGTCTGAAAACAGCCCTACTGTTTCCCCGACATCAATAAGAAAACAGATGTTTGCCCTCACCTCAGCCGGCACCCGCCGGCTCTTTTTTCTTCATTTCTCGCCCACACAGTGATACTACGCAGGGTAAGTTTTTTCGAAAAGGCACCGTGCGCGTAGTCACAAGCGCCCCGGATACGATAGAAAGAGCCATAAATAAACGGTCGTATGCGGGGAGTACGCTCCATAATGTCATACCGATCAATCCCATAATTTCGGAGTTACTCAAAATGACTAAGCTTTTCACCCCTCTTGTTGTTGGTAAAAACACTCTGCCAAACCGCGTGTTTATGGCGCCACTGACCCGTCTGCGCAGTATTGAACCGGGTGATATCCCGACGCCGCTGATGGGTGAATATTACGCGCAGCGTCACAGCTCCGGCCTTATCATCACCGAAGCGACACAAGTTTCCTTCCAGGCAAAAGGCTACGCGGGCGCACCCGGCCTGCATACGCCGGAACAGGTTGCGGCCTGGAAAAAAATTGTTGCCGGCGTGCACCAGAAAAACGGCCACATCGCCGTACAGCTTTGGCACACCGGCCGCATTTCGCACAACAGCGTTCAGCCGGACAACCAGACTCCGGTAGCGCCCTCAGCGGTCAATCCTAATACGCGTACGAGCCTGCGTGATGAACAAGGCCACGCCATTCGCGTCGATTGCCCGACACCGCGCGCGCTGGAGCTGAGTGAAATCCCAGACATCGTGAATGATTTCCGTCACGCCGCAGCCTGTTCGGCAGAAGCCGGTTTCGATTACATCGAGCTGCACGCGGCGCACGGTTATCTGTTGCACCAGTTCATGTCTCCGGCCTCAAACCTGCGCGAAGACCAATACGGCGGCAGCATTGAAAACCGCACACGTCTGACACTCGAGGTGGTAGACGCCGCCATTGACGCGATCGGTGCTGATCGCGTCGGTATCCGTATTTCCCCGATGGGTCCGTTCAACGGCCTGGACAACGGTCAGGATCAGGAAGAAGCAGCAATCTATCTGCTGGATGAACTGAACAAACGTAAATTAGCTTATCTGCACATTTCAGAACCCGACTGGGCGGGCGGCAAACCTTACACCACTGAATTCCGCGAAGTGATCCGCGCGCATTATCAGGGCGTGATTGTCGGTGCCGGTGCGTATACCGCGGAGAAAGGCGAAGAGCTGATTGAAAAAGGTTATATCGATGCCGTGGCGTTTGGCCGCAGCTACATCGCCAATCCGGATCTTGTCGAGCGCCTGAAATCACATGCGCCACTCAATGAACCAAAACCTGAAACCTTCTACGGCGGCGGTGCTCAGGGCTATACCGATTATCCAACGCTGTAATCAATAATAAATTTTTACGCCTTCTTTGCGGCAGCCGATGCCCTCCGGTTGCCGCTTTTTTTGGTCAGTCATTCAGCAACTGATTGCCGTTTTACGGACAAAACGGTCACTATCAGTTAGGCTTGAAATAATAATCATCATCCTGCAAATAAAGAGGAAATTATGCGTTTACTCCATACCATGCTTCGCGTCGGCGATCTGCCGCGTTCAATCAGCTTTTATACTGACGTTTTAGGCATGCGCCTGCTGCGTACCAGCGAAAATACAGAGTACAAATATTCACTGGCTTTCGTGGGTTACACCGAAGAAAGTGAAGGCGCCGTGATCGAGCTGACCTACAACTGGGGCGTTGACAGCTACGACATCGGTACCGCCTATGGTCACATTGCGCTGGGCGTGGATAACGTGGCACAAACCTGCGAAGATATCCGCAATGCGGGCGGTAAAGTGACGCGTGAAGCAGGCCCGGTTAAAGGCGGTTCGACCATCATCGCGTTCGTGGAAGATCCTGACGGCTACAAAATTGAGCTGATCGAATCCAAACATGCTGGTCAGGGTCTGGGAAATTAGTCCTTTGCAATAAAGGCCTTAACCACTGACAGGGGCGCATCTGCGCCCTTTTTTATTGCCAATTTCTCCGTGCCCCTGCAACGGGTGACAAAATTTGTCATAATGCGCGCTGAATTCGATGAAGATTAAGAAGCTAATGGCCGAGAATAGTGACATTAACGCCCTGAAAGGTCGTTTTCGTGGTTTTTATCCCGTGGTGATTGATGTGGAAACCGCCGGATTTAATGCCAAAACTGATGCGCTGCTGGAAATTGCCGCCATCACGCTGAAAATGGATGAGGACGGCTGGCTGCAAAGCGACGAGACCGTGCATTTTCACGTTGAGCCTTTCGAAGGCTCGGTGCTGGTGCCGGAAGCTTTGGCTTTCAACGGTATCGATCCGACCAACCCTTTGCGCGGTGCAGTTAGCGAATACGAAGCGCTGCATGAGATTTTCAAAGTTATCCGCAAAGGGATGAAAGAGCAGAACTGCAACCGGGCGATTATCGTGGCGCATAACGCCAACTTCGACCACAGTTTCCTGATGGCCGCGGCCGAACGCGCCGGGCTAAAACGCAATCCTTTCCATCCGTTTGCCACCTTTGATACTGCCGCGTTAAGCGGGCTGGTGCTCGGGCAAACCGTGCTGGCGAAGGCCTGTATCAGCGCCGGTATTGTGTTTGACAGCAGTCAGGCACACTCTGCACTTTACGATACTGAACGCACGGCAGAACTGTTCTGTGAGCTGGTGAATCGCTGGAAACGCCTCGGCGGCTGGCCGCTGGCACTTTCTGCGGATGAAAACGACGTGGAAGAAGCACCGGAAGAAAATCAGCAATAATTTTCGCGGCTTCATGCGGTCGAAAGGATGACCAGTCCTGATATAGGTC
>NZ_JBKEZJ010000009.1:0-225683 GCF_046449555.1 Rahnella selenatireducens
CACGATGATTGCAGGTGTGACTCAGCATTAGTTGCTGAAGTTAGCGAACATTGCGATGATTTTGTTAATGGTTTTCATTTTGTGCTCATATCTGAAGTTTATAATGTGATGTACATCACAAAAAATTGTACTCCCACGGAATCTGCTACGCAATCCTTCATGAGTGATATTTTTTAATCACATTAATTTAACTTTCTGGAGGCGTAACAGAAGGTGACGCGAGGATTAACGGAGAGGGGGCGTTATGCTATTCTCTGGAGCCGTTGTATTGTGTTTTCCAATGCATTTTTGCGTGACACCCTGCTTAAAAGCGGTGTATTCGCCTCCGGGAGGAATTAATGGACCATCGTTTACTTGAAATCGTTGCGTGCCCTGTGTGTAACGGGAAACTGTACTTCAATAAAGAAGCACAGGAATTAGTGTGTAAAGCCGACAGTCTGGCTTATCCGGTTCGGGACGGCATTCCAGTATTATTAGAAAACGAAGCCCGCCCGCTTTCTGTTGATGAGACACATCCATGAGTTTTATTGCAATTATCCCGGCCCGTTTTGGGTCTAGCCGCCTGCCCGGTAAGCCTTTAGCCGACATTAACGGTAAACCGATGGTTGTGCACGTCATGGAACGTGCACTGGAATCAGGTGCAAAACGCGTGATTGTAGCGACCGACCATCCGGAAGTTGTGGCCGCAGTGAAAGCAGCCGGTGGTGAAGTTTGCCTGACCAGCCCGGATCATCAGTCTGGTACTGAGCGTCTGGCAGAAGTTATCCAGATTTGTCAGTTTGCCGATGATGAAATCATCGTTAATGTTCAGGGCGATGAGCCGCTGATCCCGCCGGTGATTGTCCGTCAGGTTGCTGAGAATCTGGCTAACAGCGTTGCGGGTATGGCCACGCTGGCAGTACCGATTGAATCTGCTGAAGAAGCTTTCAACCCGAATGCTGTAAAAGTGGTTCGCGACGTCAACGGCTACGCCATGTATTTCTCCCGCGCGGCCATTCCGTGGGAACGCGAGCGCTTCGCTATTTCTAAAGACACGATTGGCGACGTCTTCCTGCGCCATATCGGGATTTATGCTTATCGTGCCGGTTTTATCCGGCAGTACGTTCAGTGGAAACCGAGTAAACTGGAGCACATTGAGTTGCTCGAACAACTCCGGGTGCTGTGGTATGGTGAGAAAATCCACGTAGATGTCGCGAAAGCCATTCCTTCAGTAGGGGTTGATACTCCGGAAGATCTGGAACGCGTGCGTAAGATTTTGGGCCATTCGCATTCCTGATCCTCTGTTAGCGGACGGAATGCGCCATATTCCGTCCATTCTTATCTGACGTTCCTTCCAGTTTCCGTAATATCCTCTCTCCCCCGAAGCAATTATCCGGTTTTTGTTTGATCTGAAACGGGGTATTCATTTACCGAAGCTTTCATCATAAACGTTAATCTTTTCGTCACTGCGAATACGTTATGGAACAGCTAAAAGCCGAGTTAAGTATTGTTTTGGGCGAGCGTTTATCCCGCCTTGAATGTGTCAGTGAGCAACCCTATGCCCATCTTTTTTCTCTTTATGATGAGCAGGGCTATGCAATGCCGCTGATGGCGAAAAGTTTTGTCTGCGAAGGCATCGCGGGGCAGGAAGCTTACAAACTCTCAATGCTGGCCAGAGAGGGCGTGGTGCGCGTGCCGACGATTTACGGTATGGTCACAACGCATCAAAAACCCTATCAGGAAATTTTGCTGATTGAACGTCTGCGCGGCGTCTCAGCGGAAGCGCCAACCCGCACGCCAGAACGCTGGAAAATCTTGCAGGAGCAAATCGTTGAGGCGATGCTAGCCTGGCACCGGATTGACAGCCATGGTTGCGTCGGTTCAGTCGACAGCACCCAGGAAAACCGCTGGGAAAACTGGTATCCGCAACGGGTTGAAGTGCTGTGGTCAACCTTATCAAATTTACAGGCGCCGGAACTCATGGCGGAAGACCGCACGGTGCTTTTCCGGTCCCGTGCCAGTATCCCGACCTTGTTCCGGGAATTCGATGACACGCCGGTTCTTGTTCACGGTAATCTCTCTCTGCGCAGTATGCTGAAAGACCCGCGCAGCGATCAGCTTCTGGCGATGATTAATCCGGGCACCGTTTTATGGGCGCCGCGTGAATTTGATTTATTCCGTCTTTGGGAAAAGGGTATGAGCGAGCAACTGCTGTTCAGCTATTTGCAAAAAGCGCCCGTCTCAGACATCTTCCTTGAGCGTCGTTGGTTCTATTTACTGTGGGAATCCGTCGCGCACCTTATCCATACCGGTAAGCTCGATCGCCGCCAGTTTGACTATGCGAGACAGCAACTGTTGCCGTGGCTTAACTGACGGACTTTGTTTCGGATGACGCTAACGTCATCCATTGCCAGAGACGCCCCAGCGTTTCGTACCACGCCCGTTCACTGTGAGATAAGAAAAGTGCCTGCGGGAGGGCTCTTTCCCACGGATTAAGCGGGGAATCAATTGCCAGCTGATTGGCCGGAGCCGGAATTGGGTTCAATCCTGCCTGCCGGAAGAAAATCAGCGCACGGGGCAGATGATTGGCGGAGGTCACCAACACGAAAGGCTGATCCCCTGCCAGAATTTTCACCTGCTGTGCTTCCTGCTGTGTATCCCGGGGTTTATCGAGCAAAATGATATCGCTTGCCGGAACACCTAAACTCTCCGCCACTTTCCCCGCTACTGCTGCACTGCTCACCGGATTGGTCATGGCCTGCGCGCCTGTAAACACGATTTTCGATCCCGGATTTGCTCGATAAATTCGGATCCCTTCTGCGACGCGGGGCAGGCTGTTGCTGATCAAGTTGGAGCTGGGTGCCCAGTCCGGGTTATAGGTATAGCCGCCACCGAGAACGACAACGTATTTTACCGGCTGATGCGCCTGAGGCTGATAGGTCGGATAGCCAGATTCCACCGGCCCAAGTAAATTGTCAGCGACCGGCTGGAGGCTCAGCAGGAGCAACAGCAGCCAACTCAGTGAAAAAAACACTTTTCCAGTTTTTTGCCAGCGGGTCATCCACAACAACACCAGCGCGATCGCCATCATCAGCAGGATAAAAGGCAGAGGCAATAACAGGCCCCCAACAGTTTTTTTTAGGATAAATAGCATCAGAAACCGGTCCTTTTGGGTGAAAAAACGACATCCGGGCGTGATTCAGCGTCAGGATGATTTATTCTATGCCAGCCTGTGCCAAAATAGCACCTCACGCGGCGATGCCGCATAGAGATAACCCGGTAAAACGTTTTCAGGAACAAGGTTCAATTCATGCAGGATCGTAATTTTGACGATATGGCCGAAAAGTTTTCGCGCAATATCTACGGCACAACGAAAGGACGTATCCGTCAGGCCGTGCTGGGTCAGGATCTGCAGGAGTTGATGAAAACTTTGCCGCAGCGGCCATTGCGTATTCTTGATGCGGGCGGTGGTGAAGGGCAAATGGCCTGCGAACTGGCCGCTTTAGGACATCAGGTCTTGTTGTGCGATCTCTCCGGTGAGATGATCCGTCGCGCGCAGGCTGCGGCGATTGAAAAAGGTGTGAGCGACAACATGCAATTTGTACATTGTCCCGCTCAGCACATCGCAGAACATTTGGAAGCGCCGGTTGATCTGATATTGTTTCACGCGGTCATTGAATGGCTCGCGGAACCTCAACAGGCACTGGCCACACTGACCGATTGTCTGGTGCCGGGTGGCGCAATCTCGCTAATGTTTTACAATATCCACGGTCTGGTCATGCGGCACATGATCCTGGGAAATTTCGGTCATGTTGAAGCCGGCGTGCCAAAAATCAAAAAGAGCTCCCTGTTGCCCGATCATCCGCTGGAACCTGCGCAGGTCTATCAGTGGCTGGAGGAGCTTGGGATGCAGATAAGCGGCAAAACCGGTGTTAGAGTATTCCACGATTATTTGCGAAACAGACAACAACATAAGCAGGATTTTGACGAGCTTCTGGCGCTGGAACAGCGTTATTGCCGGCAGGAACCTTTTGTTAGTTTGGGACGTTACATCCATGTGATGGCGAACAAACCCATTCTGAAGGACGAATTATGAGTGAATTTTCCCAGACTGTACCCGAACTGGTCGCCTGGGCACGGAAAAATGATTTCTCAATTTCGCTGCCAACGGAGCGGCTGGCTTTTCTTCTGGCAATTGCTACGTTAAACAGCGAGCGCCTCGATGGGGAAATGAGTGAAGGTGAGCTGGTAGACGCGTTTCGTCACGTCAGTAAAGGTTTCGAGCAGACAAACGAAACGATCACCGTGCGTGCCAATAATGCCATCAATGATATGGTGCGTCAGCGTCTGCTCAACCGTTTTGTCAGCGAACTGGCGGATGGTAATGCCATTTATCGCCTGACGCCGCTGGCCATCGGTATTTCAGATTATTATATCCGTCAGCGCGAATTTTCTACCCTGCGATTGTCCATGCAATTGTCGATTGTTGCACAGGAACTTAAGCGTGCGGCCGATGCTGCCGAAGAGGGTGGCGATGATTTCCACTGGCACCGCAACGTTTATGCACCGCTGAAATATTCCGTCGCTGAAATTTTTGACAGCATCGACATGACTCAGCGGATCATGGATGAGCAGCAACAGGGCGTCAAAGATGATATCGCAGGGCTGCTCAACAAAGACTGGCGTGCCGCCATTTCCAGCTGTGAAATCCTCCTGTCAGAAACCTCGGGCACTCTGCGTGAATTACAGGATACGCTGGAAGCCGCAGGCGACCTGTTGCAGGCACACCTGTTGCGTATTCAGGATGCCACGATGGTGGAAATGGACCTGAGCTTCGTCGACAAACTGGTCTTCGATTTACAGAACAAACTCGACCGCATTACCAGCTGGGGTCAGCAGGCGATTGACCTGTGGATTGGCTATGACCGCCACGTGCATAAATTTATCCGTACGGCTATCGACATGGATAAAAACCGCGTATTTGCGCAGCGCCTGCGCCAGTCGGTTCAAAACTATTTTGACCAGCCCTGGACGCTGACGTTTGCCAATGCGGATCGCTTGCTGGATATGCGTGATGAAGAACTGGCGTTACGCAGCGAAGAAGTCACCGGCGAATTACCGCCGGATCTGGAATTTGAAGAATTTAACGAAATCCGCGAACAGCTTGCGGCATTGATTGAACAGGCATTACAGGTCTATCAACAACAGAAAACGCCGCTCAATCTGGGCATGGTAATGCGCGAATATCTCAAACAGTATCCGCGTGCCCGACACTTTGATGTCGCGCGAATTGTGGTCGACCAGGCAGTTCGCCTTGGTGTGGCTGAAGCAGATTTTTCAGGGTTGCATGCCGAATGGCAGGCAATCAATGATTACGGAGCCAAGGTGCAGGCCCATGTCATCGACAAATATTGAACACATAATGCCAGCTAAGCTGGCGCAGGCACTGGCAAATTCAGTGTTTCCTGCTCTCGACAGCCAGCTGCGTTCTGGCCGCCATATTGGCATCGATGAACTCGATAACCACGCTTTCCTGATGGATTATCAGGAAGAAATGGAATTGTTTTACAGCCGCTACAGTGTAGAACTGATCCGGGCACCGGAAGGTTTCTTCTATTTGCGCCCGCGCTCGACGACACTGATCCCCCGTTCAGTGCTTTCTGAGCTGGACATGATGGTGGGGAAAATTCTCTGCTATCTGTATCTCAGCCCGGAACGCCTAGCGCACGAAGGGATTTTTACCCAGCAAGAGTTGTATGACGAGCTGCTGAGTCTGGCCGATGAAAACAAGCTGCTGAAATACGTCAATCAGCGCTCAACCGGTTCGGATTTAGACCGCCAGAAATTACAGGATAAAGTCCGTACGTCTTTGAACCGTCTGCGCCGTCTGGGCATGGTGTATTTCATGGGTGTCGACAGCAGCAAATTCCGTATCACCGAGGCGGTATTCCGTTTTGGCGCGGATGTTCGCAGCGGCGATGATGCCCGTGAAGCACAGTTACGGATGATCCGCGACGGCGAAGCGATGCCCGTCGACAGTGCGTTGTCACTGAACGATGAAAGCGAAGAGGGCGAATTGCAGGCAGGGCATCAGGGATCTGATAGCGCAGAGGATGAACAGGAATGATTGAACGCGGTAAATTTCGCTCACTGACGCTGGTTAACTGGAATGGGTTCTTTGCCCGGACCTTTGACCTCGATTCACTGGTCACTACGCTTTCAGGCGGTAACGGTGCGGGTAAATCCACCACCATGGCCGCGTTTGTTACGGCGCTGATCCCCGATCTGACGCTGCTGCATTTCCGTAATACCACGGAAGCAGGCGCAACCTCAGGTTCCCGCGATAAAGGTCTGCACGGTAAATTGCGTGCGGGCGTATGTTACTCGGTGCTGGATGTCGTGAACTCGCGCCACCAGCGCATTGTGGTTGGTGTACGTCTGCAACAGGTCGCAGGCCGTGACCGTAAAGTCGACATTAAACCGTTCACCATCCAGGGCTTGCCGGTCGCGGTTAATCCGACGGAAATGCTGACGGAAACGGTGGGAGAGCGCCAGGCTCGCGTGCTGTCTTTGCAGGAGCTGAAAGATCGCGTCGAAGCCATGGAAGGTGTCCAGTTTAAGCAGTTCAACTCGATCACCGATTACCATGCGCTGATGTTCGACCTGGGTGTCATTCCGCGACGTTTACGATCAGCGTCTGACCGCAGCAAATTCTACCGGCTGATTGAAGCCTCGCTGTATGGCGGGATTTCCAGCGCCATCACACGTTCCCTGCGCGACTACCTGTTGCCGGAAAACAGCGGTGTGCGAAAGGCTTTCCAGGATATGGAAGCTGCACTGCGTGAAAACCGCATGACGCTGGAAGCTATTCGCGTAACCCAATCCGACCGTGACCTGTTCAAACATCTGATTTCTGAAGCGACATCTTACGTGGCGGCCGACTATATGCGTCACGCCAACGAACGTCGTATTCACCTCGATGGTGCACTGGTATTGCGTAACGATTTGCTTACCAGCCGGAAACAGCTGTCCGGCGAGCAATACCGTCATGTCGAAATGGCGCGTGAACTGGCGGAGCAGAGCGGTTCGCAAAGTGACCTGGAAACCGATTATCAGGCCGCCAGCGATCATCTCAGTCTGGTTCAGACCGCGATGCGTCAGCAGGAAAAAATCGAGCGTTATGAAGGTGATCTCGAAGAGCTGACGTACCGTCTTGAAGAACAGAATGAAGTCGTGGCGGAAGCCAGCGAACTGCATGCTGAACATGAAGCGCGAGCCGAGGCCGCCGAGCTTGAAGTCGATGAGCTGAAAAGTCAGCTTGCCGATTACCAGCAGGCGCTGGACGTTCAGCAAACCCGTGCGATTCAATACCAGCAGGCGTTGCAGGCCATTGAACGTGCGCGCGACCTGTGCCAGATCCCGGATCTGAGCACCCAAAACAGCGAAGAATGGCTGGAAACATTCCAGAGCAAAGAGCAGGAAGCTACAGAGATCCTGCTCCAGCTGGAACAAAAAATGAGCGTGGCATCAGCGGCGCACAATCAGTTTGAAACTGCGTATCAGCTGGTGGTGAAAATCGCCGGTGAAGTCAGCCGCAGTCAGGCCTGGCAAACCGCGCGTGAATTGTTACGCGACTGGTCTTCTCAGCAGCATCAGGCGGAGCGCGTCGAACCGCTGCGCATGCGTTTGTCAGAGCTTGAAGGCCGTCTTCGTGAGCAGCAGGACGCTGAACGTCAGTTGCAGGAATTCTGCAAACGCACCGGCCAGGATGTGCAGCCGGAAGATCTGGACGAAATGCAGCGCGAGCTGGAAGTGCAGATTGAAGAGTTACAGGGCGTAGTTTCACAGGCCGGTGAACGCCGCATGGAAATGCGTCAGGAACTCGAGCAGGTTCAGTCGCGTATCCGTGAACTGACTGCCCGTGCGCCGGTCTGGCTGGCTGCTCAGGAAGCGCTGGGCCAGCTGAGCGAGCAAAGTAAGGAACCGTTGGAAAACAGCCAGCAGGTGACTGAATATATGCAGCAGTTGCTGGAAACCGAACGTGAAACGACGGTTGAACGCGATGAAGTCGCTGCACGTAAGCGCCGCATCGAAGGCCAGATCACCCGTCTGAGCCAGCCAAGTGGTGCGGAAGATTCCCGCATGATTGCGCTGGCCGAACGCTTCGGTGGCGTACTGCTTTCCGAGATTTATGACGACGTCACCATCGACGACGCGCCGTATTTCTCCGCGTTGTATGGCCCGTCACGTCACGCGATCGTCGTACCTGATCTGTCGCTGATCCGCGATCAGCTCGATGGGCTGGACGATTGTCCGGAAGACCTCTATCTGATCGAAGGGGATCCGCAGTCATTTGACGATAACGTCTTTGAAGTGGAAGAAATGCAGGGCGCAGTGCTGGTCAAAACCGGCGAACGTCAGTGGCGTTATTCCCACTTCCCACAGGTGCCGCTGTTCGGTCGTGCTGCGCGTGAAAATCGCCTGGAAACACTGCATAAAGAACGCGAAAATTTATCCGAGCGTTACGCCACGCTGTCGTTTGACGTCCAGAAAATCCAGCGGGCGCATCAGGCGTTCAGCCGTTTCATCGGTAGCCATTTGGCCGTTGCTTTTGATGCCGACCCAGAAGCGGATATCCGTACTCTGAGCGGGCGTCGTGGTGAACTGGAACGCGCGCTGAATGCGCACGAAAGCCAGAATCAGCAGCAACGTCAGCAATACGAACAGGCTAAAGAAGCCGTCACGATGCTGAACAAATTGCAACCGCGCGTTGGTTTGTTATGCGACGAAACGCTGATTGACCGTGTGGAAGAAATTCGTGAAGAAATGGATGAAGCGCAGGATTCTGCCCGTTTCATCCAGCAGCATGGCATTTCTCTGGGCAAACTCGAACCGCTGGTCTCGGTGTTACAAAGTGACCCGGAACAGCACGAGCAACTGAAAGAAGATTATGCACAGGCTCAGCATGCACAGCGTCTGGCGAAACAGCAGGCGTTTGCCCTGACCGAAGTCGTTCAGCGTCGCGCTCACTTTGGCTATACCGATTCTGCCGGTATGCTCAATGAAAACAGTGACCTGAATGACAAACTGCGTCAACGCCTGGAGCATGCGGAAGCGGAACGTACCCGCGCCCGTGAGCAGATGCGTCAGCATCAGACCCAGCTGACGCAATACAGTCAGGTTCTGGCATCCCTGAAAAGTTCGTTTGATGCCAAACGCGACATGCTCAAAGAACTGAGCCAGGAATTGCAGGATATAGGCGTTCAGGCAGATCCGAACGCGGAAGCGCGTGCCAAAACGCGACGCGATGAATTGCATACCGCCCTCAGTACGAACCGTGCGCGCTGCAACCAGCTCGAAAAACAGATTACTTTCTGTGAAGCCGAGATGGACAATTTGCAGAAGAAATTACGCAAGCTGGAACGCGATTACCATCAGAGCCGTGAGCAGGTGGTGACGTCGAAAGCTGGCTGGTGCGCCGTGATGCGTCTGGTGAAAGATAATGGCGTTGAGCGCCGTCTTCACCGCCGCGAGCTGGCCTATATGGACGGCGACGAACTGCGTTCGATGTCGGATAAATCGCTCGGTGCGCTGCGTCTGGCAGTCTCTGACAACGAACATCTGCGTGATGTGCTGCGTCTTTCCGAAGATCCCAAACGTCCTGAACGTAAAATTCAGTTCTACATTGCGGTTTATCAGCATCTGCGCGAGCGTATCCGTCAGGATATTATCCGCACAGACGACCCGGTTGAAGCCATCGAACAGATGGAAATCGAGCTGGGGCGCCTGACTGAAGAACTGACGGCGCGTGAACAGCAACTGGCGATCAGCTCGAAGAGTGTGGCGAATATTATTCGTAAAACGATTCAGCGCGAGCAAAACCGTATCCGCCAGCTCAACCAGGGCCTGCAGGCCGTGGCGTTTGGTCAGGTCAAAAGTGTGCGTCTGAATGTTAATGTGCGTGAAGCTCACGCCGGTTTACTGGATGTGCTTTCTGAGCAACAGGAACAGCATCAGGACTTGTTCAGCAGCAACCGTCTGACCTTCTCTGAAGCACTGGCAAAATTGTATCAGCGCCTGAATCCACAAATCGATATGGGGCAGCGTACGCCACAAACCATCGGCGAAGAACTTCTGGATTACCGTAACTACCTTGAAATGGAGGTGGAAGTTAACCGTGGGTCTGATGGCTGGCTGCGTGCAGAAAGTGGCGCGTTGTCTACCGGTGAAGCGATCGGTACCGGTATGTCGATTCTGGTGATGGTGGTTCAGAGCTGGGAAGACGAATCGAGCCGTATGCGTGGTAAAGATATTTCGCCTTGCCGTCTGCTGTTCCTTGATGAAGCGGCGCGTCTGGATGCCAAATCTATCGCTACGCTGTTTGAGCTTTGCGACCGGTTGGAAATGCAGCTTATTATCGCGGCACCAGAAAATATCAGCCCTGAGAAAGGCACGACCTACAAACTGGTACGTAAAGTGTTCGGTAATAATGAACACGTGCATGTGGTAGGATTGCGTGGATTTGCTCCGGAACTTCCGACATTGGTGACGAGCGAAGCCGACGCTTCCTGAGCAGTTTCGAAAACCCTTACGCCCTGGTATTTTACCGGGGCGTTTTTTATTGTCTGCAACTCCTTATTTTCTTCATACTTCTTTTCTTAAATATTCGTTTACTCTCTGAGTATTACTTATTCATTTCTCTGATACTTTCTTAAGAATATGTCTTAGTCATAAATAACAATTAAGACATTTTCAAACACCTGGCTGAATAGTGAGCTAATGCTTTGCCGCAGAATGGAAAGTACACAATGAAGTCTTTATTTCGGCTGGCGGCTGGCTTAGAGTCTTTACGTGAGATACGGACTCTATTGCATTGAGTTCCTACGCAAAAAAAGAATTCTCTTTATATACTTAATCCAAGAGCTGCTGGCTTAATTTTGGGGATCAAATTGGGCAATTTATCGGGAGGCAAGGGAAAATGTTAATGAATCAAAGGTCTCTCAGGTTTTTAGTTGCCAGCTGTCTGCTGGCAAGCGGTCTGTCGCCATGGTTTTCTGTCTGGGCCGCAGTACCCACTATGCCGGTAGGGAAAACTACGCTGTCCAGCGTTCAGAGCATGAGTCAGTTGCAGGCAGAACTGGCACCGCGCGGGATTCGCCCATTGTATTTGTCGTCTTTGTCCTCACTTTACGCTGCCAATCATATGCAGCCGATGTGGAAAGACAGGGAATCCATTCAGATCTTCCAGCAGCAATTAGCTGAGCTGGCGATTTCGGGTATCCAGCCGCAATTTACGCAATGGGTCAAATGGCTGACGGATCCTGAGGTCACGGGAATGGCACGCGATGTTGTGCTGTCTGATGCCATGCTGGGCTATTTACAATTTACCAGCAGCGTTGAAGCCAATGGCGACACCTGGCTTTACAGCAATGTGCCATACAAAATGACCACGCCGCCGCTGACCGTGATTAATCAGTGGCAACTGGCTGTCCGTCAGGGCGACACGGCACATTATCTGTCAACACTGACGCCGCAACATCCTTATTACGCCAAAATGCACGATGCCCTCAGGCTGATGCTGGCGGACAATCGTCCGTGGCCTGTAATGACGGGTGCCGCCAGTTTGCGGCCCGATCAAATCAGCGATGATGTGCCTGCGCTGCGCGAAATTCTCACGCGCACCGGCATGATGGTGGCGTCAGCGGAAGAGGCTAAATCGCCGAAGCCGACCGATGAAACTATTGCGCCAAATGTACCGGGAAGTGCGGCGAATGATGATTTGTCCGTCGATGAAGCCGCCGATAAAGCCCAATCTGCAACGCCTGCAGTGAGCCCTTCTGCGACGTCGATTCAGGATGTATTGCCGACGGTTCAGGCCGGTGGAACGCCTGCACCTGCTGCGCCGGTGGCTGTATCGAATAACCAGTACACCTCCGATCTGGTCGAAGCCGTTAAACGCTTCCAGAAATGGCAGGGGTTAGAAGCTGACGGCATCATTGGCGGACGTACCCGCCAGTGGCTGAATGCATCTCCGCAACTGCGTGCCACTTTGCTGGCGCTGAATATTCAACGTTTACGTATTCTGCCGGGCAATGTGAATACTGGCATTATGGTGAATATTCCAAACTACCAGCTCACGTATTATCTCAACGGCAGTGAAGTTTTGTCTTCGCGGGTCATTGTGGGGCGTCCGAGCCGGAAAACACCGTTGATGAGCAGTGCGCTGAATAACGTCGTAGTGAATCCACCGTGGAACGTGCCGACAACGTTGGTACGCGAAGATATCGTGCCGAAAGCCAGGAATAATCCGACGTACTTCCAGCAGCACGGTTATCAGGTCTTGTCCGGCTGGACTAATGATGCGGAAGTGATTGATCCGGCGATGATTGACTGGGCGATGGTTTCGCCAGGTCATTTCCCGTATCGCATCCGTCAGGCACCGGGCGCAAGCAATTCTCTTGGCCGCTATAAATTTAATATGCCAAGTTCCGACGCTATCTATTTGCATGACACGCCTAACCACAATCTGTTCAGCAAAGACATTCGTGCGCTGAGCTCGGGGTGTGTGAGGGTGAATAAAGCCTCTGAGCTGGCCAATATGCTTTTGCAGGATGCGGGCTGGAACGATACCCGAATTTCTTCTGCCCTTCAGGGTGGCAATACGACGTATGTGGCGATCCGCCATCATATACCGGTAAAACTGTTCTATCTGACGGCGTGGGTAGCTGACGACGGTAAGCCGCAATTCCGCACAGATATTTACAATTACGATGCGACTGTGCGATCGGGCGCACAAATTTTGCCTCAGGCAGAAATTTTGCTCCAATAAATGCAGTAAAACTAATCTGATAAGGGTCTGAATATTTGGCCTGACAACGAGCGTGAGCTACTGGCACGCTCGTTTTGCTTTACAGGGTCCCTTGACTCGCAGAAATTTGGCGGTTAAGGTTCAAAACGGTTCCGAACGGAGCTTATTTTTGACTCTCTTACCGGATAGTAAACTGTTCATGAATGAAATCGACAAACATCGCCGTAAATGGCTGGCATTAGGCAGTGCCGCTATGGGGATTGCATTGCTTCCGAGTCGTGCATTCGCCACTCTTTCCACACCTCGTCCGCGTATTTTAGTGGTTAATAATCTGAATACCGGCGAAACCCTCAAAACTGAGTTTTTTGATGGAAAGCGTTATAACAAGGATGAGTTGGCCCGGTTGAATCATCTGTTCAGGGACTATCGTGCGGAAAAAGTAAAAAGCATCGATCCCGCGCTTTTCGATCATCTTTATCGTTTGCAGGTTATGCTCGGTGGAACGAATAAACCGGTGCAACTGATTTCCGGGTACCGTTCTCTGGCCACGAATAACAGCATGCGTGAACCGGGAAGCGGCGTGGCAAAACACAGTTACCACACGCTCGGGCAGGCAATGGATTTCCATATCCAGGGAATTGAACTGAGTAATATCCGCAAAGCAGCATTAAAAATGCGGATGGGTGGTGTAGGATATTATCCACGAAGTAACTTTGTGCACATTGATACCGGGCCAGCACGAACCTGGTAGTGTGCGTCATTAATGGCCTGCCCAAACGGACAGGCCATTTTGTGGAGCCCTATGAAATTCCATCTTATTACTGTCACGGCTTTCAGCCAAAATTGCTCACTGATTTGGTGTACAAAAACAAATCAGGCCGCGCTTGTCGACCCGGGCGGTGATGCAGCAAAAATAATCCGCGAAGTCTCCGATAAAGGTGTGCTGGTCACGCAAGTTTTGCTGACTCACGGCCATCTTGATCACGTCGGTGCAGCAGCAGAACTGGCCGCCCATTATCAGGTGCCGGTCATCGGGCCACAAAAAGAAGATCAGTTCCTGCTCGATGCGCTACCGACACAAAGCCAGATGTTTGGTCTTGACCATTGTGACCCGCTCACGCCAGATACCTGGCTGGAAGAAGGGGACACCGTGACCGTGGGTGAAGAGATGCTTTCTGTGTTGCATTGCCCGGGACATACGCCGGGACACATTGTTTTCATCAATAATAAAACACGGCTGGCCGTTTCCGGTGATGTAATCTTTAAAGGCGGAGTAGGGCGCAGTGATTTCCCGCGTGGTGATCATCAGGCGCTGATTCACTCCATCAAAACAAAATTATTGCCGCTGGGTGATGATATCGTCTTTATTCCGGGTCATGGTGAAATGTCCGATTTCGGCTACGAACGTAAAACCAACCCCTTCCTGCAGGATGAAATGCCGGTCTGGTAAATTTTTTTAACTGCCAGAATACAAAAAGCCCGTCGTTATCTGACGGGCTTTTTAATGGAATTCAGAAATACGAATTCTTACAGTACGGCGACAATGGCTTCACACAACGGAGCCATGTTATCGAGTGTAATACCGGCTACGTTAATACGGCCAGAGTTCACCGCGTAAACACCGAATTCATCACGCAAACGCAATACCTGATCTTTGGTCAGGCCGCTGAAAGAGAACATCCCGTTCTGATTAATAATAAAGCTGAAGTCCTGCTGCGCGCCTTTTTCCTGCAACGTGCTGACAAACAACTGGCGCATGCGATGGATGCGCTGACGCATATCGCTTAGCTCCTGTTCCCACAGCGTGCGGAGTGCTTCATTACCCAGAATAGTGGCAACAACGGCTGCGCCGTGTGCTGGCGGGTTGGAGTAGTTTGCACGGATAACCGATTTCATCTGGCTGAATGCGCGGTCTGCTGTTTCGGCATCGGCCGTTACTAACGTACAGGCACCCACGCGCTCATTGTATAAACCAAAGTTCTTCGAGTAAGAGCTCGCGACCAGCAATTCTTTATGATTAGCCACAAACAGGCGCAGCCCGGCAGCGTCTTCTTCCAGACCTTTGGCGAAACCCTGATAGGCAAAATCAAACAGCGGCAACCAGCCTTTGGCGACAGACAATTCCGCCAGTTTAGCCCATTGTTCTTCCGTCGGATCGATACCCGTCGGGTTATGGCAGCAACCATGAAATAGCACCACGTCGCCAGCCTGTGTTTCGCTCAGGCTTTTCAGCATGCCATCAAAGTCGAGGCTGTGATTGGCGGCGTCGTAATAATTATATTCCGCAACGTCCAGACCCGCAGCCGAGAAAACACCTTTATGATTCGGCCAGCTTGGGTTGCTGACCCACACGCGTTTGGCACTGGTTTGTGTGGCGATAAAATCTGCGGCGATACGCAACGCGCCGGTACCGCCCGGAGTTTGCGCCGTGCGGGCACGTTTGTCGGCAATCACAGCGCTGTCTTTGCCAAACAGCAATTCCTGGGTGCAACGCGCGAAATCAGGTAACCCGTCGATGCTCAGATAGGTTTTTGTCGTTTCATTTTCCAACAGGAATTGTTCGGCTTTCTTCACACTGGCCAGAACCGGCGTTTTACCGGTTTCATCTTTATAAACACCAATCCCCAGATTGATTTTATTTGAGCGGTCGTCAGCGCGGAAAAGATCGGAAAGACCCAGAATCGGGTCGGCAGGTGCTGCAGTGATTTTTTCAAACATGTTGGAAACTTCCATAGCCTGATATTTCGAAAGAGGGCATCAGGGTAACGCCGGAGCCTCTTTTTGCCAACCGTTTGCGGCAAAAAGAAAGCAGAGTTGTGAGAAGGCGTGCGAGATTAAAATAATTTATGAGATGAGGTGGCAAAGCGGTTTTTCGGCAAACGCATAAATGCAAAAGGCAGGGCCGAAGCCCTGCCTTAATATCCATTTTGATTCGCCCGAAAGCGCATCGTTAAGCAATATTAGAACTGGTAAACCAGACCCAGAGCGACGATATCGTCAGTTGCGATGCCGTTAGCTTTGGTAAAGTCATTGTCATCCAGCAGGTTGATTTTGTAGTCAACATAGGTAGACATGTTTTTGTTGAAGTAGTAAGTCGTACCTACTTCTACATATTTCACCAGATCCTGGTCGTCGCCGTAAGAGCTGTTCAGCTGCTTGCCTTTAGATTGCAGGTAAGCAACAGATGGGCGCAGACCGAAGTCGAACTGGTACTGTGCAATAACTTCGAAGTTCTGAGTTTTGTTAGCGAATTGCTGTTGGCCATCACGAGTACCGTTAGCTGCGCCGTTACCCAGTGAGGTGTTACCAAACGGAGTCATGTTGTTTGTTTCAGCATACATGGCTGCCAGGTAAACGCCGTTAGCGTCGAATTTGGTACCGACTGTCCAAACGTCAGCTTTGTCGCCGTTGCCGTCTGCAGTCTGAGCATCAGTACGGTCAGAAGATGCGTAAGCCGCACCCACGCTGACGCCTGCGCCGATGTCATAGGTGCTGGAAATCGCGTAACCGTCACCGTTTTGTTTAGAAACATCACGGCCGTCGTTCTCGTTTTTACCCTGATATTGTAGAGCAAAGTTCAGGCCATCAACCAGACCGAAGAAATTGGTATTACGGTAAGTTGCAACACCGTTTGCACGGCCAACCATGTAGTTGTCAGTGATGGTGTAAGTGTCGCCGCCGTATTCTGGCAGGTTATCGGTCCATGCTTCAACGTCGTAGACTGCGCCGTAGTTACGACCATAGTCGAAAGAACCTGCATCGCCGAATTTCAGACCAGCAAAGCCCAGACGGGTTTTGTTGCCATCAGTACCCTGGCTTTCAGAGTGGTTAGCCTGGACGTTATATTCCCACTGGCCGTAACCGGTCAGTTGGTCTGCAATTTGAGTTTCGCCTTTAAAGCCGAAACGAACGTAAGTCTGGTCACCATCATTACCTTTGTCATCAGAGAAGTAATGCAGACCATCAACTTTACCGTAAAGATCCAGCTTGTTGCCGTCTTTGTTATAAACTTCTGCTGCATTAGCTGCACCAGCGACTAACAGAGCTGGGATTACTACTGCAAGAATGTTGCGCTTCATCATTATTATTACCCTCATTGGTTTTATATGGACACCTGCCACTGCCCTAAATAATTCTTTACGGAACTATTCGTGAGAGTTTGGTGTCTCCTGTGTCTGAACGCACTATTCCATCCGAGGTTCGCTTAATCCATAGCGAAAATGCTACTAAATTACTAAATATGTTTCAGTGAGAAAAATTGTATTTCAAAATGTGTATTTAAAGGAACTTTGTGACGGGGATCTATCTTTAAAAATGGCGAAGGCCAGCTAAGCTGGCCTTCGAATTGTGGCAATTTTGTAAAATAAAAATACGTTATTTAATTAGAAGGTTGCATTACGTGGTGTCCGAGGGAACGGGATTACGTCGCGCACGTTTTGGACACCGGTCACATAAGCTACTAAACGTTCAAACCCTAACCCGAAACCGGAGTGTGGCACGGTGCCGTAACGACGAAGATCGCGATACCACCAGTAATCTTCTTGTTTCAGACCCATTTCAGCCATACGGGCGTCCAGAACATCCAGACGCTCTTCACGTTGTGAACCCCCGATAATCTCGCCGATGCCCGGCGCCAGAACATCCATGGCAGCAACCGTTTTGCCGTCATCGTTTAAACGCATATAGAAAGACTTGATATCTTTAGGATAATTTTTCACAACAACCGGCGCTTTGAAATGCTGCTCTGCAAGATAGCGCTCGTGTTCAGAAGAGAGATCCACGCCCCAGGAGACCGGATTTTCGAATGTCTGGCCGCAATTCATCAGAATTTCTACTGCTTCGGTGTAATCTACCTGCGCGAAATCGGAGGTTACGAAACGCTCCAGGCGGGCAACAGCATCTTTGTCTACGCGTTCTGCGAAGAAGGCCATATCGTCTGAACGTTCGTTCAACACAGCCTGGAAAACATACTTCAGCATGTTTTCAGCCAGAGATGCGACATCATCAAGCGTTGCAAACGCGACTTCCGGCTCAACCATCCAGAATTCAGCAAGGTGACGGCTGGTGTTGGAGTTTTCTGCACGGAAAGTCGGGCCGAAGGTGTAAACCTTGGACAGCGCGCACGCATAGGCTTCGCCGTTCAGCTGGCCGGAAACGGTCAGGAAGGATTCTTTACCAAAGAAGTCTTCGCTGAAATCCACTTCGCCCTTATCAGTACGCGGCAGGTTTTGCAGATCCAGCGTAGAAACGCGGAACATCTCGCCTGCGCCTTCAGTATCAGAAGCCGTGATCAGCGGGGTTGAAACCCAGAAGTAGCCGTTTTCGTGATAGAAGCGGTGAATTGCCTGAGAAAGGGTGTTGCGCACACGGGCAACCGCGCCAATCAGGTTAGTCCGCGGACGCAGGTGAGCGACTTCGCGTAAATATTCGATGCTGTGGCGTTTTGCCGCCATCGGGTAAGTATCAGGATCGTCCACCCAGCCTACGACTTTCACGGCTGTGGCCTGCAGCTCAAAACTCTGGCCTTCGCCAGGCGAAGCGACAACGGTACCCGTCACTTCAACCGAACAACCTGTCGTCAGGCGCAGAACGTCTTCCTGATAATTGGGCAGAGAATTATTGACGACGGCCTGTAATGGATTAAAGCAGGAGCCGTCATAAACGGCGACGAATGAGATACCCGCTTTAGAATCTCTCCGGGTACGTACCCAACCGCGTACGGTGACTTCACTGTCAACCGCAGCACGGCCTTGCAGTACGTCGACTACAGGCACAACGCTCATAGATTTCTCTCTTTCTTTATATACAGATGTTGGCTAAGAAATAATGTACACCCTGTAAAAAGGGATTTTGCTATGTTACTTAGCCTTTCTCAGGACACAAGCAGAAATCGTCGTCGGCGGCCAAGAATTCTCAGGCAGGAGGATGGATTGGGGAAAATTATTAGCGGACTGAATGAAAGCCGAGCGAATTAAATCGTATGTATATAAAGGAAGAGAACGCGAAGCATAAATATGCGGAAAAATGCATCACTGTGCCGAAGTTTATTTTCCGGCACAGTATTAACGCCCATCAGGAGGCTTTTTTCACCAGCGGCAGATCGAATGCCTTGCGCAATGCTTTAACGAACGCTTTATCCTGGCAGATTGTTTTTCCAGGGCTGTCAGAAAGTTTTGCCACCGGTTTGCCGTTACACTGAATCAGTTTAATGACAATGTTCAGCGGTTTGACGTCCGGAATATTACAGGTCAGACGCGTCCCAATACCAAAGACCAGATTTACCCGTTGATGAAAGTGCCGGTATAAATGCAGCGCTTTATCCAAATCCAGATTATCGGAAAACACCAGCGTTTTGGTCATCGGGTCGATACCGAGTGCTTGATAATGTGCGATCGCTTTTTCACCCCATTCAAACGGATCCCCGGAATCATGACGTAAACCCTGATACGCGTTGGCGAATTTTGTTCCGAAGTCACGCAGGAAAGCATCCATGGTGATGCAGTCAGTAAGGGCAATACCCAGCTGATCCGGGTATTCATCAAGCCATGCCTGCAACGCAGCGCGCTGGCTGTTCGCCAGAACCGGGCTGATTTGCTGATGCGCCTGGAACCATTCATGCGCCTGTGTTCCAACCGGCGTCAGCTGCAATTTATGGGCTAAATCGTAGTTGCTTGTACCGACCAGATACGGGAATTCGTTTTTCAGCGTAGTGACAATGGCTTCCTGAACTTCACCGGAGAACCGGCGGCGCGTGCCGAAATCCATCAGGCGGAAAGCAGAGAGATCGATGTCAGCAGCCTGTTGTTTGAAACTTGCAAGATTCTTACGCAACTGATCGACCGCCATTTGCGCGGTAACATCCGGCGAACGCTGACGGTGCACAACTTCACTGATTACTGCCAACAGCGGGACTTCCCACATAATCACTTCACGCCACGGACCTTCAATACGCACGTGCAAATGCCCGTTGCGATCAGAGACGGCGACATGCTCAGGATTGTAGCGGAATGTTTTCAGCCAGTTCAGATAATCCTTCGTGAAGAAGGGCAGACCGGAAAGGTAGGTGAATTCGTCATCGGTCAGCGCCAGCTGGCTCATCATCTGGATTTGCTGGCGGATCTCGCTGGCATATTCGCCCAGAAGCTCATCACCACGGCAACGAAATTCGGCCACGACGTTAATATTGCGATAGCGATGATAAACCGCTTGCTGCATATGAAGCTTGTAGGCATCGGTATCTAACAGCGAAGTCAAAATCGGGGAGGCGTATGGAGTCATAGCGCGCTTACAGCATCCTCGTCAGAAACTGAGTGTTTGAACACAAACAACCGTTCCGTAAAAAAAACGTTCGGGATAAAACAGCAAAGTCTGTGAAGTATACCGTAATATCCCGCTAAAGAACTCCCATCACATCATAATTGTCTGGGAATGGTCGAGGCCTAAATGTGCTTAAACGCAGGTAATATAGGCAGGTAGCGTTTTTTTTAGATGAAAAAAAGCACAAATTGATTACATAAATTTAATCAATCTGAAGTTCGGATAGAATGATTCGACCGCTTTCTGCGCTTATTTTCATCAGCTTAATCCCCTGCAATTGTTCATGATAATAAACGACCGACCACCCAACCGATTCACTGCATGAATTTCAGGCATGTTTTCTCATCACTTCACTACTTAACTTCATGAAATCCCGTTTTGAACAATTTCTGGCCTAACGCACTCACAAACTGGCAACAATCTGGGATTTCCTGATGCCTGTGTTAGAGTTTAGAGATAAAAAGATTGGATGCTGTAAGGGCTGCACAGTGAATCGCCGGAGACATGCGCCAGCTTCATCTTCCATAAATCGTCATCACCCTAAACAATGAAAACGCCAAAAGGTTTTTTATGACTCAACTGCCACAAGCCAAGTTTCGCCACGACTATCGTGCGCCGGACTACACCATCACGGATATCGACCTGAATTTCGAGCTTGATGCACAGAAGACCCTTGTGACCGCCGTCAGCCAGATTAAACGGCAGGGTGCAGAAGGCGCTCCGCTGGTGCTCAACGGGGAAGATCTGGCGCTTATCAGCCTGAAGATTAATGGTCTGGACTGGCCGCAATATCAGTTAAAAGAAGGCGCGCTGGAAATCTCTGGCCTTCCAGAAGCATTTGAACTGGCGATTGTTAACGAAATTCATCCGGCGAAAAACACCGCGCTGGAAGGGCTGTACCTGTCCGGTGAAGCGCTGTGTACGCAGTGTGAAGCGGAAGGTTTCCGCCATATCACCTATTATCTGGATCGCCCTGATGTGCTGGCGCGTTTTACCACCCGTATCGTGGCGGACAAAGCCCGTTATCCGTACCTGCTGTCGAACGGCAACCGTATCGATTCTGGCGAGCTGGAAGGCGGCAAGCACTGGATCAAATGGCAGGATCCGTTCCCGAAACCTTGCTACCTGTTTGCGCTGGTTGCCGGTGATTTTGACGTTCTGCGTGATTCTTTCAAAACCCGTTCAGGCCGCGATGTGGCGCTGGAGCTGTTCGTTGACCGCGGCAATCTGGATCGCGCGGGTTGGGCAATGGAATCCCTGAAACAGTCAATGAAATGGGACGAAACCCGCTTCAACCTCGAATACGATCTCGACATTTTCATGATCGTTGCCGTTGATTTCTTCAACATGGGCGCGATGGAAAACAAAGGCCTGAACGTCTTTAACTCCAAATACGTGCTGGCAAAAGCCGAAACCGCGACCGACAAAGATTACCTCGGTATCGAAGCGGTGATCGGCCACGAATACTTCCACAACTGGACCGGTAACCGCGTCACCTGCCGCGACTGGTTCCAGCTGAGCCTCAAAGAAGGCCTGACCGTTTTCCGCGATCAGGAATTCAGTTCTGATCTGGGCTCCCGTTCCGTCAACCGTATCGATAACGTCCGCGTTATGCGTGGCGCACAGTTCTCTGAAGATGCCAGCCCGATGGCGCATCCGATTCGTCCTGAAAAAGTTATCGAAATGAATAACTTCTATACGCTGACTGTGTATGAGAAGGGTTCTGAAGTTATCCGCATGCTGCACACTTTGCTGGGCGAAGAGAAATTCCAGGCCGGTATGCAGCTGTATTTCGAGCGCCACGATGGCAGCGCTGCGACCTGCGACGATTTCGTGCAGGCGATGGAAGATGCCTCAAACGTTGATCTGTCGCTGTTCCGCCGCTGGTACAGCCAGTCCGGCACGCCGGTGCTGACCGTGCGCGACGACTACGACGTGGAAAAACAGCAATACACCCTGACCGTCAGCCAGAAAACCCCGCCGACGCCTGATCAGACTGAAAAGCTGCCATTGCATATTCCGCTGGATATCGAACTCTACGATCCGCAGGGCAACGTGATTGCACTGAAACAAAATGGCCAGGCTGTCAGCCATGTGCTGAATGTGACCGAAGCCGCGCAGACCTTCATCTTTGACGATGTGGAATACCCGCCGGTGCCTTCTTTATTACGTGAATTCTCTGCGCCAGTGAAACTCGATTACAAGTGGGGCGATCATCAGCTGACTTTCCTGATGAAATTCGCACGTAACGATTTTGCCCGCTGGGACGCCGCGCAGAGCCTGCTGGCGATTTACATCAAACTGAACGTCGCACGTCATCAGCAGAAACAGCCACTGTCGCTGCCGTTGCATGTGGCCGATGCTTTCCGTGCTGTACTGCTGGATGAGCACATTGATCCGGCGCTGGCGGCGCAAATCCTGACGTTACCGTCAGAAAACGAAATCGCTGAACTGTTCGATATCATCGATCCTGAAGCGATCAGCGCCGTGCATGACGCGATTACCCGTTGTCTGGCAACCGAAATGTCGGATGAGTTCCTGGCGGTTTACAACGCTAACCGTCTGCCGTCATACCGTGTGGTTCACGAAGATATCGGTAAACGTTCACTGCGCAATACCTGCCTGCATTATCTGGCTTTTGCGGATGTTGATCTGGCAGATCAGCTGGTAAAAAACCAGTTTGAACAGGCCGATAACATGACCGATTCGCTGGCCGCAATGGCTGCCGCTGTGTCCGCGCAATTACCTTGTCGCGAAACGCTGCTGGCAGCTTATGACGAGCGCTGGCATCACGACGGTCTGGTCATGGATAAATGGTTTATCCAGCAGGCGACCAGCCCGGCGGCCGACGTGTTGCAGAAAGTTCGTTCACTGCTCAACCACCGTTCATTCAGCATGGGCAACCCGAACCGCGTCCGTTCACTGATTGGTGCATTCGCGTCGGCTAATCCTTCTGCATTCCACGCCGCAGATGGCAGCGGTTATCAGTTCCTGACCGAAATGCTGAGCGATCTGAACACGCGCAACCCGCAGGTTGCCGCGCGTATGATTGAGCCGCTAATCCGTCTGAAACGTTATGATGCCGGCCGTCAGGCGCTGATGCGCAAGGCGCTGGAGCAGCTGAAAGGACTGGAAAACCTGTCCGGTGATTTGTTCGAGAAAATCACCAAAGCGTTAGACGCGTAATTAATCGCAGCAACGCAGAAAGACAAAAGGGCGATGGAAACATCGCCCTTTTTGCATGTTGAGATGACGGGACTTTCCTTTAACTCTGCGCGCGTTTCGCTTCCTGAGTCACTGTCTGTGCAGGCTGTGGCGTCAGCACGCGCTCCAGCACTTCCGCTTCCAGCTCAGCCAGACGTGCAGATCCTTTGCGACGCGGGCGTGGCAAATCAATGGTTAAATCCATGCCAATGTGCCCCTGATCGATAAGGATCACGCGATCCGCGACCGTGACCGCTTCGCTGACATCATGTGTCACCAGCAAAACGGTGAAATCATGCTGCTGCCATAAACGTTCGATCAGGCTTTGCATTTCAATACGCGTCAGCGCATCGAGCGCGCCCAGCGGTTCGTCAAGCAACAGGAGGCGGGGGCGGTGGATCAACGCCCGTGCCAGCGCCACGCGTTGTTTTTGTCCGCCGGATAACGCCGAAGGCCATTCGTCTGCGCGGTCGGCCAGCCCGACTTCTTCCAGCGCAGCCCGCGCGGCTTCACGCCACTGACCTTTCAGGCCCAGGCCGACGTTATCGATCACTTTTTTCCAGGGCAAAAGTCGGTCATCCTGAAACATTAGCCGTGTATCTTCGCGAACCTTACTCAGCGGTGCGCTGGCGCTGAGCAGCTCGCCTTGGGTGGTTTTTTCCAGCCCGGCGAGCAGGCGCAGCAAGGTACTTTTTCCGCAACCGCTGCGGCCCACAACGGCCACAAACTGGCCGGGTGGAATACGCAGATTAATGTCGTTGAGTACGGCGCGGTTGCCGTATTTTTTTGTGATTCCGGATAAGGTGACCGGCGTGCCTTGCCCGATACGTGCAGGTGCGCTCATGCGGCGTCTCCTTGTTTTTTCTGATAGGCCGGGTGCCAGCGTAACCAGACACTTTCCAGCTGGCGGGCCAGGACATCGGCCAGTTTGCCGAGGATGGCGTACAACACGATGGCCACAACCACGACGTCAGTTTGTAAAAACTCGCGGGCATTCATCGCCAGATAACCGATGCCTGAGTTGGCCGAAATGGTTTCCGCGACGATCAGCGTCAGCCACATAAAGCCCAGCGCAAAACGAACGCCGACCATGATCGACGGCAGCGCGCCCGGTAAAACCACCTGAATAAACAGCGGGAAACCGGATAAACCGTAGCTGCGCGACATCTCCAGCAGGCCACGGTCAATGTTGCGAATACCGTGGTAAGTGTTGAGATAAATCGGGAACAGAGTGCCCAGCGCCACGAGGAAAATCTTGGCGGATTCATCGATGCCGAACCACAAAATCACCAGCGGGATCAGCGCCAGATGCGGAATGTTACGCAGCATCTGAAGCGAGCTGTCGAGCAGACGTTCGCCCCAGCGTGAAAGCCCGGTGATAAAGCCGAGCAGTAAACCCAGACTGCCGCCGATGGCAAAACCAATCAGCGCACGGAAAGTGCTGATCTTCAGGTTCTGCCAGAGGTCGCCGCTTTTCGCCAGTGTCCAAAACGCTTCAACCACAGCGCTCGGTGCCGGAAGTATGCGGTTAGACAACCACCCCCCTTCAACGGCCAGTTGCCAGCCGCCGATCAAGACAACCGGAACGACCCATGGCGCGGCGCGGTTCAGCCAGCGTTGAGATCTCGTCATCTTTTTCTCCTTAATGCTGGCTGGCGACGCGTTTATTCGCAAAATCGTGCGCCACCAGTTCACCGCGCGGCAAAATGGCATTTTTCACGGTTTGATCGTCTTCGGGTTTTGCCAGATCCAGATGCGGGAACAGCAGTTCGCTAACGCGGTACGCTTCTTCCAGATGCGGATAACCGGAGAAAATAAAGGTATCGATGCCCAGATCGGCATATTCCTGCATGCGGGCCGCAACGGTCGGGCCGTCTCCGACCAGCGCCGTACCCGCGCCGGTGCGCACCAGACCAATGCCTGCCCACAGGTTCGGATAGATTTCGAGTTTATTGCGGTCGCCGCCGTGCAGGGCGGCCATACGGTGCTGACCGACGGAATCGGTCTTCGCAAATGCGGCCTGCGCGCGCTGAATAGTTTCGTCATCCACGTTGGCGATCAGCTTGTCAGCGGCGCGCCAGGCTTCTTCATTGGTTTCGCGAACAATCACGTGCAGACGAATACCGAAACGAACCGTACGGCCTTTCGCCGCGGCTTTCGCGCGGACCTGCTCGATTTTTTCTTTCACCAGCGCGGGCGGTTCACCCCAGGTGAGATACAGTTCAACCTGCTCAGCGGCCAGATCCTGCGCTTCGTCAGAAGAACCGCCAAAATACAGCGGCGGGCGAGGGTACTGAACCGGCGGGTGCATCAGGCTCGCGCCTTTCACCTGAATGTGCTTGCCTTCGTAATCCACGGTTTCCCCTTCCAGCACGCGGCGCCAGATGCGGGTAAATTCTGCGGACGCTTCGTAGCGTTCCTTGTGATTGAGGTGCAAACCTTCGGCAGCCAGTTCGGTGGGATCACCGCCCGTAACAAGATTAAACAGCGCACGACCGCCGGAAAGCCGGTCCAGCGTGGCGGCCTGACGGGCAGCCAGCGTCGGAGAAATAATCCCCGGACGTAGCGCCACCAGAAATTTCAGACGCTGAGTCACCGAAATCAGTGAGGCGGCTACCAGCCATGAGTCTTCACATGAACGGCCTGTTGGCAGCAATACACCGCCAAAACCCAGGCGGTCTGCAGCCTGTGCGATCTGCTGAAGATAGCCGTGATCGACCACGCGCGCGCCTTCTTCAGTGCCTAAATAACGGCCATCGCCGTGGGTAGGTAAGAACCAGAATACGTTCAGACTCATGTTGTGTTCCTCTCAAATCGTCATCAGGTGCCGCTCAGTAGGCGGCTCAATGAATGTTTAGTTAGCCTGTACTTCGGGTTTCCAGATGCGATCTTTAATCTCAACCGGTTTTGGCAAAATATGACTTTCATAGAACAGATCGGCGGTTTGCTGCTGGCGTTTTTCGGTTTCGGCGCTGACCGGTGTGATAGGCATATCCGGCAGGTGGTCGAGATAAGACGCCACGACTTTATCCGGCAGCCCCATCGACTGGGAAAGCAGTGTGATACTTTGCGCACGGTCGGTTTTCGTCAGCGCATTCGCCTGCGTTAATACGTCCAGAACGGCGCTGATAAATTGCGGATTCGCTTCGGTATATTTTTTCGGTGCCAGATAGAAAGAACCGGTCTGGTGCAGCGTGGAACCGTCGGTCAGCACGCGAACATCGCCCTGAACTTGAGCGGCAGAATAGTAGGGATCCCAGATAGCCCAGGCATCGACGTCATGTTGCTGGAAAGCCGCGCGTGCGTCAGCGGGCGTCAGATAAACCGGCTGGATATCGGTGAATTTCAGCCCGGCCTGCTGCAGCGCACGAAGCAGTAAATTGTGCGAACTGGAGCCTTTCTGGAAAGCAACTTTATGGCCTTTCAGGTCTGCGACAGTTTTAATCGGGCTGTTGCTGTCGACCAGAATGGCTTCAGCTTTCGGCTTCGGCGGTTCGGAACCGATATACAGCAGATCCGCGCCTGCGGCCTGCGCGAACAGCGGTGGCAAATCACCGGTTCCGCCCAGATCAATACTGCCGACGTTCAGCGCTTCAAGGATCTGCGGGCCGGCAGGAAATTCCACCCAGCTGATTTTGGTGTCCGGGAAACGTTTTTCCAGTAACTGATGGGATTTAGCCAGCACCAGACCGACGGATCCTTTCTGGTAGGCGATGCGTAACTGCGCGGGATCTTTTTCCTGCGCAAGTACTGTACCGCTCAGCGTCAGGCTGGTCAGCAGCACGGCAATAACTGGCAGGTGACGTAATAAAGAGAAGGATGCTGGCATGGTTAATTCCTTTTAAAGTTAAACGCGTAATGCCTGGGCAGAAAGGGACGCGACAGACGGCGCCAGCGGGCGGCGGCGGCTGAGTGCCAGATAGAAGTTTTCCAGCGATTCGGTCAGACGTTCTTCAAGAGCGGGATCAAGCTTCGCCGGGAAACTCTGGTAATCGGTGATCAGGCTGTCATCGGCGAAAACGCCCTGCAAAACTTCCTGCGCTTTGAGTGACGCCAGCACCGGTTTGAGCGCGTAATCTACCGCGAGCATATGGCCTATCGAACCGGCGGTGGCCAGCGGCAGTACGACTTTGTGGTCGAGCGCGCGTTCCGGCAGTAAATCCAGCAATGTTTTCAGTGCGCCGGAAAATGAGGCTTTATAGACCGGAGTTGCCACGATCAATCCATCGGCGCTTGCCAGTTCAGCATTCAGCTGTTTGAGCTGCGGGCTGGCGAAATTTGCGAACAGCAGGTCGTCAGCGGAAAAATCCTGAATCGTATAGGTGAAAACCTCGACGCCGCGGCTTGCCAGCCACTGATGGCTGAGCGCCAGCAGGGAGGAAGAACGTGAAGGTTGTCGCGGGCTGCCTGCGATTGTTATAACGCGCATCTCTCTTCCTTATAACAAAAAGTAATAGAACCATTATTTTCTTTAACAAAGTGAAGTAAACGTAACAGGGGGACGCCGCGCACCGGAAATCTCAATTTTGGCTATGAATAGTTTGAAAACGGATAAAGCAGGGATGAAGCGGGCGCGGGGGAATAAAAGTAAAATTAAGGTAAATAAAAAGTAATCGTTTGCGTGCGGAAACAATTATTGTGCCAATCCGCCGGTTATCGTTTCCAATTGCCCGGCGCTTAGTCGATAATACCGCCCCGTCTAGCCACCGGGAATCCAGGAGTCTCCATGTATTATCCTTTTGTCAGGAAAGCACTGTTTCAGCTCGATCCAGAACGCGCCCACGAGTTAACCTTCCGTCAGTTAAGCCGCATCTCCGGCACTCCCCTTGAGTTTTTAATTCGTCAGTCCGTTCCGGCCAAACCGGTGACCTGCATGGGATTAACCTTCAAGAATCCGCTGGGGCTGGCCGCTGGCCTGGATAAGGACGGCGAATGTATCGATGCACTCGGCGCAATGGGATTTGGTTTTGTGGAAGTGGGAACCGTGACGCCGCGCGCACAGGAGGGTAATGATAAGCCACGTTTATTCCGCATCGTTGAAGCAGAAGGCCTGATTAACCGCATGGGTTTCAATAACCACGGTGTGGATAATCTGGTGAATAACGTCAAAAAATCCCATTTTGGCGGCATCCTGGGGATTAATATCGGCAAGAATAAAGATACGCCGGTCGAGCAGGGTAAAGATGATTATCTGACCTGTATGGAAAAGGTATATCCGTACGCGGGTTATATTGCGGTGAATATTTCTTCACCAAACACGCCGGGATTACGTTCACTGCAATACGGCGAAGCGCTTGATGATTTACTGGCGGCGATTAAAAATAAGCAGCTTGAACTTCAGCAGCGCCATCAGAAATATGTCCCGGTTGCTGTGAAGATCGCGCCGGATCTTTCTGAGGAAGAATTGATCCAAATAGCTGACAGCCTGGTGCGTCATAATATGGATGGCGTGATTGCCACTAACACCACGCTCGATCGTAAACTGATCCAGGGCCTTAATCATTGTGATCAGATTGGCGGACTGAGCGGTCGCCCGCTGCAACTGCGCAGCACAGAAATTATCCGCATGCTGTCAAATGAATTACAAGGTCGCCTGCCTATTATTGGCGTCGGTGGCATTGATTCACTGACGGCAGCGCGTGAAAAAATGGCAGCCGGCGCATCATTAATTCAAATCTATTCCGGATTTATCTTCCGTGGTCCGGGATTGATCAAAGATATTGTTACCCACCTCTGATATTTTTCATCCTTAAGGCGAGTCAGGGGTTTATTTATTAACCCGGCTCGTCTATATTTTGTCCACTGGCCATTATTCAGGCTCAGGATTTGTCTGATATCAGCTCGTAATAAAAAGATCTATTCTTATCCGGTTGGATAACAACAGAACATTACGGGCAAACAGACAGAGGGCATCGCGCAAACAGGATGACGAAATGAAAATCAAACCAGATGATAATTGGCGTTGGTATTTTGATACTGAACATGACCGACTTATGTTGGATCTCGCTAATGGCATGATTTTCCGTTCCAGATTCCCGGCTAAAATGTTAACGCCGGATGCGTTCGGTGATATGTCATTTTGTGTCGATGATGCGGCGCTGTATTTTGATTTCGAAGAACAGTGCAAACATATTCGTCTGGCCGCCGAACAGCGCGCCGAATTAGTATTAAATGCATTGGTCGCTTTTCGCTTTTTAAAACCGCTAATGCCAAAGAGCTGGCATTTCAGTCAGCAACATCGTCCTTTCCAGCCAGCAAACGGTCAGCTTGCGCAAGTGCAGGTAATGGAAAGTGGTGAGCAGGCGACATTACTGGTGGTTGAGTCCGGCGATAACGCCAGTCTGTGCTTGCTGGCGCAGGAACGTCTGACAGTGGCGGGGCGCGGTATGGTGCTGGGTGATGCGATTAAAGTGATGCATGACCGCCTGATGCCCGCGGCTTTCCGGGTGGACAGCGATGTCTACGATCAGGCAGTTTAAGTTCGTCATTCCGTTTAAAACTGCCTGACCCTGAGTTAACTGCGTTTTCTAGCTGATGATAATATCTGAGGCCGGAATACAGCTGCACGACAATATCATTCCGTCTTTGCCCACGGCACTTTCTTTCAGCGGCGAAACCTTTCCCTCTTGTAATGTCATTTTGCAGGCACCACATATTCCCGCACGACACGAATACGGGATCCGTAGTCCCTGCAATTCCAGTTGTTCGAGCAAAATCTGCTGATTATTCCCGATGAACTGCGTGCCCTGATAATTGATGGTCACATCCTGCGCAGTGCTTTTCGGCGCGTCAACGTTTTCAACCACTTCACCTGCGCCGTAAGGCCGTGGCGGCTTGGTGGCCAGCACCTCAACGCTGTCGCCCGCGCGGATCACGCCGGTATTTCGCGCAATCATATTCTGGCCGAAATCCACGTCGCCATCGCTGGCGGTGCGGTAGCCCTGCAAGGTTTTCAGCGGTTCGCCTCGCGGATGTTTACGCCCGCGCTCAATGCTGACGGTGGTGAAAATACAGCGGCTGCACGGTTTGACCAGATCGAAAATGACTTCACCGATACGGATCGTCTGCCAGGTATCTTCGGCATAAGCTTCTGCACCACTGACCACAATGTTGGGCCGGAATTGCTCAACGCGAACACCGCCCGGGCAGCGGCGCTGTAAATCCTGCATCGACGCTTCATTGATCAGTAGATACGGGAAGCCGTCGGCAAACGACAGCGGGACTTCCGGATGTTTTTTCACACGGCGCGTCGGTTCTTCGCCTACCCAACGAAACTGTAAGTCACGCTTTAAATAAGCACTTAACCAGCGATTTACCGGTTCCGGCGCGATGAGTGAGGTAAACTGATTGCCCCAGACTTCTGTCGGTGAGCTTTCACCGGCGAATTCACGGAATTTAACGCTGATGCTGTCGCCTTCAGGCGCAGAGATCATCAGGCCATCGGGCAGGATCACCGGGGTGAACAGGACAAGGTTGGGATACTGGCGGGCCGTAATAAAAGTGCCTTGCGTATCAGTAATCATGAACTGGCGGTCGAATGTCAGTCCTGTTGCTGTGACCAGCGCATGTGAGACTTGCAGACCACGCATGGATTTGACCGGGTGTACAAATAAACGTGAAAGAATGGGCACTGAACGTCGCCTCTGTATATAAAGTCTTAAAGATAACCAGAGACTTTATGACAAGCGGTGGGGATTAGCTATAATGCGCAACAATTTTATTTTTGGTGATATGTCGATATGAACTCTTTGTTTGCCAGCACGGCGCGTGGACTGGAAGAACTGTTAAAAAGCGAACTGGAAACGCTGGGTGCGCAAGCCTGCAAAGTTGTGCAGGGAGGGGTGCATTTTGAAGGTGACGATCGCCTGATGTATCGGAGCTTACTGTGGAGCCGTCTGGCTTCGCGCATCCTGTTACCGCTGAACGAATTCAAAGTTCACAGCGATCTGGATCTTTACCTCGGCGTGATGGCGATTGACTGGCCGTCCGTGTTTGGCGTGGAAAAAACGTTTGCCGTGCATTTCAGCGGCCTGAACGACGAAATCCGTAACAGCCAGTACGGCGCGCTGAAAGTCAAAGACGCCATCGTTGACAGCTTTACCCGCAAAATGGATGAGCGCCCGAACGTGGCGAAGCAACAGCCGGACATCCGCGTTAACGTGTTCCTGCAACGTGATACCGCCAGCGTCGCGCTGGATCTCAGCGGCGAAGGCCTGCATCAGCGCGGCTACCGTGATTTAACCGGTCAGGCTCCGCTGAAGGAAAATCTGGCAGCGGCTATTGTGATGCGTTCTGGCTGGCAGGCGGGTACGCCAATGGTTGACCCGATGTGTGGTTCCGGTACGTTGCTGATTGAAGCGGCGATGATCGCTGCCGATCGCGCACCTGGCCTGCATCGCCAGCACTGGGGATTTACCGGCTGGAACAAATTTGACGCTGAATTGTGGCGCGAACTGACCGCAGAAGCGCAGGTTCGTACCCGCCGTGGCGTTCAGGAAACAGCATCACGCTTCTTCGGATCTGATATTGATCGTCGCGTTATAGAGATGGCACGTGCAAATGCCCGTCGCGCGGGTGTGGTGGAACTGATCAGCTTTGAAGCTGCCGAAGTCGGCAAACTGGTGAATCCGCTGCCGGAAGGCCCGACCGGGACGGTGATCAGCAACCCGCCATACGGCGAGCGTCTGGAAAGCGAACCGGCTCTGATTGCGCTGCACAACATGCTTGGGCGCATTATGAAAACCCAGTTTGGCGGCTGGCAGTTGTCGTTGTTCAGTGCGTCACCTGAGCTGTTAAGTTGCCTGCAACTGCGCGCTGAGCGTCAGTTCAAAGCGAAAAACGGTCCACTGGAATGTGTGCAGAAAAACTACCAGTTGGCGGAGAATCCGACCGGCGCGGCAGGTGCGCAAATGGCAGAAGATTATGCCAACCGCCTGCGCAAAAATGTTAAAAAGCTGGAGAAGTGGGCCAAACAGCAGGGTATCGAATGCTATCGCCTGTATGACGCCGATTTGCCAGACTACAACGTGGCGGTTGACCGTTACGGCAGCAAAGTTGTGGTACAAGAATATGCGCCGCCGAAAACGGTTGATGCGCAGAAAGCGCGTCAGCGTTTGTTCGACGTAATTAACGCCACAATGTCGGTGCTGGATATTTCATCCAGCCAACTGATCCTGAAAACCCGTGAACGTCAGAAAGGCACCAGCCAGTACGAGAAACTGGCACAGAAGGGTGAGTTCCTGCTGGTTGAGGAATTCGACGCTAAACTGTGGGTTAACCTGACGGATTATCTCGACACCGGTTTGTTCCTGGATCACCGTATTGCCCGCAAAATGCTCGGCGAAATGAGTAAAGGAAAAGACTTCCTGAACCTGTTCGCGTACACCGGCACGGCCAGCGTTCACGCCGGTCTGGGTGGTGCGCGCAGTACAACCACGGTGGATATGTCCCGTACCTATCTGGAATGGGCAGAGAAAAACCTGCGTGCCAATGGCCTGACCGGCCGTCAGCACCGCCTGATTCAGGCAGATTGCCTGTCTTATCTTGGCATGTGTGATGAACAATTCGATGTGATCTTTATCGATCCACCGACGTTCTCCAACTCGAAACGTATGGCCGACAGTTTTGATGTTCAGCGCGATCATCTGGCATTAATGAAAGATCTGAAACGCATTTTACGTCGCAACGGCACCATCATGTTCTCCAATAACAAGCGCGGCTTCCAGATGGATCTCGATGGACTGAGCAAACTGGGGCTGACCGCCAAAGAAATCACCAGCCAAACCCTGTCACAGGATTTCGCTCGTAATCGTCAGATTCATAACTGCTGGCTGCTGTCTCATGCCGGCGAGGAAAAATAAAGTTTATGTCGTTAATTAGTATGTCAGGTGCCTGGCTGTCATTCAGTGACTCGCCGCTGTTGGATAACACCGAATTACACATCGAGCCGAACGAACGTGTCTGTCTGGTTGGCCGTAACGGCGCCGGTAAATCGACGCTGATGAAAATTCTGAACCGCGAAGTGCCGCTCGATGACGGGCGCATCGTTTATGAGCAGGACCTGATTGTGGCGCGTCTGCAACAGGATCCCCCGCGTAACGTGGAAGGCACAGTGTTTGATTTCGTCTCTGAAGGCGTTTTTGAACAGGCGGAACACCTGAAAGCGTATCACGCGATTTCGCATCTGGTTGAAACCGATCCGAGCGAAAAGAACCTGAACAAACTGGCGCAGGTGATGGAGATCCTCGATCATCAGGGACTGTGGCAGCTCGACAGCCGCATCAATGAAGTGCTGCTGAAACTGGGTCTGGACGCGGATACCGAGCTTAAATCTCTGTCCGGCGGCTGGTTGCGTAAAGCTGCGCTGGGCCGTGCGCTGGTCAGCGCGCCGCACATTTTGCTGCTCGACGAACCGACTAACCACCTGGATATCGAAAGTATTGCCTGGCTGGAAGATTTCCTGAAAGAGTTCCAGGGCAGCATCATCTTCATTTCCCATGACCGTTCTTTCATCCGTAACATGGCGACCCGCATTGTCGATCTCGATCGTGGCAAACTGGTTTCTTATCCGGGTAACTACGAAGAATATCTGCTGGCGAAAGAAGAAGCGTTGCGTGTTGAAGAATTGCAGAACGCAGAATTCGACAAAAAACTGGCGCAGGAAGAAGTGTGGATCCGCCAGGGCATCAAGGCACGCCGTACCCGTAACGAAGGCCGCGTTCGCGCATTGAAAGCCTTACGTCAGGAGCGTTCTGAACGTCGTGAAGTAATGGGCACCGCCAAAATGCAGGTCGTTGAAGCTTCGACTTCCGGCAAGATTGTCTTCGAAATGGAAGACGTCAGCTACGCGATTGCCGGTAAACAGCTGGTGAGCCACTTCTCTGCGCAGGTCATGCGTGGTGATAAGATTGCGCTGGTTGGCCCGAATGGTTGTGGTAAAACCACCTTGCTTAAACTGATGTTAAGTCAGATTAAGGCCGACAGCGGTCGCGTTCACTGCGGCACCAAGCTGGAAGTGGCGTACTTCGACCAGCACCGTGCCGAACTTGATCCGGAACGTACCGTGATGGACAACCTTGCCGAAGGTAAGCAGGAAGTGATGGTGAACGGCCGTGCACGCCACGTGCTGGGCTATCTGCAAGATTTCCTGTTCCATCCGAAACGTGCGATGACGCCGGTGAAAGCTTTGTCTGGCGGCGAACGTAATCGTCTGCTGCTGGCAAAACTGTTCCTGCGTCCAAGCAACCTGTTGATCCTCGATGAACCGACCAACGATCTGGATGTGGAAACGCTGGAACTGCTGGAAGAGATGATCGACAGCTATCAGGGCACCGTAATGCTGGTTAGCCATGACCGTGAATTTGTTGATAACTCTGCGACCGAGTGCTGGATTTATGAAGGCAACGGCGTGATAAACAGCTATGTGGGCGGTTACTTTGACGCGCAGCATCAGCGCCGGAACCAGAAACCAATCCGTCAGGCTGTTGTAGCGGAAAATAAACCGGCGGCACAACCGAAAGCAGAACCGGCCAAACGCACGGCGAATAAGCTCAGCTATAATCAACAACGCGAGCTGGAACAATTGCCTCTGCAAATCAGTTCGCTGGAAGAAAAAATTGAAGCACTGCAACAGCAGATGAGCGATGCGAATTTCTTCACACTTCCTCATGAAGAAACTCAGCAAGTGCTCACTGCTTTCGCTGCTGCAGAGCAGGAGTTAGAGCAGGCGTTTGAACGTTGGGAAGCGCTGGAAGCGCAGAAAAACGGCTAACACTGCACCATGATTGGCAACCGGATGAAGGGAAGATCGGTTGCCAATATTCTTAGTCTTTCCGCTGTTGAGGAGTCGATAGTGTGTTCTGACGCCCATGACAATGACCCGCACATCCTGTGCCCCCAATGCGACATTCTGGTGGCCATACCTGGTCTGAAAATAGGGCAAAAAGCCGTTTGTCCCCGTTGCCATACGACGCTGACAACCCGCTGGAATGAGCCACGCAGACGTCCTGTCGGTTATGCAATCAGCGCGCTATTCATGCTGTTGCTGGCCAATCTTTTCCCTTTCGTCAATATGAACGTTGCCGGGCTGAGCAGTGAAGTGACACTGGTCCAGATCCCGCAGGTCCTGGTTTCTGAAAATTACGCCAGTATGGCGTCGCTGTTTATGATCGTGGTGCAGCTGCTCCCGGCGGTTTGCATGCTCTCAATTATCCTTCTTTGCTACGGCAACAAAATTCCTGTTCACTGGAAAGTCAGCATTGCGCGTACGCTGTTTCGGCTGAAAAGCTGGTGCATGGTGGAGATTTTCCTCGCCGGTGTGCTGGTGAGTTTCGTCAAACTGATGGCGTATGGTGATGTGGGGATTGGCACCAGCTTTATCCCTTATGTTCTGTTTTGCCTGCTGCAACTGCGCGCTTTTCAGTGTACCGATCGCTTCTGGATGTGGGAACACATCGAACCCGCACCTGAACTTGTTCAGCCGTTACGGGTCGGGGAGAGTGGTTTGCGCCAGGGGCTGCGTTCCTGCCATTGCTGCATGGCGATTTTGCCTGCGGAGCAGGAAGTGTGCGGGCGCTGTAAAAGCAAAGGCCACGCGCGACGTAAAAACAGTCTGCAATGGACGATGGCCCTGCTGGTGACGTCCATTTTGTTATATCTCCCGGCCAATATGCTGCCGATTATGATCACGCAGGTTCTCGGGAATCCGATGCCTTCAACGATCATGGCCGGTGTTGTGCTGCTGTGGAGTGACGGCTCTTACCCTGTGGCAATGGTGATTTTCATCGCCAGTATTATGGTGCCGACATTAAAAATGATCGCCATTGCCTGGCTTTGCTGGGATGCCAACAGCGATAAACAAATCGACAGGGAAAGGTTGCATGTCATTTATGAAGTTGTTGAGTTTGTTGGCCGCTGGTCAATGATTGACGTATTTGTCATTGCGGTGCTGTCAGCACTGGTCAGAATGGGGCAACTGATGAGTATTTATCCGGATATCGGCGCGCTGCTGTTTGCGGGCGTTGTCATCCTCACGATGTTCGCCGCCATGACGTTTGACCCAAGGCTCATTTGGGATCGCGCTGGAATGAAGTCTGCAAAGGAGCCACAAGATGGCAGGAAATAATATGGCAGAGCACGACGGAACTGCCAAAGTAGAAAAAATTAAACGCTGGTCCCCGGTGTGGATCGTGCCGATTGTGACTGCATTGATCGGAGCCTGGATCCTGTTTTATCACTACAGCCATCAGGGACCGGAAGTCACGTTAATCACAACGACAGCTGAAGGTATTGAAGGCGGCAAAACCACCATCAAAAGCCGCAACGTCGATGTGGGAAAAGTAGAAACCGTCACGCTCAGCGACGACCTCCAGCAGGTCATTATCAAAGCGCGGCTTAACACCGGCATGGAAAAAATGCTGCGTGGTGACTCCGTATTCTGGGTTGTGAAACCGCAAATCGGACGTGAAGGTATTTCCGGCCTTGGGACGTTGTTATCCGGCGCATATATTCAGCTACAGCCTGGGAGTAAAGGTAGCGAGAAAGAAGAATATCAGCTGGATGATTCGCCTCCGCTGGCGTCACCGGATGCGAAAGGCGTCCGCGTTATTCTGGAAAGTGAGCGCTCCGGGCAGCTCAATCCGGGGGATCCGGTACTCTTCCGTGGTTATCAGGTCGGGACGGTTGAGACCAGCCACTTTGATCCTAAAGCCCGTAACATCAAATATCAGCTCTTCATCCGCGCACCTTACGACACGCTGGTGACTGACAATGTGCGTTTTTGGAAAGACAGCGGAGTGAACTTTGATATGTCCGCCGCCGGTATGCGTGTGGAGATGGGGTCACTGACGACGCTGTTCAGCGGAGGCGTAAGCTTCGATATTCCTAACGGCTGGACGCAGGGGCTTGAAGCGAAGAATGGCGATAACTATCAGCTGTTTGACGATCAGAAAAGCATTCAGGAATCACTGTATACCCGCCATATGGATTACGTGATGTTCTTCTCTGATTCAGTTCGCGGCCTGCAACCGGGGGCACCAGTGGAATTCCGTGGCATCCGTTTGGGTACCGTGGCCGAAGTGCCTTATCCGATGAATGTGCTCAATCAGCAAATGTCTGAAGAATACCGTATACCGGTATTAATTCGTATTGAGCCTGACCGCTTTGCTCAACTGATGGGTAAAGACTTCAATATTGAAGAGCATGTCCGTGATGGCATTTCACATGGTCTGCGCGCTTCAATGAAATCAGCCAACCTGCTCACCGGCGCGATGTATATCGATCTGGATTTCTATCCGAACGAGAAACCGTGGAAAGGGCCGCTGGAAATTGCCGGACATAAACTGCTGCCGACCGTGAGCGGCGGGTTTGCGCAAATCCAGCAGAAACTGATGGCTACGCTGGATAAAATCAACAATCTGCCGATTGAGCCGATGATGCGTGAAGCCACCAGCACGCTGGCCGAAAGTCAGAGAACGATGAAATCTACGCAGAAAACCATCGAGTCTCTGAACGCGATTGTTTCAAGTAAAGAGATGAAAAATCTGCCTGCGGATATGCAGCAGACGCTCATTCAGCTTAACCGTAGCCTGAAAGGTTTCCAGCCTGGCTCACCGGCTTACGGCAATCTGGTTGGCGATATGCAGAGTCTGGATAAAACGCTGCGTGAGCTTCAGCCGGTATTGAAAACGCTGAATCAGAAAAGCAATGCACTGATTTTCGCCGCCCCAGGGCAAGATGATCCTCAGCCGAAGAAGGCCAAATAATGATGAAATGGATACCTGTCGTCTTAGCATTATTCCTGTCTGCATGCAGCAGCAGTAACGAAAAAACGTATTACCAGTTGCCGGTACTTAGCAGCACGCCAGTGGCGGGCAGTTCGATGACATCTGGTTCAACCGCGCAGCGTCACTTGTGGGTTGAGCGGGTCAGCGTGGCTGATTATCTGGCGGGCACTGGTTTGGTTTATCAGACCAATGACGTGCAATACACACTGACTCAGAATAACCTCTGGGCCAGTCCGCTGGATCAACAGCTCCAGCAATCACTGGTGACCTATCTGCGCCGTGATTTGCCGGGCTTCCTGGTTTCTTCGCAGGCGGGAGGCTCAGACGATCAGGATGTTCTGAACGTCAATGTCACCGGTTTCCATGGTCGCTACGACGGTATCGTCGTGGTCAGCGGAAGCTGGACGCTGACGCATGGCGGACAGACGGTTCAGCGTGATTTCGCGCTGAACCTGAAACAAAACGAAGATGGTTACGATGCGCTGGTCAGAACGCTGGCGACAGGATGGCAGCAAGAAGCAGGCCAGATTGCATCACAGATAAGATGACAATTTTTTAAGCTTAATATTTTTTAAGTTAAAGACAAAAAATCCCGGTTTCTGATTTTTCAGACACCGGGATTTTTTTAGGGCGATCAGCCAGATGAGCCTTTCGCTGGCGCGATTAGTTTGTGCGCAATCGAATAATATAGCTCATGAATATGACATTGGCGTGAATTTTGCGCATTGACCTCGCCTGTGATTGCGGCTATTTGTTAGGTGTGGACGCAGATGCGTACCACTGTTTTCTTTCCACCTGACCTGAATAATGAGGGATACAAGGCATGAAGAGACAAAAACGCGATCGCCTGGAACGGGCACAATCACGTGGATATCAAGCAGGTATTGGCGGACGCTCTAAGGAGATTTGTCCGTACCAATCATTAGATGCCCGATCACACTGGCTCGGGGGTTGGCGACAAGCCATGGAGGACAGGGCCGTTACCGCTTAAGCGGCTCCCCTGTCAGAATAAGGAACGACCTCCGCTGCGCGCGGAGGTTTTTGTTTGTGGCTCTCTCCGCTGAACTTTAAAAGACCATAAAAAAAACGGCGAGCGCAAGGCTCACCGTTTGTCTGGCATGAAGTGAAAGGGCTGTTAGAACGCGGCAGCGTCTTTGAACAGGCCGACTTTCAGATCCGTTGCGGTATAGATAACTACGCCATCAACCAGAACTTCACCATCTGCAACACCCATGATCAGTTTACGGTTGATCACGCGTTTGAAGTTCAGGCGATAAGTGACAAGTTTTGCCGTCGGCAATACCTGACCGGTGAATTTCACTTCACCCACACCCAGTGCGCGGCCTTTGCCTTCGCCACCGAGCCAGCCCAGATAGAAACCGACCAGCTGCCACATTGCATCCAGACCCAGACAACCCGGCATTACCGGATCACCGATGAAGTGGCAACCAAAGAACCACAGGTCCGGATTGATATCTAATTCAGCTTCAACATAGCCTTTGCCATGGGTGCCGCCATCTTCCTGCATCTTCACGATGCGGTCCATCATCAGCATGTTGCCTGACGGTAATGGAGGGCCGCCTGCGCCAAACAGTTCACTGCGGCCGGAAGCTACGAGGTCTTCTTTCGTATAGGAATCGCGTTTATCTACCATGTTCTATGTAAGCCTTATTTTATTGAAGGGCGAAGATTAGCGAACAGCTGTAAGCTGAACAACTCCGATCAGCTGTGGTTGAACCAGTTCAACCAACGAAGAGGCCACGGATAACGCGGGCCGCCCTGAGACGTGACCAGCGCAATACGTTGCTGAATTAATCCCAGCAAACTCGGACGCTCTTCCTCAGCTTCTCCTTCGTTGAAGTAAATCAGTCCGGTCAGGATAGGCAGTGCTTCGTCTGCGCTATCAACTGCCCATAAGTGAAACTGGCCTTCGCGAACGGCGTCAATCACCTGCGGATGCAGGCACAAATTACGCACGTTGCTGGTAGGCAGAATGACCCCTTGTTTACCGGTCAAACCGCGACGCTGACAAACCTCGAAGAAACCTTCGATTTTTTCGTTCACGCCACCAATAGGTTGCACATTCCCAAACTGGTCGACAGAACCGGTCACCGCAATTTGCTGGTTAATCGGCTGCATCGACAGCGCACTGATCAGCGCACAGAGTTCAGCAAGGGAAGCGCTGTCGCCGTCCACTTCACCGTAAGACTGCTCGAACACAATCGAAGCGGAGAAGGGCAGAGGCTGGTCGAGTTCTAACTCGGATATCAGGAAGGCCTGCATAATCATCATGCCTTTCGCATGAAGATTGCCGCCTAATTCTGCTTTGCGCTCAACGTCGGTAAATTCGCCGTCACCGGTGTGTACGACACAACTAATGCGTGAAGGTTCACCCAACGCGCGCGGGTGTCCCGGGTATTCCAGTACGGACAGCCCGTTAATTTGCCCGACCACTTCGCCCTCAGTTTCGATGCGAATCTGGCCCAGTTCGATTTCGTCCTGCATGCGTTCCTGCAGATAGCTCTCACGCCATGCACGCGCGCTGAATGCCGCCTCAAGCGCTTTGGCACTGAGCAGTTCATCTTCATTATAGAGCGCCGCTTCGCTGAGTTGCGTGTTCAGCCAGACCGGATCGAGCGTCAGACTGCCCTGATCGGTGCTGTGGCGGATTGCCAGCTTAAAGAATTCGGGCCAGGCGTCAGCGGCAAGGCGGGGAATTTCCAACTCATCGGCCAGCGTATTGACATAACCACACCAGGTTTCCATGTCGCTTTCTTCGGTCAGCGGCAGGTCGGCTTCAAACTCGCCATAAATGGCAGAATCCATCAGCTCCGGTTCCATATCACTCAGATCGCCCAAAGAGAGGCGGTCGCCGACTAAAATCAGACGGAGATCCAGCGGCATTGGCGGAATGGTAACAGGCAACGGTTTCGTCTCATCCGGGGAAACCCAGTGATACATGCCTTCGGTGATCATCTGTTTCAGGCGCAGCCACATCAGCGGTTGAGCGATAAGCGTGCGGATAGAAAGTACCAGAACACCGCCATTGACCTGATGAACCAAACCGGGTTCAAGCTGGATGAGATCTTTATGCACACGAACACAGCCAAACAACTGCTCCGGCTCTAACCATTCGCGGTACTGACAGGTGAACTTCGCGGCAAAGGCATCTTCCGCCGATTTTGCAGCGAGCAGGGTGACCTTACTGCCTTCAATATGATAGCGGTTACCTGACACTTCAGTGATTTCAGGCAACAGGTCGCTGACCGCCTGAGCAATGCGTGACAAATACTCACGATTTTCCTGCGCCTTAAGTGTCATAAAGCGAGGACGTGAGCGGGGGTGACAAAACAGCGTTAAACCATTTTCCAGCCGGGGCTGTGTTCCAGCGAAATCGACAGGGGCTAACTGGGCTGCCGTTGCAAATATTGCCTCATAAGGCGCGGAGTCAGGCAGTAAAAGCTGCCAGTCAAGTCGGTTATTGGTCAATGTGTTAGCTGTTTTCTATAAAAAGGGAAAGAGCGATTATACAAGAATAAATCCGGCTGCATACAATGAGAGTCGCGACTGAATAGGTCTTAGTGCACATTGCTGAACAGGTGCGCAAAAAATGGACAGTATATGCTGAGTTTTTTGGGGTGAAAATTGAGATAAAGCTGTTATGCTTAGTAAAGTTACGTGGTCACCGAAGAGTTCACGATGAAATATCAGCAACTGGAAAATCTTGAAAGCGGTTGGAAATGGAAGTATTTGGTGAAAAAACATCGGGAAGGTGAGCGTATCACCCGCCATCTCGAAAACAGTGCCGCTCAGGAATCCGTGAATCAACTTCTCAGTTTAGAAAATGAACCTGTTAAGGTTGCGGACTGGATTGTAAATAATATGAATCCGGCGCTGGAAAATCGTCTTAAACAAACTATTCGTGCACGCAGAAAACGTCATTTTAATGCCGAACATCAGCACACCCGTAAGAAATCCATCGATTTAGAATTCCTTGTCTGGCAGCGTCTGGCAGGGCTGGCACAGCGCCGCGGCGCAACCTTGTCTGATACCATCATTCAGTTGCTTGAAGACGCTGAACGGAAAGAGAAATACGCCAACCAGATGTCTTCACTCAAAGAAGACCTGCAGCAAATCCTCGGTATACAAGATCTCTGATCCTTTTTCTTAATTGGGCTGAAGACCCTCACCGCTGTATTCCATTCGCTGAATTCAAAGCATAAAAAAACCCCGCCGAAGCGGGGTTTTTGATATCTGTCGTTAAAGCTAAAGAGTGTTATTAAGCCTGTGGCTGAGTAACAGTATCTTTGTAGCCTTTAACTTCGATTTCAACACGACGGTCTGGTGCCAGGCAGTCGATCAGAGCAGCACGGCCTTTAACGGAGTCACAGGTAGAACCAGTAACTGGGTTAGATTTACCTTGACCTTGTGCAGAGATTTTGTTCGCAGGGATACCTTTAGATACCAGGTAATCCACTACGCTCTGTGCACGTTGCTCAGACAGTTTCTGGTTGTATTGTTCTGAACCGATACGGTCGGTGTAACCCAGAACGATAACTGAACCGTCTTTAGGATCGATTGAACTCAACTGGCTGTACAGCTGATCCAGAGCCTGTTGGCCTTCTGGTTTCAGAGTGGCTTTGTTGAAGTTGAACAGAACGTCAGACTTCAGAGTGAATTTCTTAGTTTCCACAACTGGAGCTGGAGCTGGAGCCGGTGCAACAACTGGTGCTGCAACATCATCCTGACCGAAACGGTAAGAAACACCTACAGACAGCATGCCGTTGTCTGGACGTGCGCCAACAGTCTGCGCGTCGCCGATGTTGTTAACCCACTGGTAATCCAGACGGGTAGCCCAGTTTTTGGTCACTGCGTATTCAACACCCACTGCTGCCAGTGGAGAAACGCCAGTGTCGTGGTCGCTTACGCGGCCAGCAGCACCGTTGTCGAAGGCACCTTTAGAATCTGCACGCCAAACCATACCACCCAGACGGGTGTACAGGTCCAGATCGTCAGTCAGCGGGTAGCTCAGTTTAGCAGCCAGCTGAACGCCCTGTGCTTTGAACGCGCCGTTGTTTACGCTGCCTTTAGAAGGCATGCGGCCAAGCCAGTCATATCCCATTTCAAAGCCCAGGTATTGGTTCGCTTGGTAACCCAAGAACGCACCTGCACCCAGTTGGCTTTCGTGGGTAGGGCCGTTGCCGATACCTTCGTAAGCATTTGCGAAACCAGTGTCATGGTATTGGGACCAGCCCAATTTACCACCGGTATACCAGGTGTTATCTTTAGGGGCGGCTTGCGCTACGGTAGCGAAACCTGCCAGTGCCACTGCTAATGCGATAGCTGTCTTTTTCATTTTGCGCCTCGTTATCATCCAAATAGGCAATTGAGCTTTAAGCTTTAAGCCCTTGGTTAAAATCCTTACGCCAAGATTCTTGCTTCAATTAAGAACTTGCCACTTTACGTTGGCATTATAGAGCAACCTTGGCGTTGTAAAGTCTACAACGTGGCGCGAAACTTACAAGCTTGAAGTGTTAACACCGTGGAAAAAAAGGGAAAAACGTACACATTTCTTAACGGCTTTGACCAATTGTTGACAAAAACTGGAGATAATCTGAGGTCGGAATACCCATTTTTACTGGGTTTGAAGCCGGTTTCAGCACAAATCACTAAGTTCCGTACTATTTTTGTAGGAACATTCCTATTTTGAACTAATGGTATACAGAAGAGTGAATTTTTACGGTGGAGTGATGTCCACTAGCTGAATTCTGTTCATTTGTTGGCTTCATAATGAACCCGTATGACCCTCCATGACGCGCTGCAATTTGCAGTCTTTCTCTTTCTGAATCATTCAAATCGGGCAACCACCCAAGCACTACACTGTAGTTACCGGTCAGCAATGCTTTTTCCATCGCATCAACCGTCGACATCGCGGTGATCTGATTAACCTGGACCATTTTATCGACTGGCAAACCTGACTGCGATAACCAGTGACGGCTTACTTTTTGCTGAGGTGTGAGCCACAACAACCAGCGTGATTGCATACCTAAATGTTGCAGTAATGGCAGAAGTAACTGCGCAAACGCTGGCTGGCTCGCACTATAAACGAACTCAGTGATCAGACCATTATTCAAGGACGCTGACGAATTTACCTGTGTATGAGCGACGGGCAAAGCAGGCTGACTAAAATGATGATTTATAAGATGTTGAGTGCGCATAGTGATATACCCCAGTAGGTTACTGTATGAATGTACAGTACTCTGGCGGTGAACAAAGATCAACCCAATTTTTCCAAGACATCTCGCAAATTTTGAAGGGAATAACCTTCAAGTGCATTTTATGTTTGTTGCGCCTACTGACATTGCGTATTTTGCTTTTAGCTATACGGGTAACTCAAACTGGATGTAAGGAATGAATATGAAAAGGATAACGCAATGATAAATCAGTCAAAAAAAAGAGTGCTTGAGTGTATGGCAATTTTTGCTCCTCTGGGCAAAATCCGCACTCGGACCCAGTTCGGTGGCTTCAGTTTATCTGCCGATGGGGCGATGTTTGCACTGGTTTCAGATGGAGATTTATATCTGCGGGCCAGTGCTGAAACGGAAGCACATTTTTGTCGGAAGAAGATGGAAAGATTGATTTATCGTAAGCGCGGAATGGATGTGAGGTTACGTTATTTCAAGGTGAATCCGGCACAGTGGGAAGATCCGGATGTCGTACGAAAGCTGGGCAAATATTCACTTAAGGGAATGCTGCGTGAAATTGAAGTGCGCAAAAATAATGAAGCCGGGCGACTTAAAGATTTACCGAATCTCTCTCTGGCTCTGGAAAGACTGCTGTGGCAGGTGGGGATAACAAACTCGGGAGACCTGCGTACGCAGGGGGCATGTAAAACTTACCTGAAGCTCTGTGCTATGAAAAAAAAGAGCCTGGGTCTAAATTTGTTAATGGCGCTGGAAGGCGCCATTTTGGGATTTCATGAGGCTGCTTTGCCGATGGCGTCCAGAGACATATTGACCCAGTGGTTTAACCATCAGCAAGAACAACCTGCCGATACGATGCACTGAGTTTTACCGGCCTCTGGTCGGGCCATCAATCATGGCTCTGAACGGGCAGAATTTTACTGTTAAGACTGGTGAGCTCAGGAAGATGGGCCACCAGCAATCCGATTTGCTGCAAGACGAGTTGCTCTTTGCTATCGGAATCGGGTGTCCGCATCTGAATCCTTGCCGTGAGTTGCTCAAGTGCTTTTTGTATTCGCCCGGCTTCAGAAGGCAAATGGTGTAATGCGCCATCAACACAGCAGGCTGCGTCGTCAAGCAGGTTCAGGGTTTCGGTATCACTGAGTTTTTCACGATGCGCACCCAGTGCTGATATGTAACTCAGCATTGTGTGATTCAGGCACAGCAAACGAAATGCCGCTTCCAGCGTCGCAGGATCGTTATTCTTCTCCGAACTCATGTTCGATACTACCGACGCCAGTTCCGCATCGCAGTTATGCGCGTCACGACGTGCCAGACGGTAATCGAGACTGTTGTCCTTGCCCTGATGGTATTGCACCAGAATTGCATCCAGATAACGGCAATTGGCGTCGAATGTTTTGCTGACGACTTTATCAATCTGCCTGAATTTCCAGTCAGGCCAGATATATGTCACGGCGGCCCACGCAATCGCACAACCAATCAGCGTATCAATGATTCGGGGAATGGCTATCTCAAAACCTTCACCCAATAAGTTAAAGCACAGCAATACCAGCAGGGTGATGAACATCGTTGCCTGCGCGTATTGCACTGTGCGGAATGCAAAGAACAATAATCCACTGATCACAATCAGGATCATTTGCCCTTCAACCGACGGCACGAAGTACAAAATCGGAATGCCGAGCGCGATCCCGGCCAGTGTGCCAATAATCCTCAGCGCCAGCCTGCGTCGGGTTGCGCTGTAGTTTGGCTGGCAGACAAACAGGCTGGTCAGCAAAATCCAGTAACCGTGGCTCAGGCCGCTGACCTGTATAAATACGTAGCCGATAAACAGCACTACCGACATGCGCACCGCATGGCGAAACAGAACGGACTGTGGCGTAAAATGACGGGAAATGCGCAGCCAGATATCATCCAGCCCGGTGAGCTTATCGTCGACGAACGGGCTTTTTCCTGCCTGATTTTCCGGTAATGATTGCTCTGATTCGATGTTTGCCAGCTGTGCATCTATCGCGTGCAGATTTCTCAAAAGATGACGCAGGGCCTGGAGCATTTCACGATGCTCACCCTGAGATTCCAGTCGTTTCAGCGCTTCTTCAAGACGGGAAAACGCCCGCTCGAACTGGCTGTTATGCGTATATTGCTGGCGATACAGGATGCACTGGGAAAGCTGCAAACAGGCGCGAGCCTGCATACTCATCAGACGCTGGAAACGGAAAAGGATATCGCTGTGATGAAACTGCTCGCTGAGTTTGAGGTATTTCACATGTGACGAACTGGCGCGCTCATGGATGTCTTGCACCACAAAATAATAGTGCAGCGTGCGGCGCGTACCTTTTTGTCCGCGGTCGCCTTTCAGGCGGGTTTGCAGCGTATTTTTTGTCTGGTTCAGCGTAGATACCAGCTGGCCGTTTGCCATGGCCAGCTCCACCAGTTGCTGATTATTATCTTCCTGATCGGGGTCAAAAAGCGTCGCTTTGGCTTCCAGATAAGCTGCCAGCTGCGTGAAACAGCGGGAAATCTGATCCTGAAGCGGCCGGATAGGGAAAATAATATGTCCGGCCAGCGTCAGCAGGTTATACCATATGGCACCGGCGAGCAGGATCAGAGGCTGCTGATACCACACGTGATACATACTGGTGCCGAGCATCGTATAAATCGCGATGAGCAGTGCACCGAATGCAATCGTGGCGTACCGCTGCCCCAGGGCACCCAGCAGGATAAAACCGCAGGTTGAAATCATCAGCCCGGGTGCGAATAACCAGGGGTAGGGAAACAGCAGTTCAATGGACGCTGAAGCAATAAAGAAGCAGACCAGGGTGATCAACAAATTGCGTAAGCGACCTGCCAGACGATCGTCCAGATCAGCCAGCGCGGCCGCCACCACACCGAGCGTCAGAGGGATGGTCAGCGTTATCTGCCCCAGCCACCAGGGAATTGCGGCGGCACCTGCCAGCGCAATGAAAATCCTGATGTGGTAAAGCACATTGCTGTTATAGGCATAACGCCTCAAACCCGGTGCAATAGAAAGCACGGAAAAACCCCACAGTTAACTTCAAGAATGAAAAATCAGCGAATGCGTCCGTTTTTTATCCGACGGCTGGCATTGGCTTCACGAACTTGTTTTGCCAGTTCGACGGAGACCACTCTTCGTCCTACTGGCCAGAGTGCGATGGCCGCGATTTTAAAGTTCGCGATACCCACCGGAATACCGATAATGCTGATACATTGAGCAATGCCGGCCAAAATGTGTGACAAGCATAACCACCAGCCGAAGAAAATAAACCAGAAGATATTCAGCAGGGTACCGCCACCGGACATCAGCGCGTTACGTTTTTCCGGATATAATTCGTCTACATGTACCGCTTCGTTGCCAAATGGCATCAGCGAAAGACGGGTGATTTCCCAGCAAGAGCGGGTCAGCGGCAGGGTGAAAATCAGCACAATGCTCACCAGAGTGGCGAATAACCAGGCGAGCGTTGTGAAGAAGCCGCCTAAAACAAAGTTAAGAATATTGAGTACAGTGCGCATATCGACTCTTCCCGAAGATATTAATAATTAGAAAAATTTCAGGTTAACTGAAAAGAAACACCTTCTTATTCTACCCTGTTTTGGAATGTGGATCGCCTCTGTATATCAAAGGTAAACTCCTAAAACGACTTGCATGTAAAATAACAAATATTACTTTTCCGTCAGGAATTAAAGAGAAAAAACGGTGTGATGATATGGAATTGAAATCGACCTCTTTCGGGAAACATCTGGCGCAGCATCCCTATAACCGGGTGCGTCTGCTTAATGCGGGCGTAGAAGTCAGCGGCGACAAACATCACTACCTGATCCCTTTTAATCAGCTTATCCAGATCCGCTGTAAGCGCGGCATTGTCTGGGGCGAGCTTGAATTTGAATTGCCCGAGGCAAAAGTCGTCCGCCTGCACGGTACGGAATGGCAGGAAACGCAGCGCTTTTATCAGCACCTTCTCAAAATCTGGCAGGCCTGGAGTGAGGAGATGAGTGGCGTCAGCGCGGGCGTTCTGCACGGGCAAATTGAAAAAATCAGAAATATTGAAGAGCAGGATAAGTGGTTTAAAAGCGCCGATGTGGCTGACGTTCAAAATGACATCACCGAGGCTTTTTCCGCCATTCCTGTTCCCGTCGAACGGCTTGATGATTTCGATAATTGCCGCGAGGATTACCACACCTGTTTACGCTGGCTTGAGCAGGGCAAACGCAGCGTTGATAAACGCAATCTGGCCTGGACGGATCGGGTGATTGCAGAAAATCAGGAATTCTTTGATAACGTCGAAGTTTCTCCGCTAAATGAAAGTCAGTGTCGCGCGGTGGTGAATGGCGAAGATGCTGTTCTGGTGCTGGCAGGTGCCGGCAGCGGTAAAACCTCGGTGCTGGTGGCCCGCGCAGGCTGGTTGCTGCGCCGTCAGGAGGCAGTGCCGGAGCAAATTCTTCTGTTGGCGTTTGGCCGTCAGGCCGCGGATGAAATGAACACGCGTATCAAAGAACGCCTGCATACCGACGGGATCAAAGCCAAAACGTTTCACGCGCTGGCCCTGCAGATTATTCAGGAAGGTAGCAAGAAAGCGCCAAAAATCAGCAAACTGGAAACGGATGCTAAAGCGCGCCGCAGCTTGCTTATCAAAACCTGGCAGGAACAATGTGCTGGCAAGAAAGTGCAGGCCAGCGGCTGGCGGCAGTGGATGACTGATGAGCTGGAATGGGATGTGCCGGAAGGGGACTACTGGAAAAAGAAATCGCTGGCCGAACGTCTGGGCAGCCGCCTTGAACGCTGGCTGAGTCTGATGCGTATGCACGGCGGAAGTCAGGCCGAGATGATAGAAAGCGCGCCGGAAGAGGTGAAAGATCTGTTTTCGAAGCGCATCCGGCTGATGGCTCCGCTACTGAAAGCCTGGAAAACGGCGCTGAAAGATGAGGGCGCAGTGGATTTCTCCGGGCTTATTCATCAGGCCGTGAACATTCTGGAAAAAGGCCGCTTTGTCAGCCCGTGGAAACATATTCTCGTCGATGAATTTCAGGACATTTCGCCGCAGCGCGCGCTGTTGCTGTCGGCGTTACGCAAACTCAATAAACGCACCAGCCTGTTTGCAGTGGGCGATGACTGGCAGGCGATTTACCGTTTCAGCGGTGCAGAGCTTTCCCTGACCACTGCTTTTGCGACAAACTTTGGCGAAGGTGCGCAGTGCGCCCTCGATACGACTTACCGGTTCAACGATCGTATCGGTGAAATCGCCAATAAGTTTGTTCAGCAGAACCCTTATCAGCTGAAAAAACCACTGAATAGCCTGACGAAGGGCAACAAGAAAAATGTGGTGATCTTGCCGGACGAACAGCTGGAAAAGCTGCTGGATAAGCTCAGTGGCTATGTCACTGCCGATGAAAAAATTCTGGTGCTGGCGCGTTATCACCATTTACGGCCACAGGTTCTGGAAAAGGCCGCTACCCGCTGGCCTAAGCTGAATCTTGAATTTATGACGATCCACGCCAGTAAAGGTCAGCAGGCGGAATACGTCATTATTGTCGGGCTGCACGAAGGCAACGACGGCTTCCCGGCACCGACGCGTGAATCGGTACTGGAACAGGTCTTATTACCGGAACCTGAAAACTTCATGGATGCTGAGGAACGGCGGTTACTGTATGTAGCGATGACCCGCGCGAAGCATCAGGTCTGGCTATTGCAGGATAAAGCGCGTCCTTCGGTTTTTGTCGAACAGCTCGAAGATATCGGTGTTCCGGCGCAACGGAAACCCTGATAACAAATCGCCCGGCAAAAGCCGGGCGATTTGTTTATTAACATTCTTTCCATGCGAAATCGCGTACATCACTCTTTCAGACGTGCCCACAAATAACGCTCATAATCAGGGATCGTAATGTCCACCTCTGACTGGAACAGCGGAGACGCAATCAGGAAATCTGCCGTTGCCACATTGGTCGCGACCGGAATATTCCACACGGTCGCCAGACGCAGCAGAGCCTTAACATCCGGGTCGTGAGGAACGGCATTGAGCGGATCCCAGAGGAAAATCAGCAGATCAATTTTTCCTTCTGCAATCAGCGCGCCAACCTGCTGGTCACCGCCCATCGGGCCGCTCAACATACTTTTTACCGTAATTCCGGTACTGCGCTGAACCATATTCCCGGTAGTGCCGGTAGCGTAAAGAACATGCTGAGACAGCTCAGCCACATTTTTATCCACCCATTTCATCAGGGTGTTTTTGCAGTGGTCATGCGCGACCAGGGCAATGTGTTTTTGTTTGGCGATCGTACGGGTCGTGTATTCCATCTAATTCCCTTCAACGCGAAAGTAAGAGTGGATAACAGAATACTGAAACTCCGTTTTACTGCATAGCGCGGGGGAAACAATTCGGCATTAAGAAAGAGAATGCGTGATGCAGATTAAGTTACGATGTGCGTTCCTGTTTTTCTGGCAGTTTAAACCAGAGCAATAATTGTTCAATGCCCGCATTGGCGGCTAACCGCGTCCAGAGCGGGTGAAGATAGGCGATGGAAATTTGGGAAGGTACTTCACTCGCCAGCGCCGATTTTTTATCGGTATTGCCTTTGGCAAAAGAAGGTACTGCAGCGCGTGCGCCGGATAAGTTATACGTCATCATGAGTTTTTCAGCGCCAGCTGTATTGCCCGGATTAAAAAGACTCAGAATATCGCGTCGGGTCGCCAGCGTATTACCCTGATCATCCACCAGCTGATAATTCATTTGCTGGCTGAACTGAGCGGTGTCTTTTTCGCTGTTCAGTGGAGGCAGTACGAAAGAAACAGAGCGGCTTCCTTTGGCGTTAAAGGTGACGATAAGTGCCGGAGAGTGATAAATCAGCGCGTTTTGCGCGGTAGCAGGATGGAGATTTTTGCTCACCTGAAACAGAATCTGATGCTGTCCGCCATCCAGCTCAAGGCTGTCCGCGCCTTTCAGGATCGCGCCAGACATCTGTTTACCGTCGATAACCAGCACATCCACATCCGCAGACAGTTTGAGTGAGGTCGCAGAAGCTGACGCCATCAGGCTGAAGCTCGCTAATGCGACCAGCGCACGACAGACTTTCATTCTTCTTCTCTCCTCAGACACACCATTACTCATCCTGCATTATTCAATAACGACGATTGTGTGTCAAAGTTTTACAAAATGTTTTAATTTTACATAAGGAAATTTCCTGCGCTGCTCCTTTTTGCGCCGGGCACTGTCGAAACGGTCAGGCTGCGTTACACTTACCGGAGACTGGTCAAAAGGAGATAACCCCGTGCAAGACAATGATATTCGCAAAATTCTCGAGGACGTAAAAACGATCGCTCTGGTGGGTGCCAGCGATAATCCTGGTCGCCCGAGTTATGGTGTGATGGCCTACCTGCTTTCTCAGGGATTTAAGGTCATTCCGGTCAGTCCGAAGCTGGCAGGACGAGAACTGCTGGGGCAAAAAGCAGTGGGAACGCTTGCCGAAATCACAGAACCGGTGGATATGGTCGATGTTTTCCGTAACGCGGAAGCCGCTTACGGCGTGGCGCAGGAAGCCATCGCGATTAAAGCAAAGGTACTGTGGTTGCAACTGGGCGTGATCAACGAGCAGGCCGCCGTGCTGGCAAAAGATGCCGGGCTGAAAGTGGTGATGGATCGCTGTCCGAAAATTGAAATTCCGCGTCTGGGCATGGAAAAGTAACCGCTGCGGTCAGCGATTAGACGAAAAAAAACCGGCCAAAATAGCCGGTTTTTCATTAAGTGGGTGCGGCACGTTCAGTTGCGCAGACGCGGTGCCTGTAACTGGCTGCGGATAGAGGCGGCCAGGTCATCCAGAGACGTTTGTTCCGGGTGCGAGCGGGCAGCTTCATGGTCAATCTGAATTTCTGCCAGATACGTGTGAACCGGCTGGCCTTCTTCATCTTCCATTACCACGTGATACCAGGGCGCGGCACGCATTGAATCGTCAGCGGCAACGTCATCGACGGCGGGTTTTTCGAGTGAATATTCCGCGTCTACATCAATTACCACGCCTAGATAGCCTAACAGTCTGTGACGAACTTGCTGGCCGATACCGTATTTGCTGGCAATCATAGTCATCTCCCAAAATCATCATTAATCTCTATATGGAGATAAAATGTGCTATTTCAAGTTTTGACCGTTTAATCTGCTAAAAATTCTGCGACGTGCTACCGGAACAGCACGTCGTGATCATCGGATTAATTCATCACCAGACAGGCGAAGCCCTTCAGGTACAAACCTTCCGGATACGCACCGGTCACCGGGTGATCGGCAGCCTGACGGAATTGCTCCACGAACTGAATTTCGCGACCGGCGTCCAGTGCGGCGTCAGCGAGGATTTTCTGGAACAAATCGGTTGGCAGCAGGCCGGAACAGGAGAAGCTCAGCAGAATTCCGCCCGGACGAAGCAGTTGAATCGCCAGCATATTAATATCTTTGTAGCCACGACAGGCGCTCGCCAGCTGGTTTTTGTTCTCTACAAATTTCGGTGGATCCATCACAATCATGTCGAACTGCTGGCCTTCCGTGCGGTATTTACGCAGCAACTGGAAAACGTCTTCACGGACGAATTCGGCTTTCGACAGATCCAGTTTGTTCAGCTCAACGTTCTGACGCGCAACGTCCAACGCGGCCTGAGAGGTATCCACGTTGGTGACTTTGGTGCAGCCGCCCATCAGCGCAGACACGGCGAACGCGCCGGTGTAGGAGAAACAGTTCAGCACATTGCGGCCTGCGGCGTAGCGGCGTGCGGCAAAGCGGCTGTCACGCTGATCAAGATAGAAACCGGTTTTATGGCCTTCTTTAATATCAACCAGCAGGCTCATGCCGTGTTCCTGAATCGGCAGCAGGGCAGGCGGTTCTTCACCGACAACATGGCCCTGAACCAGCTCCAGACCTTCTTTTTTACGCACCGCAACGTCGGAACGATCCCAGATTGCGCATTCCGGATAGCAGTGTTGTAAGGCGGCAATCAGCGGGGCGCGCTGGTATTCCGCACCGGCGGACAGCAATTGCAGCACCAGGAAATTCTGGAAACGGTCAATGGTGATCCCCGGCAGACAGTCGGATTCACCGGCAATCAGGCGGTAACCGTCCAGCCCGTCGCGTTTGGCGATATAATCACGCCAGCTTTGCGCCTGCTGTAAACGGCGGATGAAGAAATCAATATCGATATCTTCATCTTGCTTGAAAGTCCAGACACGGGCGCGTATCTGAGATGACGGTGAATAAGCACCGCGCGCCAGCCATTTCCCCTGACTGTCTACAATATCAATAGTGTCGCCGGAATTGGCTTTACCCTCGACGCGCTGAACAGCGCCGGAAAACACCCATGGGTGGCGGCGTAAAAGTGATTTTTCGCGGCCTTTGGCCAGAATTAAACGTGCAGTCATAAAATTAGGTTCTGTCGGTTCGGAGACAAAAAAGAGCGACATTGTCCGGTCATGCAGGTGAAATTGCAACGAACCATACCGCTAACGGAGAGAAATATTATGGCAAAAGTCAGTATAGCCGCCTATGTCTACGGCATGGTGCAAGGTGTCGGTTTTCGTTTTGCGACACAACATCAGGCTACCGGATTAGGGCTGACCGGTTATGCAAAAAATCTTGATGACGGCAGCGTCGAAGTGGTGGCGTGCGGCGAACAGGAAAAAGTGGATCAACTTCTAGCCTGGCTGAAACAGGGCGGCCCGAAACATGCGCGGGTTGATCGCGTGCTGAGTGAGCCCGCCGCTCCCGGTCATTACACCGATTTCAAAATCAAATACTGAGCATTACAGGCATTTTACCGGTTTTGGCAGACCCGCGATTTTGGTCGCCTGTTTGGCCGGGCCTTTCGGGAACAGCCTGAACAGATAGCGGCTGTTGCCTTTCTCTTCACCGTATTTCTGGGCCATCGCTTTCACCAGCATGCGCACTGCCGGTGATGTATTGAATTCGAGATAAAACCCGCGCACGAAACGCACCACTTCCCAGTGCGCATCGGTAAGCTGAATGCCTTCTTCTTGTGCCAGCAGCGGCGCCATGCCTTCCTGCCAGTCATTAATGTTTTTCAGGTAACCCTGAGCGTCGGTGTCAATCACCTGACCGTCAAACTCCAGCATACAACCTCTGACCTGTAAAAATGCAGCCAACAGTCTAGCAAAAAGCCCTGACCGACAAAATAAAAAGCCCCGCACGGTGGCGGGGCTCGAGCAAATTACGCATGTTATCAGTTACGCGATGACATACCCAGAATGCTCAGCAGGCTGACAAACACGTTGTAGAGCGACACATACAGGCTGACCGTGGCGCGAATATAGTTGGTTTCGCCGCCGTGAATAATGTTGCTGGTCTCCCACAGGATCGCGCCCGCAGAGAACAAAATAAACAGGCAACTGATTGCCAGTGACAGCGCCGGAATTTGCAGGAACAGGTTCGCGATGACCGCGACCAGCAGCACAACAAAGCCCGCCATCATCATGCCCGACAGGAACGACATGTCTTTTCGCGTGGTCAGCACGTATGCCGAACAACAGAAGAAGACCAGAGCCGTACCGCCAAGCGCCAGCATAATAATGTCACCGGCACCCACGGAAAGCAGTGAACTCAGCAGCGGTCCGAGCGTATAGCCCATGAAACCGGTCAGCGCGAAGGCGGACAAAATACCCGCCGGGCTGTTTGCCGTGCGGTAAGTCAGGAACATCAGGCCATAGAAACCGACGATAGTCAGCAGGAGGCCTGGTGCAGGTAAGCGGAGAACTGTACTCGCCGTCGCAGTGATCGCCGAAACGCCGAGCGTCAGTGCTAACAGGAAATAAGTATTACGCAACACCCGGTGTGTGCTTAACAACGAGCCTGCGCGTGATGACGTAGAGGCAGCGTAACGATCCATAATAAAATTCTCACTTTTAACAAAACGTTGGAGTCGGTGAAAATACAGTCAGACTGGAGTGTAAATAGTTGCGTGACGTCATTAAAGACGTTTTACCCTTCTTTACCTCCCTAAGCGCCGCCGGGCGGGGTTTCCTGATGCCAAAATCGCCGTAATGATGCTTAAATCGCCGCTTGAGAACCGAATGCCTGTTTTTCAGGCAATTGAATGCAATCAGGCTTTACAACCCGATCGGCTATGTTTATAGTTCGCTTCGTTGCGGAGGGGTGGCCGAGCGGCTGAAGGCACCGGTCTTGAAAACCGGCGATGGGAAACCATTCAAGAGTTCGAATCTCTTCTCCTCCGCCATAAACAACACAAGAAAGCTGCTAAGAAATTAGCGGCTTTTTTTGTCTCTGAAATTTGTGAAGCTGATTTAAATGCTCATTAAATCAACAAAATAGACTGAAAATAATGTTTGCATCTTTTTTTCGGTCTTGTATACTACGCCCCGTACTGAACGACTGATGTCGCAAAGTGCTTGTTGTTTACGGAGGGGTGGCCGAGCGGCTGAAGGCACCGGTCTTGAAAACCGGCGATGGGAAACCATTCGAGAGTTCGAATCTCTCCTCCTCCGCCATAAACAACACATTAAAGCTGCTAAGCAATTAGCGGCTTTTTTTGTATCTAAAATTCGGGAGTTTGCGCGAAGACGTGCTGTTGTGCGGGCACGAAACGCCCGCAATGGCAGAATAAAACGGCTAAAAACTACGGTAAGAAAACGTGCGCATGGCCTTCTACGAAGACATCCACCGCAGATCCCACTGAAATATCCCTCTGGCTGACCATCCTGATATCGAGCATCTGTTTGCTGTCGATAAGTTCCAGGCTCAGTGTGGAGATAAACCCGGCAAAATCAATGCTGACGACTTTAGCCAGACAGTGCGCCGCGCCAGTCAGTTTTTCTGCGGGCGTAATGCGGATTTGCTCAGGGCGCAGCATGATGCGGGCACTGCCTGCAAGGAAAGTATTATCTACCGCGATATTTCCCAGTGAGCAGTGCGCATGGCCGCGTTCAAGGCGTGCGTCCAGCAGTAACGTTTCCCCTAAAAAAGTCGCAGTCATCTCGTCTGCCGGACGTAGATATAACTCTTGCGGCGCGCCGACATGCACCAGTTTGCCATTTCGCATGACCGCAACCTGATCGGCAAATGAAAGCGCTTCGGTCTGATCGTGCGTCACCAAAACGGATGCGATGCGCGTTTCCGCCAGCAATTCTGCCACGGCTTTTCGGGTTGATGCGCGCAGGGCGGTGTCGAGTGCCGAGAACGGTTCATCGAATAACATCAGCACCGGTTTTTGCGCCAGCGCCCGTGCCAGCGCCACGCGTTGTTGCTGACCGCCGGAAAGTTCGTGCGGCCAGAGTGCGGCCAGACGACGGTCCAGCGCCACCATGTCCATCAGCTCGTCTACGCGGGTTTGTTTCTCACGTTTCCCCCCCGCCAGTCCGTACGCAATGTTCCCGGCAACCGTGAAATGCGGAAACAGCGCGCCATCCTGCGGAACAAATCCGATACCTCTCTTATGCGCAGGCACGTGCAATCCGGTGTCGTGCAGCAGATTTCCCTGCAAAAAGACTTTGCCGTGATCGGGATTTTCAAACCCGGCGATAATGCGCAGCAGTGTGGTTTTCCCCGATCCGGAAGGGCCGACAATCGCCGTCCGGCTGCCCGCACTGACGCGCAGGTCGATATTCTCCAGCACTTTGACGGCCGTGAAAGATTTGCTGATTCCACGCAGTTCGAGCGTACTCATAGTCCGGCCTTACGTTGAGATTGTGAATAAAGGATCCAGGTCAGCGGCAGCGACAGCAAAACGATCAGCAGCGCATAAGGCGAAGCCGCAACATAATCAATTTCACTGGTCAGCGCCCAGAACGCCGTCGCCAGCGTGCGCGTACCGTTGGGTGCCAGCAATAATGTCGCGGTCAGCTCATTGGTGACCGCCAGGAAAACCAGCGCCGCACCGGCGGCGGCACCCGGCGCGGCAAGGCGCATCGTCGTGCTCCACAATGCCTGAAAAGGGGAACGTCCCAGACTTCGGGCGGCGTTTTCCAGTTCAACCGGTGCCTGAGCAATGCCTGCCCGAAGGTTGATTAATGCGCGCGGCATAAACATCAGCAGATAGGCGAACAAAATCGTGATTTCCGTCTGATAAAGCGGTCGTGCAATGCGGATGGTAATGGTGACCAGCGCCAGCGCAACGACAATACCGGGCAGGGAACTGGTGATGTAATTACAGCTTTCCAGAAAGCGGTATAACCGCCCCGGATAACGCACCGAAATCCAGGCCATCGGCACCGCGCAGACCGTGGTGATTGCCGCACCTGCCAGCGCGTACAGAAGCGTTTGTGTTAACGCGGGCCATAGTTGCGGGTTAAGCCAGACATCGGTGCCGCCAAGATAAAGCCAGCGCGCCAGCGTAACAAAGGGAACGCCGAGCGAAAGGGCGGTCAGCAGGACAGGCAGGCATAAACTCATAGCAGTCAGACCGGTGCTCATTGGGCGCAAAGTCTGACGTCTGGCGCTGCCGGAGCCGACGCGGGCGTAGCGCGCTTTCCCGCGGCTGGCAGTTTCCACCAGCAAAACGGCAAGGCAGCACAACGCCAGAACACCTGCCAGCATATTGGCGGCGGGGCCGTTAAAGGTGGACTGAAACTGATCGAAGATCGCGGTTGTAAACGTATCAAAGCGGATCATCGCGTAAAGGCCGTATTCTGCCAGCAGGTGCAGGGCAATCAGCAGCGAACCGCCCCAGACGGCCAGTTTCAGCTGCGGGAGGATCACACGAAAAAAGACCGCGACGGGAAGCGAACCGGATGACGCTGCGGCATCTTCCAGCCCGGGATCGAGCCGTCGTAAAACCGCCGCCGCGGGCAAATAGATAAAGGGAAAATAAGCAATCAGGGAGATAAATACGCCTGCACCCAGCCCGTGCATTGACGGAACCAGGCTAATCCAGGCGTAGCTTTGTACAAAAGCCGGAACGGCCAGCGGCGCCGTAGCCAGTAAAGACCAGATCCGGCGGCCGGGCAGACGGGTTCTTTCAGTCAGCCACGCCAGCCCAATGCCGGTGACGGCGCAAAGCGGCAACGTGATGACCACGAGCAGCACGGTATTGGTCAGTAATTCGCCCACACGCGGGCGAAAAACCAGTGCCTTAACCGTTTGCCAGCCGGTATTGAGTGTGATGCCGACCACAAATCCCAGCGGCAGCAAAGACAGCAGGGACAGCAGCACCGCCGCCAGCACAATACCGGTTCCTGCCCGGCGGGAGGAACCGTTGCGGCGGATACGCCATCTGGCGCGGACACCTTCGAGACTCATATTCGACATGATGATTAAGGCACGCTGCTCGTGAAAATTACTGCTGTTACAGCAGACCGGCTTCAGTCATTAAATCGACCACTTTCTTGCTGTTAAGCTTAGACGCATCCACTTTCGGCGCATCCAGATCTTTGAGCGGAACCAGTTTCGGGTTAGACGCGGCGTTCACGCCAACGGCATATTCAAATGCGTCGTTGGTGCGCAGAATTTCCTGACCTTGCTTGCCGGTGATCCACTTAACAAATTCCTGCGCTTCTTTCTGATGCTTGCTGGAGGCCAGAACGCCGCCGCCGGAGATGCTGACAAATGCGCCCGGATCTTTATGTTTGAAGTAATACAGTTGGGTATTTTTGCTGTTTTCACCGGTTTTGGCCTGATCGACAAAGCGGTAGTAGTGATAAATGATCCCGCCGTCGATCTGCCCGGCGTTCACGGCTTTCATTACGGTGCTGTTGCCTTTATAGGCGGTGAAATTGGTTTTCATCGCTTTCAGCCATTCCAGCGTGGCTTTTTCGCCTTTCAGTTCCAGTAATGCGCTGACGATTGCCTGGAAATCCGCGCCGGAAGGTGATGCCGCCCAGCGGCCTTTCCATTCCGGTTTTGCCAGATCCATCAGTGATTTTGGCAACTGTGCTTCGCTGATTTTTTCCGGGTTATAGACAAAAACGGTGGTGCGGGCGGCGATACCAATCCAGCGGCCGTGCACAGGGCGGTAAGCGGAGTCCACCTGTTGCTGAGTGGCGGAATCGAGCGGGGCGAACAATTTGGCGTTATCCACCAGTACCATTGCCGGTGAGTTCTCGGTCAGAAACACGTCGGCCGGAGAGGCGCTGCCTTCCTGTACCAGTTGGTTGCCCAGTTCGCTGTCGCCGCCGTTACGCAGCGTGACTTTGATACCGGTGTCTTTGGTGAATCCGTCGACCCAGGATTGCACCAGATTTTCGTGCTGAGCGTTGTAAATGACGATGCCTTCGTCGGCGGCGCGGGCAGTGAAAGCCAGCATCAGCGAGGAAGCGAGTAAAGCGACAGGCCCGAGTGAGGAAAAACGTAACTTCATAAGAAAATCCTTTAGAAAGAAAAAAGAAGAAGATAACGACGTCACTACATGTGCAAAGCATGAAAATGCAAAAATTACACTGCAAACCATTCTGAAATTGATTCGTATTTAATTATGTAAAAACATCTCATCATCTTTCAGCCCCGCTTTATGACACATCCAAGATTAAGAAAACCTTAGGGACGCGATTCCTCTTCAAAAAACGTTTCTTCTTTCTGCCCGTATTGCCGTGGCGAACAGCCGAGCGTGCGTTTAAATGCCGTGCTAAATGCGCTTTCAGACTCATAACCCAGTGACAATGCCACGCTGGAAACCGGTTCGTTGCCGTTTGCCAGCCGGTCTCCGGCCAGCAACATACGCCAGCGCGTCAGATATTCCAGTGGCGCGCTGCCGACGGCCTGCTTAAATTTCAGTGAGAAGACCGAGCGCGACATGCCTGCGCGTTCCGCCAGCGTCTGAACCGTCCACCGGTGTGCGGGATTTTCATGCATCGCGTTCAGCGCTTTCGCTAATTGCTTATCCGCCAGTGCGGCAAACCATCCGCTGGCCCCGCGCTCTGGCGCGTTATCAACGTGCATCCGCAGCGCCTGCACCAGCATCATGTGCGCCATATGCTGCGCGATGAGCAGACCGCCGGGGCGTTTGTCGCGCAGTTCCTGCATCATCCGTTCCACCGCCCAGCGAAGACTGTCTTTATCAGATTCTTTCGAGATATGTACAACCGGCGGCAGCATCGCCAGCAGGGTCGATGCGTTGGCTCCGCTCACGGCAAAACGGCTGCCGGTCAGGAAGAAATCTTTGCCAGCATTACACGACACCGTGCCGCCATCGCGCGCCTGCTCAAAAATCGGCCCGGCATCGACCGGTGTAATACTCAGATCGCTGGCAAGCCGGAAAGGGCGGCCGCCGGGCAACACAAAACAGTCTCCGGCTTTGAGATGAACCGGTTCAGGCACCGATTCGACCGCCAGCCAGCATTCGCCGGTAATAATCGCATTGCATTTAATCGACTGATAATGAGAAGGAAATTGTACTGACCAGTCTCCGCCGGCTTCAAAGCCTTTGGACATATAGCTGCGCGGTTTAAGCAGCGACAACACATCAGAAAGAGGATCCATCAGCGGCTCCGGACGATTGCAAAGATATTACGGACATTAGCGCATAGATCGTCTTTTCTCCAGCCCCTATATTTCATGGCGTTGTCTTTCATTTTTTTCAGAGAACACAGAGGAAATTGCCATGCGTGTATTTGTAACCGGAGCAACAGGTTTTGTCGGTTCTGTGGTCGTTAAGGAATTGCTGCGCGCGGGCCATCATGTGCTCGGGCTGGCCCGTTCCGACGCATCAGCGCAGGCGCTGAAAGTGGCCGGAGCCGGTGTGCTTCGCGGCAGTATTGAAGATCTGCACAGCCTGAAAGCAGGCGCGGCGCAGGCCGATGGCGTGATCCACACGGCGTTTATTCATGATTTTTCCAAATTTATGGAGAACTGCGAAAAAGACCGGCTGGCAATAGGCGCGCTGGGCGAGGCGCTGGTGGGAACGGAAAAACCGCTGATCGTGACGTCCGGCACGGCGCTGGTGAATAACGGCCAGCGGGTGACGGAAAAGGATTTGCCGGATCCGCAAGGTGGAAATCCGCGCGTGGCGTCCGATCTGGCCGTCGCCGCGCTGGCAGAACAGGGCGTGCGGGTTTCGCTGGTGCGCCTGCCGCCATCCGTACATGGCGCGGGTGACCACGGTTTCGTGCCGATGATCATTGCGATGGCGCGGGAGAAAGGCGTGTCGGCGTACCTTGGCGAAGGCGAGAATCTCTGGCCTGCGGTTCACCGGCTTGATGCGGCGAAAGTGTTCAGGCTGGGGCTGGAAAAGGGCGCGCACAATGCGGTTTATCACGCGAATGCTGAGGAAGGCGTGCCGTTCCGCGAGATTGCAGAAATGATCGGCAGACACCTGAATATCCCGGTTGAAAGCAAAACGGCAGAAGCCGCCGCGGCACATTTTGGCTGGTTTACCCACTTCGCGGGGCTGAATAATCCGACGTCCAGCGAGCTGACCCGCAAGGTTTTGGGCTGGAAACCCGAGCATCAGGGCTTACTGAAGGATATCGATACCGCCGGATATTTTGATTAATTCCTCACGTAAATCAGGCTGCGCTTGCGGCCTGATTTTAACTTCTTGCCGTGGTTTTAATGGTGTTAATTGCCTAAAAAACGCCCCGACTCACAAATCGGGAAGATAAAAACAATCCCTCATTGCCTGTCTGACGTTATGCGTTATGTTGATTTTTAGTTTCCCAAATGTAACTAGAGGTTAACAATAATGTCTAAAAAATTACGTCTGTCTCTGATTGCTGCTTCTGTACTGATGTCTTCCTCCGCAATGTCTGCCCTGCCGCAGGGATACCCTGCGGATTACCAAAAAGTTGTTGATGCCGCGACCAAAGAAGGCAAAGTGGTCGTGTATTCCACCACCGACACCAAAGCCGCCGGCCCGCTGATCCAGGGGTTTGAGGCCACTTATCCCGGCATTAAAGTGGAATATAACGACATGAACAGCACCGAGCTGTACAACCGTTATATCAGCGAACAGGCGGCGGGCGGCACCAGCGGCGACGTGGTCTGGAGCTCTTCCATGGACACCGCGCTGAAACTGGCGACCGATTACGCGCAGGAATACAAATCGCCTGAACAAGGCCAGTTGCCGAAATGGGCGGTGTGGAAAGACAAAGCCTACGGCACGACCTATGAACCGGTGGTGTTTATTTATAATAAACGCCTGATCCCGGCCGGTGATGTACCGGATTCCCACGCCGCGCTGGCAAAACTCATCGCCAGCCAGACCGAGAAATTCAACAAAAAAGTCACCACTTACGATATCGAGAAATCCGGCCTCGGCTTCATGCTTTCCGTGCAGGACTTCAAAGCCGATCCGAACTATTTCAAAACGCTGGCTGACGTCGCCAAAGGCGGTTTAGCAGTGCAGTCTTCCACAGGCACCATGATGGAAAGGGTGTCTTCGGGTGAAAACCTGATCGGTTTTAACATTCTCGGTTCCTACGCCGAAGCCCGTGCCAAAACCGATCCGTCGCTCGGCATTTCCTATCCGAAGGATTACACCCTGGTGCTTTCGCGCGTTTCCTTCATCAGCCAGCAAGCCCAACACGGCAACGCCGCCAAACTGTGGCTGGACTACGTGCTGTCTGAAAAAGGGCAAACCATTCTGGCAAATCAGGCCGACATTCCGTCAATCCGCAACGATATCGAAGGTAAAAACGACATCGACGGTCTGACCAAACTACTAGGCAATGCGCTCAAGCCAATCCCGGTCGATGAAACCCTGCTCGAATACCTGCAACAGAAAAAGCGTCTGGATTACATCAAAGAGTGGCGCGCCGCAGCACAAAAATAAGACTCACGGAGGCGTCCGCGCCTCCTGTTTTTTTGCCCGATTTCGCTGTTCAGGGTTCCTAACCGAAGGGAAGTAACATGAATGCATTGCGCAGAAAGTGGCAAAGCTTGCCGCGTGGCATTGTGGTGCTGATAACCGCGCTGGTTATCTACATTCCGTTGTCGTTCATCGTGATACAAAGTTTTCTCTCCGCTCCGTTCTTTTCCCCGTCAAAAGAGTGGAGCCTCGAGTCTTTCGGATTCATTTTCACCGATCCGGATTTTTATAAGGCGCTGAGAAGCGGCTTTATTCTGGCCTTCGGGTTGGTGGTGATCGCCATTCCGCTGGGTGGTATTCTGGCGTTTCTGATGGTGCGCACCGATTTGCCGGGCCGCCGCGTGATTGAACCGCTGATCCTCGTGCCGATTTTCGTCTCGCCGATGGTGTTAGGTTTCGGTTACGTCGTCGCCGCCGGGCCGGTCGGGTTCTTCTCGCTGTGGGCGCAGTCGCTGATCGGGTTTGTGCCGTGGAACATCTACGACATGTCGAGCATCGTTGTGATTGCCGGGCTGACGCACGTTCCGCATGCTTATCTGTACATCTCCTCGGCGCTGCGCAGTGTCGGATCGGATGTGGAAGAAGCCGCGCGAACCGCCGGGGCCTCGCCGCTTCAGGTTATGACCGCCGTCAGTTTGCCGATGGTGCGTCCTTCCATTTTATACGCCACCGTATTGCTGTTTTTCCTTGGGCTTGAAGTCTTCGGGCTGATGCTGGTTCTCGGCGACCCGGAAGGTAACATGGTGCTGGCAACTTACCTGTATCAGCTGACCAACAAACTCGGGACGCCGTCTTATCATCTGATGGCCGCCGTCGCGGTGGTGCTGATTTGCATCACGATTCCGCTGGTGATGTTGCAGCGCCGCCTGATGCGTACGGCTAACCGCTTCGTGACCGTCAAAGGCAAAGCCTCGCAGGCGAGGGCGTTGCCGCTCGGGAAATGGCGCTGGGTGGCTGGTGCGGTGGTAGCTTTCTGGCTGACCGTCACGATTGGTGTGCCGCTGCTTGGCGTCATGTTGCGCGCGTTTATTTCTAACTGGGGCGTCGGTGTTTCCCTGTGGGACGAGCTGTCGTTCAATACGTTCCGCACGATCTGGGAGCAGCCGAACCTGCTGCGCGCCATCGTCAACTCGATGGCAATTGGTGTCATCGGTGGGGCGCTGGCGGTGGCCTGTTATCTGTTTATTGGTATTGCGATGCACCGCAAACCAGACGGCGTCACGCGTTTTCTCGATTACAGCGTACTGGTGCCGCGTGCGGTGCCGGGCTTGCTGGCCGGTCTGGCATTTTTGTGGGTATTCCTGTTTCTGCCGATGTGGCTGGATAACGCGCTCAAATCCGGCTGGCTTTCCGGAATGCCGTGGTCGCAATGGCTGCGCGATAACCTGGTGGTCTGGCTGCGTTCCCTGCGCAGTACCATTTTCAGCGTCTGGCTGGCGTACACCGTGGTGTGGATGGCGTACGGTTTGCGGCTGATTTCCTCCACGCTGTTGCAGGTCGGCCCTGAGCTGGAAGAAGCGGCGCGCAGTACCGGCGCGACGCGCGGGCAGATTACCCGGCACGTCACCATTCCGTTATCGCGCTACGGCCTGATTGGCTCGTGGTTGCTGATGTTCCTGATTTTCGAGCGCGAATATTCTACCGGTGTGTACCTGTTATCGCCGGGGACGGAAACCATCGGCTCGATGCTGGTTTCCCTGTGGGCGGCGGGTGCAATCGACATCGTTGCCGCGCTCTCCTTTATTAACATCCTGCTGGTGGTGTTAGGTCTGGGTATTGCCCTTCGTTTTGGAGTCAAATTACATGATTGAATTATCGGTCGAGAATCTGCACTTAACCTACGGCGACAACCCTGTGCTCAAAGGCGTGTCGATGGATCTCAAACGCGGGGAAGTGGTGTCGTTGCTCGGGCCTTCCGGCAGTGGCAAAACCACGTTATTGCGCGCCGTCGCCGGGCTGGAAAAGCCGACGCAGGGCACCATTATCATCGGCAAAAACAAAGTCTACGACGGCACGCCGCGCAGCGAAATTCCGGCAGAAGAGCGCAACCTCGGGCTTGTGTTCCAGTCTTATGCGCTGTGGCCGCACAAAACCGTGTTCGAGAACGTGGCGTATCCGCTGAAACTGCGCAAAATCGCAGCGGGTGAAATCACTCAGCGCGTGCAAGATGTGCTGAATCAGCTCGGGCTGGGGCATCTGGGCAAACGCCATCCGCATCAGCTTTCCGGCGGACAGCAGCAACGCGTGGCGATTGGCCGGGCGCTGGTCTACAACCCGCCGGTGATTTTGCTCGATGAGCCGCTCTCCAACCTGGACGCCAAACTGCGTGAGGAAGCCCGCGTGTTCCTGCGTGAGCTGATCATCAAACTGGGGCTGTCGGCGCTGATGGTCACGCACGATCAGAACGAAGCGATGGCGATTTCCGACCGCATTCTGCTGCTCAATAACGGCAAAATTGAGCAACAGGGCACGCCGCAGGAAATGTACGGTTCGCCTAAAACCTTGTTTACCGCCGAATTTATGGGCAGCAATAACCGGCTGCATGGGAAAATCACCGAAGTCCGCGACGGCAAAGCGCGGATCGAAGGCAGCGGCTGGACGCTGTGGGGGCTGGCGGGCGACGGCGTGCAAGCCGGGCAGGAAGGCACGGCGGTGATCCGCGTTGAGCGCGTGGTGCTGGCGGACGGGCCGGGCGATAATCAGCTGGAATTGCCGCTGCTGACCAGCATGTATCTCGGCGACCGCTGGGAGTATCTGTTCCGCACGTCCGGAGATGATTTTGTGATCCGTGCGTATGGCTCTGATGTGCGCGATCCGCAGCATTGTCATCTGTCTTTGCCGGAGCAACATGTGTGGATCTTCCCTAAACAACAGGGAAGCACTCAGGGCGCTTGACACAAACAAGGGGAATCGACAGATTGGTTCCCCTTGTTTGTTTAAAACGGTTTTTCCATGACTCAGATTTCATCTTTCACCGCTCACAGCACCTTAAAAATTGTCAGCCTGGCCGACGTTCCTCAGTATCTGGATGTCGTAACCGAATACCTGCACGGCGAATGGTCTGACTTTCCTCACTGGGCCCAGAAAGAGTATATCCGCCAGCGGCTTATACAGCGGATGAACAGCCGTGGACGCCAGTGTGTGCTGATTGCGCTTGATGAAGATGAGCAGGTTGTGGGCACGGCGGGTGTAATGCGTTATGAACTCAGCGATGTTGCAGAACGCAAATATTGGCTGGGCGAAGTGTTTACGCCGCGCCATCTGCGCGGAAAAGGGATTGGTACGGCGCTGGTTAAAGCCTGTATCAGCCGCTCGCGCGATGCCGGGCTGGAAACACTCTGGCTTTACACGCCGGATCAGCAGGGGCTGTACGGGAGTCTTGGCTGGCAGGAAGTGGAAAACCGTGAAGTCGATAACGAACAGGTCACCGTGATGCAGCGTTCGCTCAGCTGAAACTATTCATGCTCTTCCATTCAGGGGAACCGCGTCCTGTGGTTTCCTGAAATATTTCTGTCATTTCCTGCGCGTAAAATTCTGCTTCTTCTCCAAATAATGCAGAATAATCATGATTTTAAATTCTCATTCACGTATTGGTAAAATCCCTTTCAACAGATTATTTCGATCTGTTTTCATAAACCGTCCGCGGGGAATACTTTTCGGGGTAATTTGCGTTATCGCCCTGTTTTCTGCGTTACAGATTTTCTCCACCGTTGTGCTCACCAATATTCTTCAGGATGCGCGCAATAACGTCATTGCGACGGAAAACCTGCGTCAGCAACAGGCGGTGATGGATAAAGCCCGCATGGAACTGCTGATGGCCAGTGACAAACTCAACCGCGCTGGCATTTATTACATGCAGGATAAAGAAACCGGTTCCGACGGCAGCTGGCACAGCCTGATGCAGGAATCGCTGGATTCCCTGACCGCCTCGCAAAAAGCGTTTGCCCGTTTCGACGGCATGACGAAGAGCGCCGACAAAGCGACCGCCGAGCTTAAAGCCAGCTACCAGATGTTCTTTGACGGGCTGCGCGAACAGTCGGACGGTTTACAAAAAACCAACACGATTGATTCCTTCTTTGAAGTGCCGATTCAGGCATTTCAGGATGATTTCAGCCAGAAGTATTACGCCTATCTGGACGTCAACGAACACACGGCGGTGTCGCTCAGCGACCGTTTGCTCAGCTCGCTGACGCAGGCGAAAACATTATTTATGGGCGCACTGGTAATTCTGGCGGTGATCGCCGTTCTGGTCTGGCGCGGCGTCACGGCCTGGATCATCCGCCCGCTGCAACGGATGATCGGGCATATCAGCGTGCTGGCCGCCGGGGATTTATCCCGCGACGTCGAAGACGATCATTCGCGTGTGATTGAAATGCGCGAACTGGGCGTGAGCCTGCGCAACATGCAACGTGGCCTGCAAAAACTGGTCAGCGAAGTGCGCGACGCGTCCTCACATATCATGCTTAACATCAACCAGATGGCGAAAGGCAACGAAGAGCTTTCCGCGCAGGCGGCCATTCAGAGTGAAGAACTGAAAGCGGCGACCGAACACATCACTAACCTTAACACCCGGGTCAAAGAAAATGCCCTGCATGCGCAGCAGGCCAGCAAACGCGCCGAACAGGCCAAAGGCGTGGCGACGCGCGGCGGCGAAGTGATGGGGCAGGTGGATACGGCGATGAAAGAGATTGTCAGCCAGTCGACGGAAATGAGCAGCATCGTGTCGATGATTGACAGCGTGGCATTCCAGACCAACATTCTGGCGCTGAATGCGGCCATCGAAGCGGCGCATGCCGGACAGCACGGGCGCGGCTTTGCGGTGGTGGCAAAAGAAATCGGTCTGCTGGCGCAAAAAAGCAGCCATTCAACACGCGGCATTCATCAGCTGATTGACGATTCCGTTGAGCAAATCGGACGCGGATCGGCGTCTGTCAGCGTGCTGAGCCAGAGCCTGGAGGAAATTATCAACATCTTCAACGGACTGAGCGCGCTGGTGAATGAAATTTCAGAAGCGACGTTGTATCAGGGGCAAAGTGTTCACGATGTCTCCGAACGGATCACCGCACTCAACCATGTGACGCTGCAAAACGGCAAACTGGCCGATCACGCGGCGGCATCTTCCCAGCAATTGCTCGACCAGTCACAGCGTCTGGAAAGGGCGGTGGCGCGTTTCGGGCTGGCAGCGGCGTAAGTAAAGTTCAGCTTTTATGCCAGACCAGCATGCTGCCTTCGCTGTGTCCGGTGACCGGATCGGTCGCTGGCAGCGGCACGGCTTTGACCGCTTTGGTGCGCGCGGCCAGCAGCGGCAGTTCGTCATGACACAAATCGGCTTTGATGTCCGGCGGGTAAGCGCCGACCAGCATAAAATCCTCGTCGGCGGAAATCTGTTTATGGCCAATACCGGGGGGCAGTAACAGGACGTCGCCGACTTTCACGTCAATAATCTTGCCGTGTTCGCCGCCGAGTTGCAGCTTGGCTGTGCCGGAGAAAACGCCCAGTGCTTCATGCGTATTTGAGTGGAAATGCGTGAACGTATAAACCGGATAACGCCACTGCGGCGGCCAGCCGTTGGAGCGGAAAAGGTGTTCAAGATAATCGGCGTTATCGACGGCATCGGGCGGGATCACGCGGTGATAAATCAGCACCGGTAAAGGGTTATTGGGTACGCCGCCATCGGGCTTATCAATCAGCAAAGTGTCCATCGCGACCTCTCTGGGATCCGCAAAGCCTAAACGGGGGAGCGGCAACAGGGCCATCACACCCAGCAAAGTCACAAACCGGCGTCGGTCCAAATGCATCAGGAATAGCTCCTTGTCGCGCAATCAAAGGCTTACATCATTCATATATAGATCATAAATGGCGGGCTGGCCTCTTTTTAACGGGCATTTTTTTGCCCGCCGGAAACCGGTTAAATTCGCAACAACAGTTATCAGAAAAAACTTAAAAACTGTAGCAATCAACAAATATAAGTCATATTGGCTGGCTATATCGGCCATCTCTTCTAGTCTTAATAATACAAAAAAGACCTCAGGAGGAGATGTTATGAATAAGAAAATGTTAATTATGGTTGCTACAGCAGTTTCTGTACTGGCAGGGTGTCAGACTTACGATCGTGCAGCGAGTTACGTGAAAGAACCTGTCGTCAGCGACGTTAAAGTCGGCATGACCAAATCTCAGGTTCGTGCTATTGCCGGGCCACCGTCAACGGAAGCGACGCTGGTACATGCGAAAGGGACTTGTCAGACTTACGCCGTCGCCCCGCGTGACGGCAAAGCGCAGACTTACTTCGTCAGCTTTAACGACACAGGTCATGTCATGAATAAAGGCTATCAGTCTTGTTCAGACTACGACAAAGATCCGCAGGCGGGTCAGTAATACAGCCTGCTCCTTCCTCTCGCGAGAGGGGAAGGAGCAGAACCTCAGGCTTTCTCCGTCACAATCCTCACGCCGACTTTACTCACCTGATTCCCATCCATTTCTGCAATCGTCCACGTCAGTCCGTCCCATTCGATATGGTCACCGATCACCGGTTCGCCGCCCAGCAGGCGGATAACGAAGTGTCCCAGCGTTTGTGACTGGTCAACAGAATCTTCCAGATTCAGGCCATACAGTTGTGAAATCGCATCCAGGGGCGCATCGGCCTGCAAAATGAAATCCCCGAAGAAACGATCGTCGAGCACGACTTTATTGCTGTCGCTGAATAGTTTACCCAGTTCCGGCAAATCCTTTTCCTGACCGATGACACAGAGAATATCGCCTTCCTTGAGCCGCGTGCTGCCGGTTGGATGCAACATTTCCTTACCGCGGAACAGTGCCGCAATCCGCGTCGCCTGTGGCATTTGCAGGTCACGCAGGGCCGCGCCGACACACCATTTGTCGGAGCCGAGCTGATACACAAACTGTTCCCAGTCGTTATAAACGTCGATATCCAGCCCGACACGGGAAATCGGCGTCGGCTGCGGCGGCACCAGCACTTTGGCTTTCTTGGCCGCAAAGCCCAGAGATGTGCCCTGAAGCAACAGCGATACCAGCACGATAAAGAACGCGACATTGAAATATAGCGTGGCGTTCGGCAGGCCAGCCATCATCGGGAAAACCGCCAGAATGATCGGCACCGCGCCGCGCAGGCCAACCCAGGAGATAAAGAAACGTTCACGCAGCGTGAAGTTTTTGAACGGGATCAGGCTGACAAACACCGAGAGCGGGCGGGCCAGCAGGATCATCCACAGGGAAAGCGCCAGCGCCGCAAGGGCGATAGGCAGTAAATCGCTCGGCGTCAGCAACAGGCCGAGCACCAGGAACATCCCGATCTGGCTCAGCCACGCCAGCCCGTCGAACGTCTGCAAAATGCCGTGACGGTTGCGGATCGGCATATTGCCCAGCATCAGGCCGCACAGATAGACCGCCAGAATGCCGCTGCCTTCCAGCGCCATGGTGGCCGCATAAACCAGCAGTCCGCCACTGAATGCCAGCAACGGATAGAGCCCGGCCGCCAGCGTAATCTTGTTGATGAGTTTATGCAGCAGCCAGCCGCCGCCGACGCCAAACACAATGCCGAGGCCAAACTGGCGCACGACGTCCACGACAAACATCAGGCTCAGCCCGTGCTCGCCTTTGGAAATCATGTCGATAAGCGTGATGGTCAGGAAGACTGCCATCGGGTCATTGCTGCCGGATTCAATTTCTAACGTGGCGCTGACGCGTTCGTTCAGGCCTTTTCCGCCGATCAGCGAAAACACCGCCGCCGCATCTGTGGAGCCGATAATCGCGCCAATCAGCAAGCCCTGCATCAGATTGATGTGGAACAGCCAGGCGGCCGCCAGCCCGGTCAGACCGGCGGTAATCAGCACGCCGACCGTTGCCAGCGACAGCGCGGGCCAGAGGGCTACACGAAACGAAGAGGCGCGGGTGCGCATTCCGCCATCAAGCAAAATCACCGCCAGCGCCAGGTTACTGACCAGATACGCGGCCGGATAATTATCAAAGGCAATGCCACCGATCCCGTCGACGCCGGCCAGCATGCCGATCGCGAGGAAAATGACCAAAATAGGGATACCGAGCTTCGAAGAGAACGAACTGAGCAAAATGCTCGCTGCGACTAACAGGGCGCCAATAAAGAAAAGGGTATTAATCGTGCTGGCGTCCAAGAGAGATCTCCTTGTAAAGCTTTAAGGGCGCGGGGGAACTGCGGTTGAGTCATCAATGACAACAGGTCTAATTTATCAGGAAAATGAGCGTCTTGCTGAGGTCATTTAGGATTTTTATTAGTTGCACTTAGGAATAAAAAACTATGCTTAAAGATAAGCAATGTCCATGAGTAGTGAATACAAAAGGAACTAAAAATGAGTGAATATACCGGCGTACGCCGTGAGGTGCTGAAAGACGGCGCGATAAAACATGTGGTTATCCGCGATGCTGGTGGTACTGAACAGGCGATCGCGGCAAAAGATTACATTTCGCAAGGGATTCTGCCCGATCTGAATGAGTTGCCCGAAGTCAGTACGGATAACGAATTTCCGGTCGCTGGAAAAGGGTAAGCCCTCGCAGGGCGCCTGCGGGGAAGGGCTGTAGCCGGTTAAACCCCTAACCGGTCGCGCAGTGAATAATAAGCGGCGCCGAGCATGGTAAACGGCACCTGGAAGTTGCGGCCACCGAAAAACGGCATGTGCGGCAGTCGGGCAAATGCGTCAAAACGTTCTGCATCGCCGCGCAGCACTTCGGTAATTAGCTTTCCGGCCAGATGCGTGAGCGTCACACCGTGGCCGCTGTCGCCCTGCATATAGTAGATATTTTTTTCCAGCCGCCCGAACTGCGGCAGGCGCGAGAGCGTCAGCAGGAAATTGCCACCCCAGCGGTAATCAATCTTCACGCCCTTGAGCTGCGGGAACGTGCGGTTGAGTTTTGGCAGGATCACCGAATCAATGTTCGGCGGATTCTTCCCGCCGTAGGTCACGCCACCGCCGTACAGCATGCGGTTATCGGCAGTAAGACGGAAATAGTCGAGCAGATAATTACAGTCTTCCACGCAATAATTATTCGGCAGCAGCGACAGCGCCATATCATCGGACAACGGCTCAGTGGCAACAATCTGCGAACCGCACGGCATGCTCAGGCGCGTCAGGCGCGGTGCGAGTTGCTGGCTCAGATACGCATTGCCCGCCAGAATCACATATTTCGCTTTGACCGTGCCTTTCGCCGTGTGCGCGATGGCCGGTTCACCGTGCTCGATGCGCGTGACCGCCGAGCCTTCAAAAATGCGTCCGCCGTGACGACGTATCGCTTCGGCCTCGCCCAGCACCAGATTCAGCGGATGAATATGCCCGCCATTTTTATCCAGCAGACCGCCGACATAACGGTCGGTGGCGATTTCGCGGCGAACCGCGCTTTCATCAAGCAGTGTCAGTTCGGTATGGCCGTAGCGGTTCCAGAGTTTTTGCTGGTCACGCAATTTATTGAGCTGTCTTGTGCTCAGCGCCGCAAAAATGCAGCCGGGGCGGTAATCGCAGTCAATCGCGTACTGATCAATGCGCTGGCGTATGATATTTGCGCCTTCAAACATCATACTGCCGAGCATGTCGGCGGTCTGGCGTCCATAACGGTCTTCAATTACATCAATATCGCGGCTGTAAGAATTGACCACCTGACCGCCGTTGCGCCCGCTGGCGCCCCAGCCGACGCGCGCGGCTTCCAGTACCACCACGTCGTAACCGGCTTCGCACAAATATAACGCTGAAGAGATGCCGGTATAACCGGCACCGACAATACAAACGTCGCACTCAATATTGTCATTAAGCTCAGGCCACGGCGCGTGAGCGTTGACAGAACTGGCGTAATAGCTGTCGGTGTGAGGCGCACCGGCAGCGCGGGGACTTCCTGTTTGAGCACTCATGATGACATCCTTCTTTGGGTTCCCGTCGTCAGGCCCAGAACGCTGACAACTAGAAGGTATTAGGGGTATGTGCGCTGACTATCCTGCAAATCCGCGTCGAAATATTACTGAAACTGTGAGGGTTCGCGGTGTTAATGGCATAGCTTTGACCCGCGCGCAGCGGATAGCTCTGACCGTTGATGGTTAATATGATTTCTCCTTCGAGCAGGGTGCCGACTTCCTCTCCCTGATGTTTAATTTTGTCGCCCGTTGTGCTGCCGGGTTGATAGGTTTCCAGCAGCATGGCGACTGCGTGGTTTACCGTGCCGTTATGCACCATTCGCATGGAAACACCCCGGCTGCCGATCTCAATCAAATCTGCCGCATTAATCACGATTCTCGGTTCGTCACTTTTGCGTTCTTCGGCGAAAAACTCTGATAACGACAGCCCGTAAACCCGCAATAACTTTTGCAATGTACTGACGGCGGGGCTGACTTTATCCTGTTCGATGGTGCTGATGGCGCTGTGCGTCAGGCCAGACAACTCGGCGGCTTTACGTTGTGACATGCCCAGTTGCTGACGAATTTCAGAAAGCCGGCGACCAGGCGCCAGACTGACTTCGCTCATCCCTTTATTCCTCTTGTGCGCTCCGGGCCTGATGGCCTTTGCGACACGCTGCGATAAAAGCGTTAAACAGCTGACGGGAAACGGGATCCGTCAGGCTGTGCCATTCCGGATGCCACTGCACACCCAACGCAAACGGGTGACCGCGGACACTCACGGCTTCCACCAGATTGTCCGGCGCACGGGCTTCGACAGCCAGTTCTGCGCCCAGACGTTTCGCTCCCTGACCGTGCAAGGAATTCACCTGAAACTGCTGATAGTCGGGTAACAATTCTGAAAGTAAGCCGCCCGGTTCGATAAATACCGGATGCGCGAGATCGTACTGTGCGTCATGCGGCAATGACGTGTCTTCGCGATGATCCATAAAGCCGGGTTCTTCCTGGACCCTGCGGTACAAACTGCCGCCGGTCGCGACCACCAGCTCCTGCAAACCGCGGCATGCGGCAAACAGCGGAATTTTTCTATCCAGCGTGGCGCGGATAAGCTGCAAACTCAGACGGTCGCGGCCCGGGTCGGCCAGCGTTTCGACGCCTTCTTCACCGTACTGATGCGGCTCAATATTGCTCGGACTGCCGGTGAGGAAAATGCCGTCCAGACCGCGCAGGATCTGGTCTATCGCCCCGTCGCGTGCCGCCAGTTCGTGTGGCAGGCAGAGGGGGAGGGCGTCGGCGTTGAAAATAGCGTCCAGATACTTCTCATGGACGGTGAGCGCCGGGTTTTCATCCACCGTGTTTTCACACATAACAACCCCAATGACCGGTCTGTAGCTTGTCTGTTTTCCTGCGGATGCCGTGGAAAATATATTGCCCATAATACCGCCTCTTTGAGTTGATGAATGTGTCGCCCTTGCGTGCCTCCCCGCACGCAAAGGATCGTTATCTGTCAATAATAATGAACTCTTATTGAACAATTTAGCAGCGGGTCGGTGGCTTTTCAAACTGATATGTTGCGCGATTGTAGGTGTTGCAAATAATTAATGTTACAGCTAGGGTTATTCATATGGCCTATATTTTGAGCACGCCCGTGAGGATCCCGACTAATGAGAAGACTGCTTTGAACAGCACAATGAAACGGTAACGCATAACCGGCAGGCATCATGGTGGTGTCCTTGAAGCCGGAAACCAGCAAATGGCGGAAAACCTATGCAAACGACTGAACTGATGAACGAAATTAAGAAAGAGATTAGCGAGAATGAGCCCCTTGCTAAACCGGTGGAAGAGCGAAGTAGCGCGTTCCAGGATGAAGTGTCCCAATACCTGGAGCGTCACCCGCTTACCCTGCACGTCGACGTCCTGCTCACCGATCTCAATGGTTCCTTCCGCGGCAAACGCATTCCTGTCTCTGCCCTGCGCAAACTCGAAAAAGGCTGTTATTTCCCGGCATCGGTCTTCGCCATGGACATTCTCGGTAATGTCGTGGAAGAAGCCGGTTTAGGCCAGGAACTGGGCGAACCCGACCGTACCTGTATTCCCGTTCCCGGCACGTTAACGCCTTCGGCTTCCGACCCCGAACACATCGGCCAGCTGCTTCTCACCATGCTTGACGAAGATGGCACTCCCTTTAACGTTGAACCACGCAATGTGCTGAACCATATCTGGCAAACATTGCGCCAGCGGGGCTTATTCCCGGTGGTAGCGGTAGAGCTGGAGTTCTATCTGCTCGACAGGCAGCGGGACGCGGAAGGTTATATTCAGCCGCCATGCACGCCCGGCACACAGGAACGTAGCCTGCACACGCAGGTTTATTCCGTCGATAATCTTGATCACTTTGCCGATGTGCTCAGTGATATTGACCGTCTGGCGCACATCCAGGGCTTACCTGCGGATGGCGCGGTGGCGGAGTCTTCTCCGGGACAATTCGAAATCAATTTGCACCACAGCGAAAATATTCTGCGCGCCTGTGACCATGCCCTGATGCTTAAACGTCTGGTGCGGCTGGTGGCGGAAAATCATGAAATGGACGCCACTTTTATGGCGAAGCCGTATGACGAATATGCGGGCAGCGGGATGCACATTCATCTCAGCGTGCTCGATGACAACGGCAAAAACCTGTTCGCCGATACGAACGGTAAAGATTCCACACTGATGAAACGTTCGCTCGCCGGGATGATTGCCCTGATGCCCGCGTCGATGGCTGTTTTAGCGCCCAACGTGAATGCCTTCCGCCGCTTCCAGCCGGGCATGTATGTTCCGACGCAGGCGTCGTGGGGGCACAATAACCGCACCGTCGCACTGCGTGTACCGTGTAGCGGAACCGCCGATCACCGCGTGGAATACCGCGTGGCCGGTGCCGATGCCAACCCGTATTTAGTGGTCGCCACCGTGCTGGCCGGGATGCTTTACGGGCTGGATAACAATTTGCCGTTGCCCGAACCGGTGACGGGAAACGGTCTGGAGCAGGAAGGGATCCCGCTGCCAATCCGCCAGAGCGATGCGTTGTATGATTTTGATGACCAGCCAGCGCTGAAGAAAATCCTCGGCGAACGTTTCTCGCAGGTCTTTCACGCCTGTAAATCTGACGAACTGTTGCAGTTCGAACGGCGGGTGACAGAAACAGAGATCGACTGGATGCTCAAAAACGCCTGATCCCCATCATCCCAGGCGTTGCAACGGCACTGGCCGGGCAAGATGTTTAAAATCGGAAAAGATTTTGTAACTCACGGCCTCTGAATGTTGTCATTTATGCGTTATTTGTGCAAAATACGCAGCACTGCAGATAACCGACGCTTAAAGGCGCCGGTTATTTTTTTTGTATGTGCAGTACCCAAATTAATTCAACAGAGGCCGGACCCAGATCCGGATAGATAACAAGGTTCGTGTGCGACCCCAAATTAACAACGGTCGCCACTATGAGGAAATGTAACATGGGGCAATACTTCAAACCTGTACCGGTGCCCGCCGGTGCTTCTTTCAGCTGCGGCCAAATTCGCACAGCCTTCACCTCCGTCATCAGCGATGTGAAGATCACCCCCCCGTTTACTGGTAATAACCCACGAAGTTTTCCCTGTACGTTGCTTTCAGAGGCGTTTAAACGCCCGGTGTCTGCAATTCAGGGAGGACTGAGCCATGTCTGCTAATACTTCTGCCGCTCCGGCGACTCAGCGCGTACAACTGCGTAAAACCCTGACGCTGGTTCAGGTTGTGATGATGGGTCTGGCCTATCTGCAACCGATGACCATCTTCGATACGTTCGGCATTGTGTCCGGCCTGACCGATGGTCACGTCGCGACCGCGTACATCTTTGCGCTGATCGCCGTGCTGTTTACCGCTGTCAGTTACGGCAAACTGGTGCAGCGTTTCCCGTCTGCCGGTTCTGCTTACACTTACGCGCAAAAAGCCATCAGCCCGCACGTCGGCTTTATGGTCGGCTGGTCATCATTGCTGGACTACCTGTTCATGCCGATGATCAACATCCTGCTGGCAAAAATTTACCTGGAAGCCATCTTCCCGGGTGTGCCTTCGTGGATCTTCGTGACCGCGCTGGTCGCGATGATGACCGCGTTCAACCTCCGTGGCATCAAAGTGGTGGCTAACCTCAACAGCATCATCGTTGTGGTTCAGGTCGCGATCATGGTGGTCTTCCTGGGCCTGCTGGTCCGTGGTGTTTACATGGGCGAGGGCATGGGCACGCTGGCGACAACGAAACCGTTCTTCAGTGAAAACGCGCATGTTGTGCCGATGATTACCGGCGCGACCATCCTGTGCTTCTCGTTCCTCGGCTTCGACGGCATCAGCTCGTTGTCTGAAGAAACGCCAAACGCGGGCAAAGTCATCCCGAAAGCGATCTTCCTGACCGCACTGATTGGCGGTGTGATCTTCGTGGTGGTGTCGTACTTCCTGCAACTGTACTTCCCGGACATCTCGCGCTTTAAAGATCCGGACGCTTCACAGCCTGAAATCATGTTGTACGTGGCCGGTAAATTCTTCCAGTCCGTCATCCTGTGCTTTAGCTGCGTCACCGTTCTGGCATCCGGCATGGCCGCGCACGCGGGCGTTTCCCGTCTGCTGTATGTGATGGGCCGCGACGGCGTATTCCCGGAGAAAGTGTTCGGTTACGTGCATCCGAAATGGCGTACCCCGACGTTCAACGTTGTGCTGGTTGGTGTTGTGGCGATGTCTGCCGTGACCTTTGATCTGGTGACCGCTACGGCGCTGATTAACTTCGGTGCGTTAGTGGCCTTCACCTTCGTGAACCTGTCGGTGATTTCCCAGTTCTACATCCGTGAGAAGCGCAACCGTACGCTGAAAGACCACATCAACTATCTGGTCCTGCCGGTGATCGGCGCGCTGACCGTCGGTGCGCTGTGGCTGAACCTCGAAGCCAGTTCGATGACCCTCGGCCTGGTGTGGGGTACGATTGGCCTGGGATATCTGGCGTTTATCACCAATGCGTTTCGCAAGCAGCCGCCGCAGATGAGCGGGGAGATAGCGCCGGAGGCGTGATTTATAGCCCTTTGAAAGCGGCCACTGCCTTTTTTCAAATATAACAATCGGTTGGTTTGCTCCTCCCCCTGCGAAGGGGGAGGTCGGGAGGGGGTTTAGCAGGCCACTGTGCCGCTAAAACCAACACCCCATCCCGTCCTTCCCCTCGTGAGAGGGGAAGGAGCAAATCAAAAGCGACCAGTGTTTTCGGCGACGAGGCTAAGGTCTTGGCGGTTTCGGCGAAGGGCGTTAAGTAATCTCTGCTCGTGAGAAACCGAAACTTTTACAGTTCTGCTTTTTAAAACGCGTCCTCCTGCAATTAAGCAACCAATTTCTTCCCGTATTCAAACAGCGCCCCGAGCAATGCGATCTTCTCCGCATCCCCCTCGTACAAGTTATAAAGCGATTCAAGCTCTAAAATGTATGCCTGAACACGCTCATCGGTGAGCTTCGTCTGGCGATGCTGGATCCAGCGTTTTTGCTCGGCATCGGTCAGCGTTGCGGGGTAATTGCGTGCGCGGAAACGGAACAACAGCGGTTCAATGCGCGAATCATTAAACGTCAGATCCAGCGCCGGAAGGTTTTCCGGGCGTGTCTCCAGAATAATCCGCATAGCCGCGCGATCGGCGTCGCTGAAGAAACCGTCGTAAAGGCGGGCATCGACATCGTCGGACGCAGTAAACGGCTCGGCTTCGGCATACATCGTTACCACTTTTTCGCGTACCTGCGGGTTCTGGCGCAATATCTGGAGATTCTCCAGACAGCGCTGGCGGTCGATACCCAGACGCTCGGCGTTTTCCGGCAACAACGTTTTTGCCGGAGCCAGCACCGGACATTTATTGATGTGAACCAGTTTGATCGGCAGCGGAGATTGCCCGGCCTGCAAACTGTCGCGGCGGCTGTACAAGCGCTCGCGCATCTGGTCGGGGTCGAGATCTAACAGCGTGGACATATCGCCCGCCAGATCGCACATGATCACGGCGTTTTTGTTTTCTGGATGCCAGGCCAGCGGCGCGACCCATGCGGTATTGCCGCGCGCGGCACCAAACATGCCGGAGACATGCACCAGCGGCGCCATCGCCGGAATATCAATCAGCGTATTCAGTTTGTGCTTACTGCGGTGTTCGAGCAGGAAGCTGAACAGGCGCGGTTGTGCCTGCTTCACCAGTTTTGCCATCGCAATCGTGGCGTAAACGTCGGCCATCGCGTCGTGGGCATTTTCATGTTCGATACCGTTGGCTTTGGTCAGATGTTCAAGACGGAAACTTGGAAAACCGTCGTCGTTTTCCGGCCAGTTAATGCCTTCCGGGCGCAGCGCGTAACAGGCGCGCATCACATCCAGCAAATCCCAGCGGGAATTGCCGTTCTGCCAGCTGTAGGCATACGGATCGTAAAAGTTACGATAAAGGATATTACGGCTGACCTCATCGTCGAAACGGATGTTGTTATAGCCCACAATGCAGGTGCCCGGCACGCTAAACGCTTTATGGATTTGCGCGGTGAACTCAGCTTCGATCACGCCGCGTTCCAGCGCAATTTGCGGAGTAATTCCGGTGATCATCACCGCTTCCGGTTCTGGCAGATAATCATCAGAAGGGCGGCAATAAATCACTAACGGTTCTTCGATGATATTGAAATCTTCGTCAGTTCTCACCCCGGCAAACTGCGCCGGGCGGTCCAGCGCCGGATTTTTACCGAATGTCTCGTAATCATGAAAGTAGAAGGTTTTTTGCGGCTTGTCTGACATTACGAAGATAACCTTATCAGTGCGGAAATAGAGGCGAAACGGTGGCTAGGATACCATCCGGCGCAGTGATGTCATGTCAAAATCCGTGACGCTGCGGGATAACGTCCAAAACGTCGCAAAATTCAGCATCAATCCGCCAAAACCCTGACTAAAGCAGGGTGAACACCTCTGGTAACTCAGCTAGACTTAACGCCTTCTTTGAATTTTCGCCTTACGGCAGGCTAAACGTGCGTCTCGACAAGAAAATTTCTCCGCTGGATAACGTCATTTACCGTAACTACCGTATTACTCATGCGCTGCGCATCGCGGTGGCGTTTATTCTGACCTTCCTGATTGTCCGTCTGACCGAAATCCCTGAAGGCACCTGGCCGCTGATTACGCTGGTGGTGGTGATGGGGCCGATTTCGTTCTGGGGAAATGTGGTTCAGCGCGTGCTGGAGCGCATCACCGGTACGGTGCTCGGCTCGGTTTCCGGCCTGATTGCGCTGTGGCTCGAGCTGTATTCATTGCCGGTGATGCTGGTCTGGTGCGGCGTTGTCATGTTTGTCAGCGGATATCTGACGCTCGGCAAACGGCCCTACATGGCGCTGCTGATTGGCATCACGCTGGCGGTGGTGTGCGGCGCAGGGCCGGGCGACATGGAGATGGCGCTGTGGCGTTCCGGGGATGTGATTTTCGGTTCCCTGCTGGCGCTGCTGTTTGCCAGCATTTATCCGCAGCGCGCGTTTATTCACTGGCGTATGCAGATGGCCGATTACCTGATGTCGCTGAACAAACTCTACAGCGCGTGGTTGTCGCCCAACATGCTGGAGCGTCCGCATCTGCACGGCAAAATGAAAAGTACGATGGGCCAGATGGTGAAAATGCGTTCGCTGTTTGCACCGGCTAGCAAGGAATCGCATGTGCCGCGTGAGGCGTTTGACGCCATTCAGACGCTCAGCCGCAATCTGTTGTGTACGCTGGAACTGCTGGCCGATGCTTACTGGAGTTCGCGCGAAAGCCATTATCTGATGCTCAATGCCCGCACCCTGCGCAGCGCGCAATTGCTGCTGCTCAGCACGCTGGAGAAACTCAGTCTGATGTTACTCAACGGCACGCGGGGCGACGAACTGGCAATCGGCCATGAGCTGAATGAGTCTGCTGAAGAGCTGAAAGCGCTGCTTACCGAGATGAATGCCGCGAATCACCTGGAAGCGCAGGTCTACGGTTACGTCTGGCTGAGCACGCAGGTGGCAGAGCAGTTGCGGTCAATGGGCGACCTGATCACCATGGTCATGCAAAAAGAAGAAGCTCAAAATATCAGCGGTAAAACAACGAAAGCATGAAGGGATTTTTGTCTGTGGCCTAAAACGGGTAAGATGGGCCATTGGACGATTATCTGAGCGTACTGCCCGATCTTTGCTACGCTAGCTGTTGCGTCAAGTCGGGTTGCGGCAAATCAGTCACTGAATCTGTGTAACTTAATCGAAGGTGTTAAAATGGACAATATCAATAAGCCGAGTTTCCAGGACGTTCTGGAGTTTGTGCGTGTTTTCCGTCGTAAAAACAAATTACAACGCGAAATCGCTGATAACGAAAAGAAAATCCGTGACAACCAGAAACGCGTTCTGCTGCTCGACAACCTGAGTGATTACATCAAACCAGGCATGAGCATCGAAGAAATTCAGGCGATCATTGCTAACATGCGCGGCGACTATGAAGATCGCGTTGATGACTACATCATCCGCAATGCTGACCTGTCTAAAGAACGTCGTGAAATGTCCAAAAAGCTGAAAGCACTGGGCGAAATCAAAGCCAACGAAACCAAATAATTCCGTTGCCGCTTAATGAGAAAAACCGGGTTTATGCCCGGTTTTTTTATGCCGGAAATCCGGCTTAGCTCAGCGTCCGCACTGGGTTTCCGGCGAGAAACGCCTGAATGTCTTCGACGGCTTCACGGAAATATGCCTGATAGTTGCCGTCGGAAACGTAGCCCAGATGTGGCGTCGCCAGCACGTTGGGCAGCGTTCTGAATGGATCGGCAGGCGGCAGCGGTTCTGTTTCGAAAACGTCCAGCCCGGCGCCGGCAATCTGCCCGGTTTGCAGGGCGTGCAGCAGGGCGGGCTGATCGACAATTGCGGCGCGCGAGGTATTGATCAGCAATGCGTCGGGTTTCATCAGCGCCAGTTCCTGTGCGCCGAGCAGCCCGCGCGTGCGCTCACTCAGCACCAGATGCACTGACACCACATCGCTGGTTTTCAGCAAGGCTTCTTTCGATACCGCCAGCTGAACGCCATGCTCAGCGGCGCGTTCTGTGGTCAGGTTCTGGCTCCATGCGCTGACGTCCATCCCGAATGCCTGCGCAATCAGCGCCACTTTCTGCCCGATTTTACCCAATCCCAGCAGGCCGAGGCGTTTGCCACACAGCCCGGTGCCGACCGTACTTTGCCACGGCCCGTTCTGGCGCAGCGCGTTATTTTCCGTCACCAGATGCCGCGCCAGCCCGAGGATCAGCGCCCAGGTCAGCTCGACCGGCGCCGTCGAACCGCTGCCCGTGCCGCAAACCGTCACGCCATTTTCACGGGCGGCGGCCAGATCGACCGATGCGTTGCGCATCCCCGAGGTGATCAGCAGTCTGAGCTTTGGCAGACGGGCAAACAGCGCTGCGCTGAATGGCGTGCGTTCGCGCATGATCACCACAATCTCTGCGTCCTGTAACTGCGCGACCAGCTGGTCTTCATCACTGATATGCTCCGTCAGCGCGCGGCATTCCACCTGCGGCGCGAGCGCCTGCCAGCCGGCCAGAGACAGTGCGACGTTTTGATAATCATCCAGGATCAGGCATTGCATGGGCATGGAACTTCCTCATCTGTAAAAAAGAGATAAAGAGGTATAGCACTGAATTTACGCGGAGGTGAAGCAGGGCGGCCGGTTCTTTTACAACAGAGTCTTAGCAGGAATATCCGCCCGGCGAGGGGCGGTTATTGATAATGGCATTAATGCAGATGTGAAAGGCTGGCGGCACTGATGCGCAGGCCGTCCTCACTGAATACCATGCAGCGTTTTGCGTCGAACCAGGTTGTCAGGCTCTGATACGGATTAAAGGCCATATCCCCCGGCAGCAGCATTTTAAAACCGTCGGTGCCGTAACACTGGCCGAACAGATACGTGCTGTTGCCCAGACGTTCAACCACCTCGCAGTTAAATTCCAGCTGATTTTCGGTTTCATGGGAAAGCAGGTGTTCCGGGCGAATACCCAGCGTCACTTTGTCACCCGCCGCCAGCTCGCGGGTACTCAGCGCCAGCGACAGGGTTTTCTCCGGTGTCAGGCGCACTTCAAGCCGGTCGGGCTGCCAGCTCAGCACTTCGGCAGGCAGGAAATTCATTTTCGGCGACCCGATAAAACCGGCCACAAACTGATTCACCGGGTTGTAATACAAATCCATCGGCGCGCCCATTTGCTCGACTTTGCCGTAGTTCATCACCACGATTTTATCGGCCAGCGTCATGGCTTCGGTCTGATCGTGCGTCACGTAAACCATGGTGGTTTTCAGTTCCTGATGCAGTTTGGAAATGTGCAGACGCATATCCACGCGCAGCTCAGCATCCAGATTGGAAAGTGGCTCATCGAACATAAAGACCTGCGGATTACGCACAATCGCGCGGCCAATGGCGGTGCGCTGGCGCTGGCCGCCGGAAAGCTGCTTCGGCTTTCTATCCAGCAGATGGGAAAGCTGTAACGTTTTGGCGACCATCTCCACCTGATGGCGGATTTCGTCTTTCGGTACGCCGTTCACTTTCAGGCCGTAACCCATGTTCTCGGCAATCGTCATATGCGGATACAGCGCGTAAGACTGAAACACCATCGCCACGCCACGGCGCGACGGGTCAACGTCATTCACCCGCTGCTCGCCGATATACACATCACCTTCCGTTATATCTTCAAGCCCGGCAATCATGCGCAGCAATGTGGACTTTCCGCAGCCGGATGGCCCGACGAACACCGTAAATTCGCCGTCTTCTATATCAATATTGATGCCATGCAACGTCACCGTTTTATCGAAACGCTTAACCACATTTTTAAGCCTGATGCTGGACATGTTTGACCTCGTAATAAATTCATACCGCTGATATTTCGGACTATAACCACCTTGTGTAAACGTTTGCACGAGCGGGTTCGAATTTTGCAGTTGTGATCACACAATACACATCTTTTGGTAGTGATTTACGGGTTATAAGTCTAACGTGTAACACGATATTTATGACGACATTAATCACTTTATATTCAGCATTTAAAGGGTTTGTATCGCTGGGTGTTGATTGGGTGTCGTTGTCATATACATAAAAATGTTATACCTTCACATCCAGGAGCAACAATGAAAATTACACACCTTACTGCCTTGGTACTGATGTCATTAAGTCTGAGCAGCCAGGCCGTGCGGGCAGCCGAAGGACAACTACTTGTCTGGGAAGATATTAAGAAATCCTCGGGCATTTCCGATGCCGTAAAAGACTTTGAAAAAGAGAACAACGTCAAAGTTGTGGTGCAGGAAACGCCGTATGCACAACAGACTGAAAAACTGCGTCTCGACGGCCCGGCGGGCATCGGCCCCGACGTGGTGGTGATCCCGAACGACCAGCTCGGCACCGCCGTGGTACAGGGCTTGCTGGCACCGCTGACGCTCGACAAAGGGTTCACCGACAGCTTTACGCCATCGGCTATCCACGCTTTTCAGCTTAAAGGCCACACCTACGGCGTGCCGAAAGCCGTCGAAACGCTGGTGCTGATTTACAACAAAGATTTGCTGCCGGAAGCCCCGGCGACGCTCGACGAGTATTACACCTTCTCGAAAGTGGAAAGGGCGAAAGGCAAATACGGTCTGCTCGCCAAATTTGACGAAGTCTATTACGCCTACGGCGCGATGGCCTCCATGGGCGGCTACATTTTCGGTAAAGACGCCAAAGGGGAGATCAACGTCGACGATATCGGCCTGAACAAACCGGGCAGCATTGAAGCCGTCACGTACCTGAAAAAATTCTATGCCGACGGTTTATTCCCGGCGGGGATCACCGGCGACAACGGCCTGAATGCCATCGACTCACTGTTTACTGAGAAGAAAGCCGCCGCCGTGATCACCGGCCCGTGGGCGTTCCAGCCTTATGAAGCCGCTGGCATCAACTACGGCGTGAAAGCGCTGCCGCTGTTGCCGAACGGCAAACCGATGAGCTCATTCCTGGGCGTTAAAGGTTATGCGGTATCGACCTACAGCAAACAAAAACCGCTGGCCGAGAAATTCATCACCTTCATCAACCAGCCGAAATACGCCAAAGTGCGCTACGAAGTGACCAAGGAAATTCCGGCACTGACGGCGCTGGTGAATGACCCGATGATCAAAAATGACGAGAAAGCTAATGCGGTAGCCGAGCAGTCAACCCGCGCCACGGCGATGCCGGGCGTACCTGAAATGCAGGAAGTCTGGGGCCCGGCGAACAACGGGATCCAGCTGGGTGTAACCGGCAAACAGCCGGTGGACGCGGCGCTCAATGACGCCGTGAAAAATATCCAAATGCAGATTGAAGCCGCGAAAGCCAGCAACGAGTGATCTGCGGTAACGGCATCGGCAACCGCATCTGAAACGGCTGTACGTCTGAAAAGAGGGAGTGATTTCACTCCCTCACAGTGAAAGGAATATCTTTGTGTCTATGCATTTTCATGAGGAAAACCAGGAGCCACTGTCTGCCCGCCATCACGCGCCGGTGGCACTGGCTTTGGCACTCATTCCCGGTTTCGGCCAGTTCTACAACCGGCAATGGGCCAAGGGAATTCTGTTTTTTATCATTCTGTTTTGTTTCGCCGGCGTTTTTTATGATTTCCTGCAACAGGGCATGTGGGGGCTTTTTACGCTGGGGGAAGAAGTCCCGCGCGATAACTCGATATTTCTGCTGGCGAAAGGAATTATCAGCGTATTAATCGGCGCGTTCGGCGCAGGTTTTTATTACTGGAGCCTGCGTGATGCGTGGATTAACGGAAAACGCCGCGATGCGGGCATGGAATTACCCAGCGTTAGAAAGCAATATCATTTGCTGTTGCGCGAGGGTTTCCCGTATTTAATGATTACGCCCGGTTTTATTCTGCTGGTCTTCGTGGTGGTGTTCCCGATTATCTTCGGCTTCTCCATTGCCTTTACTAATTACAATTTATATCACACGCCGCCGGCTAAATTAGTTGACTGGGTGGGATTCAAAAACTTTATTAATATCTTCACGCTCAATATCTGGCGTTCGACGTTACTCGATGTTTTACAGTGGACCGTCGTCTGGACCGTGCTGGCGACCACGCTGCAATGCACCGTAGGCGTGATGCTGGCGATTCTGGTGAACCAGAAAGATCTGCGCTTCAAGGCGCTTATCCGCACCGTACTTATCCTACCGTGGGCGGTGCCGGGTTTCGTTACCATTCTGGTCTTCGCCGGGATGTTTAACGACTCGTTTGGCGTGATTAACAACGGGATACTGGCGGCGTTAGGCATTGAACCTAAAGCGTGGATGACCGACCCGTTCTGGACCAAAACGGCTCTCATCATGATGCAGACCTGGCTCGGTTTCCCGTTTGTCTTTGCCATGACCACCGGCGTATTACAGGCGATCCCTAACGACCTGTACGAAGCCGCTACTATGGACGGAGCCAGCACCTGGAAGAAATTAAAAACCATTACGCTGCCGCTGGTGTTGTATTCCATTGCGCCGATTATTATCACGCAATACACCTTCAACTTTAATAACTTCAATATTATCTATCTGTTTAATAACGGCGGCCCAGCCGTGGCGGGATCGAATGCAGGCGGAACGGATATTCTGGTGTCGTGGATTTATAAACTCACCATGTCTTCCTCGCAATATGCGATTGCCGCGACCATTACGATTTTGCTGTCGATATTTGTTGTCGGTATTGCACTGTGGCAATTCCGTTCAACCAATTCATTTAAACAAGATGATATGGCGTAAGCGGGAGCAAACTGATGAGTAAGAACAGCAGTATTAAAAGAAACCGGTTTATCCGTTTGTCGCTGAGTTATTTCCTGTTACTGATTGTGGCGGTCATTATTATTTATCCGCTGATCTGGACCGTCGGCGCGTCGCTGAATGCGGGGAACAGCCTGCTCAGCACGTCGATTATTCCGGAGAACCTCTCTTTCCAGCATTACAAAGATCTGTTCAACGGGCAGGTGAATTACATGGCGTGGTACTGGAACTCGATGAAAATCAGTTTCCTGACCATGGTGCTGACGCTGATTTGCGTCAGCTTCACCGCCTATTCCTTCTCACGCTTTCGCTTTAAAGGGCGCAAAGACGGGCTGATGCTGTTTCTGTTATTGCAGATGATCCCGCAGTTTTCGGCGCTGATCGCCATCTTTGTGCTGGCGCAGCTGCTCGGCCTGATCAACAGCCATCTGGCGCTGGTGCTGATATACGTCGGCGGCATGATCCCGATGAACACCTATCTGATGAAAGGGTATCTGGACGCGATCCCGAAAGACCTGGATGAATCGGCACGCATGGACGGCGCGGGGAATTTCCGCATTTTTATCGAAATCATCATGCCGTTGTCGAAGCCGATTCTGGCGGTGATTGCGCTGTTTTCCTTTACCGGGCCGCTGGGCGATTTCATCCTCTCCAGCACCATCTTGCGCACGCCGGATAAATACACGCTGCCGATCGGCCTTTACAACCTGGTCGCACAGAAAATGGGCGCGAGCTACACCACGTACGCAGCGGGCGCGGTGCTGATTGCCGTGCCGGTGGCGATTTTCTATCTCGCCTTACAAAAATACTTCGTCTCCGGCCTGACCGCTGGCAGCACCAAAGGATAATCACATGACTCTCTTTACACAGAAGATTTTCACAAAAAGCGCTGTGGCTTGCGTGCTGCTGGCGATGTCCTTTTCCTGCTTGGCGCAGGACGTGGTCATCAAAAAAGTCGCCAACGTACCGGCGGATTTCATTAAGGGCGCAGATATCTCCACGCTGATTGACGTGGAAAAACACGGCGGCAAGTTCTACGACCAGAACCACAAACAGACCGACGCGATGGTGATCCTCAGACAGAACGGTTTCAACTACGTGCGTCTGCGGCTGTGGGTCGACCCGAAAGACGCGCAGGGGCATCCGTACGGCGGCGGCAATAACGATCTGGCGACCACGCTGGCGCTGGCGAAACGCGCCAAAGCGCAGGGTTTTAAAATCCTGCTCGATTTCCATTACAGCGATTTCTGGACCGATCCCGGCAAACAGTTCAAGCCGAAAGCCTGGGAAAAAATGGATTATCCGCAGCTGAAAACTGCCATTCATGATTACAGCCGCGACGTAATTGCACAGTTCCGCCAGCAGGGCGTTTTGCCGGATATGGTGCAGGTCGGCAATGAAATGAACGGCGGCATTTTGTGGCCGGAAGGCAAAAGCTGGGGCGCGGGCGGTGGCGAATTTGACCGTCTGGCCGGGCTGCTAAATGCAGCGATTTCCGGCGTCAGGGCCGACGAGAGAAACCCGTCAGACATCAAAATCATGCTGCATCTGGCCGAAGGCACCAAGAACGACACATTCCGCTGGTGGTTCGATGAAATCAACCAGCGCAAGGTGCCTTACGACGTCATCGGTCTGTCGTTTTACACCTACTGGAATGGCCCGATTTCCGCGTTACAGGCCAACATGGATGACATCAGTAAACGCTACAACAAAGACGTAATCGTGGTTGAAGTGGCTTACGGCTACACCCTCGAAAACTGCGACGCCGCGGAGAACAGCTTCACCGCTAAAGAAGCCAAAGACGGCGGCTATCCGGGCACCGTACAGGGGCAGGCCGATTTCCTCAGCGACATGATCAAAAGTCTGGTGAGCGTACCCGATCATCGCGGCAAAGGCCTGTTCTACTGGGAACCAACGTGGATCCCGGTTAATGGCGCAGGCTGGGCGACACCGGCGGGCATGACCTACATCAACGACCACTGGAAAGAGGGGAATGCCCGCGAAAATCAGGCGCTGTTTGGCTGCGACGGTCAGGTTCTCCCTTCCATAAAGGTCTTCAACTGATTCCCTTTTCCCCGGCTAATTTGGCCGGGGAGTTTTATTTCTTAAAGTTCGTAAGGACCTAACATGACGAAATTCCCTCTTCTGAGCAGTAAGATTTCCGGCCTGCTACACGGCGCGGATTACAACCCGGAACAGTGGCTGGAGAGCCCCGATGTACTGATTCGCGATGTCGAAATGATGAAAGAGGCGCGCTGTAATGTCATGTCTGTCGGGATTTTCAGCTGGTCAGCGCTGGAGCCTGAAGAAGGACGTTATACCTTTGACTGGATGGATCAGGTGCTGGATCGTTTGCATGAAAACGGCATTTCAGTGTTTCTGGCCACGCCAAGCGGGGCGCGTCCGGCGTGGATGTCGCAAAAATACCCGGAAGTGTTACGCGTCGGGCGCGACCGCGTGAAAGCGCTGCACGGCGGGCGTCACAACCACTGTATGACCTCACCGGTTTACCGTGACAAAGTGCAGCAGATGAACACGGCACTGGCAAAACGTTATGCGCATCATCCGGCGGTGATCGGCTGGCATATTTCCAATGAATACGGCGGCGAATGCCATTGCGATTTGTGTCAGGAGCGGTTCCGTGGCTGGGTGAAAGCCCGTTATGAAACCCTCGATGCGCTGAACAACGCCTGGTGGAGCACCTTTTGGAGCCACACCTTTACCGACTGGTCGCAGATCGAATCGCCGTCACCCCAGGGCGAAACCGGGGTGCATGGCCTGAATCTCGACTGGCGTCGGTTTAATACCGATCAGGTGACACGTTTTTACAGCGAAGAGATTCGCCCGCTGAAAGCCGAAAATCCGGCATTACCGGCGACCACCAATTTCATGGAATATTTCTACGACTACGATTACTGGAAACTTTCCAGCGTGCTGGATTTCATTTCGTGGGACAGCTACCCGATGTGGCACACGCGCAAAGACGATATCGGGCTGGCGGCGTACACCGCGATGTATCACGACCTGATGCGCACGCTCAAAAAAGGCCAGCCGTTCGTGCTGATGGAATCGACGCCGAGCTTCACCAACTGGCAGCCAACCAGCAAACTGAAAAAACCGGGGATGCACATTTTGTCCTCGCTACAGGCGGTCGCACACGGGGCGGATTCGGTGCAGTATTTCCAGTGGCGCAAAAGCCGTGGATCTTCCGAGAAATTCCACGGCGCTGTGGTTGATCATGTCGGGCACATCAATACCCGCGTTGGTCGCGAAGTGGCGGAACTCGGCACGATTCTCTCTGCCTTAGCGCCGGTCGCAGGCAGCCGCGTGGAAGCCAAAGTCGCGATCATTTTTGACTGGGAAAGCCGCTGGGCGATGGACGATGCAATGGGGCCGCGCAACGCCGGATTGCATTATGAAAACACCGTGGCCGCGCATTATCAGGCACTCTGGGCGCAAGGTATTGCGGTTGACGTGATTAACGCCGACTGCGCACTGGACGGTTACGACTTAGTCATCGCCCCGATGTTGTACATGGTGCGCGAAGGGGCAGGAGAGCGGATCAGCGCCTTTGTGCAGGCGGGCGGGCGCTTTGTCGCCACTTACTGGAGCGGCATCGTCAACGAAACGGATTTGTGTTTCCTCAACGGATTCCCGGGACCATTGCGTCCGGTGCTGGGCATCTGGGCGGAAGAAATCGACAGCCTGACAGATGAACAGCACAACAGCGTTTGCGGTATTGAAGGTAACGCATTGGGGCTGAACGGGCCGTATCAGGTTTCCGAATTGTGCGAAGTGATCCACCTCGAAGGCGCGGCAGCGCTGGCAACCTACGGCGATGATTTCTACGCCGGAACGCCTGCAGTGACCGTGAATCTGTACGGCAAAGGGCAGGCATATTATGTGGCGTCGCGCAATGATCAACAGTTCCAGACGGATTTCTTCTCCGCGCTGGCGAAAGAGATGAACCTGCCGCGCGCCATCAGCACAACGCTACCGGAAGGCGTCACCGCCGCGCGCCGTACCGACGGCGACAGTGAATTCATCTTCCTGCAAAACTATTGCAACGACAGCCAGACCGTCAGTTTGCCGGATGATTATCAGGACATGGTTCACGGCGGAATATTACCGCGCAAATTAACGTTACCGGCATTCGGTTGCCAGATACTAACGCGTAAAGTCTCCCGATAATTTTTAATCACCAACGTGCAGCGGGGAATATTCCCTTCTGCACGTTTTTTCATTTCTGAAAGAGGGTATTCATTATGGTTAATATTAAAGATTTCATGCATGTCTTTTCCGCAAAGAATAAAAACCCTAAAGATGACGTTCCGCCGTCAACGGACGTGGCGTTATTAATTGATGCTTTAGGTGGACGAGAAAATATTATTAACGTCGATGCGTGTATCACACGACTGCGCGTTACGGTGAAAGAACTCCGGCGGGTTAACTCCGGTGCTATCCAGCAGACCGGCGCGATTGGCGTGGTGATCATCGGGCAGGAAGTCCATGCGATATTCGGTAAACAGTCCGATAGCCTGAAGAAATTAATGACCGAGAAATTTGGCTTAAAAAGTCAGTAATTGAACCTGGTTTTAACTTGGCATATTAAATAAAGAAGAATATTGAAATAAATAAAGGCAGCCCGACACAAGGCTGCCTTTATTGTTTACTGCTTTAATTTAAATAATGATGCTGCTGTGCGGGTACAAAAACGTCACGATCCCCTACAAGAGAAAATGCGTCAAACCCTGAGCGTTTATTACAATGAGGTTTTTAATAAATATAACTTCTTACTCTTCTCTTAAGTCATTGCAGTCGCGGCAAGTGAGCGAATCCCGTTGAGCTGACAGATGTCAGTGATTCGGGTGAGCAAACGTACCTAAGGCAGCGGCTTCAAGGACGACAGGGAATTACCACCAGGCTTCAACCTGCACACCAAAGTTCCACGTATCGGATTTGGTGTGGTCCTCAAACGTATTGCCGTGCTCTGAATCATTCAGGTAAGAGGCGAACACGCGCAGTTCCGGGCGTGACATAAACTCAGGGCCGGCCGCCAGACCCATCGCCAGCGTATATTTCTGCCCGCCTTGCTTATAGTTGGTGCCGTTCTTGTAATCGTCTTTTTGGTAGAACGTACCGACTTCACCGATGGTGCGCACGTAATCCGTCCACTGATATTGCGCACGGCCGACCAGAGAAACCAGCTCGGTGGTGTCGGTGTAATCCGTGATATTTTCCGCGTGACCGTAAGTCAGCACATGGTTGAGGCTAAATTTGCTGGTGATCGGGATAAGACCGGTGATAATGCCGCGATAACCGCTGGCGTCGTTAGTGTAGTTCCACATGTCATACCAGCCGCCGCCCTGGGAAATCATGTTCTGCGCCAGACCTTTGTTGGCATACTGTAAAACCAGCTTGTTGTAGCCGCCCCACATGTCCTGACTGATTTCGCCGGTCAGCATCACGCCATTTTCAGCGTCATACAGGCCGCCGTAGTCTTTCTGATCATGCGTCAGGTTCGGCATGGCGTAGTCAGCACCGACTTCCATCCACGCGCCGCTCCACGGTTTGATACCGGCATAACGCACGTCGATGTAGTTGATATTGACATCGTTATCGCCGTCAACGCGGTAATCCACATCATTGGCATCGCCGCGGATCCAGGCCACAGACAGCGCACCTTCGCCCATTTTCAGGTTTTCCACCCCGGCACCAGCACCGGAAATATTCCAGTACTTGGTATCGATGATGTGCAAATCATGGCGCTGGTAATAGCGTTTACCGCCCCAGATCACCGCATCTTTATCCCATGGCACCAGCCCTTTGATTTGCAGATTCAGCTGACGCAGGCCGAATTGTGCATCATCGTTGAGGGTACTTTCGTCATCATTGGAGCCGTCTGACACCATGCTGACCATAGAATCGACGTAAAAACTCACATCGTCCTTTTTGTAAACTTCACTGCCCAGCTCGATTTCGCCGTAAGTGTCATTTTCGTTGCCCAGACGACCGACTTTGTTTTTCTGAAACTGCTCCAGACTGCCGCTGCCGGAAACGCCCAATCCGGAGCGCAGATATCCATGAAAATCAATGTCGTTTGCCACTGCGGGGCCTGTCACCAGCCCAAGAGAGACCGCCACAGCCAGAGTACGTAAGTTGTGTTTCATTATTTTTCCTTATTGATGTATGACGTTCACATTCACGGAGTCTATAAGATACCCAGAAACAATAATGATCAATTTAACACAGTGTGAATTGTGAGTTAGATCCACAAGTTGTGTATTTAAAATAAACGTCTGGTGATTTAAATCACGAATTTAATGAATGTTAACGTATAACTTTTAAGTCAAGCGGTTCTCAGATTGAACTTTTAAATGAGATCCCGTACTTTGGCTCGATTATCATGAGATTGCGTAAAATCACGGGCTGCAAAACGGGAAAAGCATGAAATCGAAAAGTTCGACATTAGAAGACGTTGCCCGCTATGCCGGTGTTTCCTATCAGACGGTTTCGCGTGTTTTAAACAAGTCGGCCAATGTGTCCGACGCCACGCGCCAGAAAGTTGAGCAGGCGATTGAAGTGCTGCGCTACGTGCCAAACCGGCTGGCACAGCAGTTAGTGGGAAAACAGAGTTTTACGATCGGGCTGGTGACAACCTCGCTGGCACTGCATGCACCGTCGCAAATTGCCGCCTCGGTGAAGAAATATGCCCATCAGGCCGGGTATCAGGTGCTGATTTCGATGATTGACGAGGACGTGAATCAGAGTATTCAGGACTCCATTAACGAGCTGAAATCCCAGCGGGTTGAGCGCGTGATCATCAATATCCCGCTGGAAAGTGCCGAAGCCGAACGCATTTACGAAAACAACCGCGACATTCTTTGCCTGTTCCTGGATGTGGATCCGACCAGCCCGGTGTTTAACGTCTGCTTTAATCCGGCCGATGGTTCGCGCGCCAGCGTGGAATATCTGCATGATTTGGGGCATCGGGAATTTGCTTTGCTGGCCGGGCCGGAAGAATCGGTGTCTTCGCGCCTGCGTCTGGAAAGCTGGCAGAAAACGCTGACCGAAAAAGGATTACAACCGGTGACGGTTGTTCACGGCGACTGGAGTGCTAAAAGCGGTTACTACGGCGCGTTGCAGATTTTGCGGGAGACGCCGCAGTTTACGGCCCTGCTGGTCGGGAATGACCAGATGGCGCTCGGCGTGATCAGTGCGCTGCATCAGCACAACGTGGCGATCCCGCAGCAGGTTTCTATTATCGGCTACGACGACACCTACGACAGCGCATTCTTCCATCCTGCGCTGACCACGGTTTCTCTGGATCTCGATTTGCAAAGCAAAGAAGCCGTCGGGCTTTTGCTGGCAACGGAGCCGGACACGCCGTCGCGTATTTTGCCTGCGCAACTGGTCGTGCGAAATTCCACGCGCGCGCCGGGACAGCAGGATAAAGACCTCAACCAGATCGCCGATCAGCTCGATAAACTCGCCCGACAGCTGCGTGGGCAGTGACGTCCGGCAGATGTAAATAAAGATTTCAGAATGCTTTTGATAGCGTTTAAGATATGAAAAATTTCAAACGATAAACAAAAGGATATGACGGAATGACCGTATGGCAGTGTTTTGTTCGGGGCTGGAAAGGGTACGTGAAGTTTGAAGGGCGTGCGACCCGCAAAGAGTTTTGGGTGTTCACGCTGGTCAATATCCTGCTGATGATTTTGCTGACGGGGACTGTGGCGACCGTGATGGCGCTGGCGGGGAACCCTTACGGCGTGTTCTATGCGGGCATGGCTTACACCATTTACGCGCTGGCACTGGCATTACCGATTCTGGCGGTTGGCATCCGACGCATGCACGATATCAACCGCTCCGGCTGGTGGTTCGGCGGTGTTTATCTGGCAGGTATTGTGTCGCGTTTGCTCAATATGATCCTGATGGAATACGCGTCACCGGAAACCTATGTCTGGATGAAAATTACGCTGGGTATCGTGCTCGGCTGGATCCCGCTACTGATGATGATTTACCTGTGTTGCGTGAAATCCAAACCGGCACCGGAAGCAGATAACCGCATCGTTCGTTAAGCACATTTTCAACATGAATTTGCCGCCAGCCGCGCGGCAAACTCTTCCAGTTTTGCCAGCCCCCACGGCCATTCTCCGAAACCCGATTCCACATTGATATGCCCGGCCTCGCCGATGTCCACCAGCTCGCAGCCCCACGCCTGTGCCCAGAACTGTGCGCGGGTAAAGGGTAATAACGGATCCGTATGGCTGGCGACCAGCAGACCGGGAACCGCCAGCGGCTCTGGCAAAATGTCATCGTCCAGACCAAAACGCATCGGTTCTGCGGGAGCGACCAGCATCACGCCTGCGCAAAGCAGCGGGTTGCGGTTCGCCCACACCAGACTGGCGAGCGCGCCAAAGCTGTGGCCAATCAGCAACAAAGGGCTTTTCGCCAGCTTCTGCTCGCGGTCAATGGCGGTGATCCATCCTTCGAGATCGACTTGCGCCCAGTTGCGCTGTTTCACCCGCAGCCACTGCGGATTTTGTTCATGCCAGCGGCTTTGCCAGTGTCCGGCTTCGCTGTCGCGTAAACCGGGAACCAGCATTCGCGTGATGTTTGGATTCTTACTCATTGCGGGAAAGCCATCAGCACGGTCGCGATTGCCAGCAAATCGGCACTGCCACCGGGGCTGAGATGCCGGGAAATCAGCGCCTGATCCATCTCCTGTAAATCCTCTTTTTGCCAGCCGATTTTCAGCAACTTGCGGGCATAATCCTGAACAAAATGCAGCCCGCTCAGTCCGCCGCGTGACACCAGATTGGTATCGGGATTAAACGCCATCAGGCGCAGCAGGGCGTTCAGACTGCGGCGTTCAGGCTGGTTTTCTGTCTGCCAGTAAGGCAAAACATGGCGACGCAACGTCACGAATCCACTCTGCACTTCGCCGCGGGCGCCGGTCATGCCGTGTGCCTGAAAAAACCGTTCACCGGCGGTCACCGGCTGGCGGCAATGTTGTAATTCCTGTTCCACCAGCCCTTGCGTGAGCGCGGCCACTTCGGCGCATAACGCCGTGCGGGTCAGCAGTTGCTGACGGGCGCTGATCCGGCCTGCCGCCGTACACAAAATTCCCAAAGAAAAAATACCGCCTTTGTGCGTATTAATGCCGTTTGTTGCGCCGAACATCGCCTGCTCACAGGCCAGACCGGCAGGGCGGATCCGCATCAGCATAGATGTTGCCGGTTGCGCGGCGTCCTGCTTGCCTATCCGGTAAAACTGATGCAACCACGGCGTAATCGCACCGATGCTGCGCAAAAACATCGGCAAATCCATGTCACTGTGTGAACCGTTATTGGCGCTGTCCACCAGACCGGGTTTAGGCGTCAGCCAGACTTCCTGACGGAGCGCTTCTGCCGCCAGTGTGGCTATGTCGGTGTAAACCTGTGGTTCAGAGAGTGCGATGCCAGCCATCAATCAGCGCCTCCATCTTTGCGATCACGTCGGGCAACGGATGCTGACGCGAACGCGCGCAGGCGTGGGCGGGGCCGTCGCAGATAAGACATCGGCGGCTGGCGTTATCCAGCGACCGGCGGCCTACAACGCCAGCCTGCGGGCAGATCACATCGAAATCCCATAAACGCCCGAGCGCATGCGACTGCTCAAGCGCCACGGTGGCGGCTTTCACTTCCGGCGCCGGGTGCTCAATGCTCCAGAACGCTTCCGCGCCGGTCGGCAACCAGAATACGTCCTGTTTCAGTACCGCCCAGCCACGTTGTAACAGCAGTGTTTCCGCCGCGCCCAGTGCTTCGCGCATGACCTGGCGGTAACGCACGCTATCTTTCACCGCGCCGGGGGTGACCAGTGTGAGGGAAATCAGGGTGTGTGGAAATTGTGTCAGCCAGTCGGTTTGCCGCTGCGCACGTTGTTCCTTTGCGGCCAGCAAAACCTCCAAACTGACGCCTGCATCCGCAGGCGTCAAAATCGTCATTATGCGTCCTCTTTGACCTGATGAACGACGTCAATCACGCTGCCGTCGCGGTAACGAATCACGCCCACGACGCGCTGCGTAAACTCAATCGGCTTCGGTTCGCCAGTCAGGGAAATGGCACGCTGATACAACGTTTCGATATCCATGATTTTCATGCCAGCTTCTTCGAGTCTCTGGCGGATTTCAGGGCGTGCCGGATTCACAGCGATCCCATGGTCAGTGACCAGCACATCGATGCTTTCGCCCGGAGTGACGCGGGTTGTGACACGGCGCACCACGGTCGGAATGCGGCTACGCAGAAGTGGCGCAACCACAATCGTCAGGTTGGCGGCGCTGGCGACGTCGCAATGGCCGCCCGATGCGCCGCGCATCACGCCGTCGGAACCGGTGATCACGTTTACATTAAAATCGGTGTCGATCTCCAGTGCGCTCAGAATGACGATATCCAGCTGATCACAGCTTGCGGCTTTGGCTCCCGGATTGGCGTAAACATTGGTGGAAATTTCAATGTGCTGCGGATTGCGACCCAGCGATGACGCGGCCTGACCGTCGAAGCATTGCGTATCAAGCAGCGTTTCGATCAATCCTTTTTCGTGCAAGTCCACCAGACTGCCGGTGATGCCGCCGAGAGCAAAACGCGCGGAGATCTGGTTGCGCTCCATCTTTTCTTCCATGAAACGGGTACAGGCCGTTGCTGCCGCGCCGGAACCGGTTTGCATCGAAAAACCGGGCTTGAAATAGCCTGAATGTTCAATGACTTCTGCAGCAGTGCGGGCAATCATCAGTTCGCGCGGATTGCTGGTCACGCGCGCTGCGCCCACGCTGATTTTCGCCGGGTCGCCGACCTGATCGACTTTCACGATGTAATCCACCTGATCCTGCATCAGGCTGGCGGGCATGTTAGGGAAGGGCACCAGTTCTTCAGTCAGCAGCACGACGGTTTTGGCGAACTGCGCATCCACCATCGCGTAGCCCAACGAACCGCAGCAGGATTTGCCGTGCGTACCGTTGGCATTGCCGAATTCGTCACTGCACGGAACGCCCAAAAAGGCGACGTCGATGTTCAGCTCGCCGTCCTGCAAAAGCTTGACCCGACCGCCGTGAGAGTGGATCTGGACCGGTTCTTCCATCAGGCCGTGCGAAATGGCATCGGCCAGTTTGCCGCGCATCCCCGAGGTATAAATGCGGGTAATCACGCCGTTGCGGATGTGTTCGATCAGCGCGTCGTTGCAGGTCATCAGGGAACTGGACGCCAGCGTCAGATTTTTGAAGCCCAGACGCGCCAGCGTGCCGACGACATGATTAATCACCTGATCGCCTTCGCGAAAAGCGTGGTGGAACGAGATAGTCATGCCGTCTTTCAGGCCGCTGCGGGCAATCGCCTGTTCCAGCGAATCGCATAATTTACGATGCAGGCGGGCATCGGGATCGGAAAGATACGGCGTGGTGCGGTGTGCACCGTCGAAAGCAACCAGATGCTTCATGCCGGGATATTGGCTGTGCAACATTTCTGTTAAATGGCTCATTCTCTTAATATTCCTGTGCAAAATTGGGGGCTAGCGACGCACGCCGGAGGCGCTGGCGCGTTCAAGCACCACTTGTGCGTGGTTGATGATCGGGCCATCGATCATCTTGCCGTTGAGCGAAATCACGCCGAGGCCTTTGCGCTCGCCTTCTTCGGCGGCGGCGATAACGCGACGCGCGTAATCCACGTCTTCCTGCGTCGGCGCGTAAGCGTTGTGCAGCAACTCAATCTGGCGCGGGTTAATCAGGGATTTGCCGTTGAAACCCATTTTGCGGATAAGCTCGACTTCACGCAGGAAACCGGCTTCATCGTTGATATCGGAATACACCACATCAAAGGCGTCGATACCGGCGGCACGCGCAGCGTGCAGCACGGCACAACGGGCGTAGAACAGCTCAGTGCCGTCACCGCGTTCGGTTTGCATATCCATCACATAGTCGAAAGCAGCCAGCGCGATGCCAATCAGACGCGGCGAACAGCGGGCAATGGCGACAGCGTTGATGACGCCAATAGCCGATTCGATGGCGGCCATGACTTTGGTGGAACCGACTTCTCGCCCGCAGTCTTTTTCGATGCGTTCGATGTGCGCTTCCAGCTCGAAAATATCTTCCGGCGTATCGGTTTTCGGCAGACGAACCACGTCCACACCGGCGCGTACTACGGCTTCCAGATCCTTCAAACCAAACGGCGTGCTGAGCTGATTAATGCGCACGACGGTTTCGATATCCTTGTACATCGGGTGTTGCAGGGCGTGGAACACCAGAATGCGGGCGGTGTCTTTTTCGCGCAGGGATACGGCGTCTTCCAGATCAAACATGATGGAATCAGGACGATAGATAAATGCCGTGGATAACATGGCGGCACTGGCCCCCGGCAGGAACAGCATGCTGCGGCGGAGTTTTTTCATCGTAACGTCTCCCAGTGAATATTTTCTTCCTGTGCTGCACGCAGTACCGCGCTTTGCACGCGGGCGCGGATAACGCAATCGAGCGCGCCTTTATCTTCAATAATCAGTAAGCCTTCTGTCACGCCGAGGGCTTCAAGCGTTTCGTTCACTACGCGGCGGATCTGGTCGCCAAACTGCTTGATCACTTCGCTGTTGATCACCACGCTCAGCTCGCTGGCCGGGGCGATTTTTACCAGCAAATCGCTGGATTCAACCGTACCTGCCAGCGCCTCCTTCACAATTTTCATTCGTTTTTTCCTGCTTTAACAAAGAGTGGTAGAAATAATAAGTTCATCGCTGCGCGCCGTTTCGGCGGGCGCCTCAGCGCAATAATGGTGTTCAAGATGCGCATACGTGCTGGGCGGAACGATGTCGCGGATGCGCGGTAACTGACAGGTTTTCAGCAATGCGCGGACTTCCGAGGCTGAAATCGCGATGCCACCGGCATGGCGCTTACGCGGCAGTTCAATAACGGTCAGTGGCTTTGAAGCCGAACGGGAGGGTGTTTCCAGCCAGTCGTGCATATCACAGTTGTACTGATGCGTGACCGGGCAAAAGGGCTCGCTGCCAACAAAACGATGCGTGATGCCCAGCGCCGGGGCGATGTACTGGCGGAAAATCAGCAGATCCATCACGCTCCAGGTCTGGTTCACCAGCCCGGCATCTTTAAGGAAATAACCGGGAAACGTGGCGCGTGAAATCATGTATTCAGAACCGGCGTGAACCGTGACATTCGGTAAATCGGCGACGCCCTGACGCACCATTTCCAGCCGTTCCTGAAACGGGAAATACGACACGTCTTCGCTGACCACAAACACGTGCAGCCAGTCGCACGTCGCCGCCGCCTGTTCCGCGAGATAACGATGGCCGAGCGTGAACGGATTGGCATTCATCACTACCGCGCCAACACGCTGACCTTCGTGATAATGGCGCTTCAGGGCGCGGCAATAATGGCTGATGCCGACCGGCGTGTTTTCCATCAGTACTGCGACGTTGTCCCACTGCACCAGCGGATAAAATCCGCAGCCGCGAAAACGTTCGAGATTGCCGGGACGGGTATAGAGAAACAGGTGGAATTTGCCACGCTGAACCGCAAAGTTTTCGACTTCACTGAGCAATCTGGCGCTGAGGTTTTCGCCGCGCCAGTCTGCCGCCACAGCCACGCACTTGATGGTGTTACTGACCAGACCTGCACATCCGATCAGCCGTCTGCCGGATAGGGCCACCACGAAATACTCGATATCATCATCCATGCCCAGCTGGCTTTGATGCAGCAGGGCGCGGATATCGGCCAGCAAGCCCTGAGGTGCCTGGCTTGTGGTGATGACGTGAAAGTCGGGTTCGTCACGGCTGAACATAATGCATTCCTGATATCGGGTATTGTTCAAATAAAACGGAGCATGCCGGGCACGAAGCCCGGCGTTTAACATGTTAATGGGCGGCCGGTGCATGGCTCACCTGACGGTCCGCGGCAACAATCACGTTGCTGAGATGACCGATTTTTTCGATTTCCACTTCAATGCGGTCGCCGGGTTTCATAAACAGCGGCGGCACGCGTTTCTTGCCCACGCCGCCCGGAGAACCGGTGATGATCACGTCGCCTGCGCTCAGTGAGGTAAAGGTACTGATGTACTCAATCAGCTCGGCAACCTTATGGATCATGCTGCGGGTGTTGTCGTCCTGAACCATATTGCCGTTCAGCCAGGTGCGGATTGCCAGCGCATGCGGATCAGGAATTTCATCCGCCGTGGTCATCCACGGGCCAAAAGCACCGGTCTGCCGCCAATTTTTACCGGCGGTAAACCAGGTGTGCTGCCAGTCGCGGGCGGAACCGTCCATGTAGCAGCTGTAACCGGCAACGTGGGAAAGGGCGTCTTCGCGGGAAATATTTTCGCCCGCTGACCCGATGATGACGGCCAGTTCGCCCTCGTAATCAAACTCAACCGAACGGCTGGGTTTGATGATCGGGGAGGCGTGGCCGGTTTGTGAGTCAGCGAAGCGGACAAACAGAGTCGGTGCCGGATTGTGCTGATCGAACTCTTTGCGTTTTTCAGCGTAATTCATGCCGACGCAGAGAATTTTTTCCGGATTCTGAATGACCGGCAAAAACGTCAGGTCGTCAAAGCTCAGATCTGCCGGTTGGCTGGCCAGTTCCTGCGCCTGTGACAGTGCGTCGCCTGCCAGCAGAGCCTTGAGGTCGGGATAACACTGGCCGAGAAGGCGGCCAAGGTCGATCATGCCGCTCTGCGTTGCGATGCCGTAGGACTTGCGCCCCTGATAGAGATAACTTGCCAGTTTCATAAATATGTCCTGAATTGAATCAATCAAAAATCACAATCGTGCTTGCCGGATAACGCTGTCAGACCAGGAAATTACCCAGAACCAGCAGGGCTACCGAAACGTTGATCGCGCCGCCGATGCGGGTCGCGATTTGTGCGAAAGGCATCAGTTGCATGCGGTTGCCCGCCGTCAGAATAGCCACGTCACCGGTGCCGCCCTGACCGCTCTGGCAGCAGGACACGATGGCGACATCAATCGGGTGCATACCGATTTTCTTGCCCACGAAGAAGCCGGTGGCAACCAATGCGGCGACGGTGCTGACAATGACCAGCAGATTGGAAACGGTGAACGCGGCCACCAGTTCGTTCCACGGCGTGATAGCCACGCCCACGGCAAACAGAATCGGGTAGGTCACGGAAGTCTGGAAGAATTTGTACACCACCTGCGAACCTTCAAGCAGGCGAGGTGAGACGCCGTGTGCCAGCTTCAGCGCGACAGCCGCAAACAGCATGCCGACCGGTGCAGGCAGGCCAATCAGTTTGTGTAACAGCATACCCACCATGTACAGCAGAACTGCCAGCAGGGCACCTGCAGCAATGGTCGTGACATCGGTTTTACCGCTGGTTGCTGACAGCGCGCTTGTGCTTGCGGTGGCATTTTTGGAAGAGGGCATCAGCTGGCCTTCACCTGTCAGGTGCGGGTAGCGTTTACCGAGCTGATTGAGTGAGCCGGAGATAACAATTGCCGTCAGGCTGCCCAGCATCACGATAGGCAGAATGCGGCCCAGCGCCACGCCCTGATCCATATGCAGTATGGCCGCGTAGCCGATAGACAGCGGGATCGCACCTTCACCCACACCGCCCGCCATAATCGGCAGGATCAGGAAGAAGAATATCTGGAAAGGTTCCATGCCCAGTGCCAGACCCACGCCCATCCCGACCAGCATGCCGACCACTTCACCGCACAGCATCGGGAAGAAAATACGCATGAAGCCCTGTATGAGCACTTTCCTGTCCATGCTCATGATGCTGCCGACAATAATGCAGCAGATGTAGAGATAAAGGATGTTGGTACTTTTGTAGAATTTCGTGGTGGATTCGACCACAACGTCAGGCAGCAGGCCGTAATACACCAGCGCGGAGGGAATGAAGGTCGCGCAAATCGCCGCGGCGCCCATTTTGCCGATGAACGGCAGACGTTTGCCGAACTCGCCGCAGGCAAACCCGAAGAACGCTAACGTCGCTACCATCACCACGATATCGCTCGGCAGTTTGCCGTCCAGACAGTCGATGGCAATCAGCACACCAGCCATCACAAACAGTGGTAAAGGAATGATGCCAATTTTCCAGGTGTCGAGAATGTGCCACCATTTATCTTTTAATGAGAGCTGTTTTGCAGGTACCGAACCCGCGGGAACAGAATAAGTGTCGTCGGTTGTACTCATGATGAATCCCCTGTGTCAATTTGTGCAGGGAGTGTAAGAGAGATAATAACCGGTATTATGTGAAGTCCCGCAAGTTAACAGTGGTATTTTAAAGGAGTGAAAGGTTTTTATGGTTTTAATTAATTCTTAGGATTTTCCTTAATATATTTCGCTGTGGTTTTTATGGTGTTATTTGTAATTATAATATTACTGTTAATTTATGGTGAAATAACTGTTGTGAACTTTGCTATCAGCCGCTGGAGGCTTGCTGAGCCTGATGTTGTTCTGCGGCGTGCCTCGCAACTTTGATTTTCCCGTCTGACAGAAATTGCCCCGGATGATAAAGTGCCGTCACTGTTAGTAATTATCTCAGCGCTCTTTATAACGGATGTCCCGATGCGGTTTCGACCCTCTTTCCAGATAAAGCTCTTTATTTATCTTGTGGTTTTATTCGTCACACTTTTTTCGATAGTGGGTGTTTATTACTATCACGATATTGAACGTCAGTTATATGAAGATATGGGTGTGCGTGCAAAAGTACAGGCAGAAGAAATTGCACTTATACCGTCGTTAATTACCGCAGTGGAAAATAATGATGTTTCTGCAATTAACAGATTGATGAGGAATATATCCGCGCACAGTGACGCGAGTTATATGGTGATTGGTGACGGAAAAGCGATGCATCTTTTCCATTCCATTTATGCCGATCGCGTGGGCAAGGCGCTGGTCGGCGACGACAACGTCGATGTGCTGGCGGGCAAAAGCAGCACTACCGTGCGCCTGGGCGGCATCGGGCTGTCGCTGCGCAGCAAAGCGCCGATTTTAAATGCGCAGGGCCACGTCATCGGCATCGTCTCTGTGGGGTATCTGACCAGCCACATTAATACGCTGACCGTCGAGAAAGCCATCCGCATTCTGGTGGCTGCCGCGACGCTCCTGCTGGCGCTGTTTACCTTCTCGTGGTTTTTCTCGCGCTCGATTAAAAAGCAGATGTTTTCGCTGGAGCCACGTGAAATCGGCCTGCTGGTTCGTCAGCAAAAAGCGCTGATGGAATCCATTTACGAAGGCGTGATCGCCATTGACGGGCAGTCGCGTATTGCCGTGATTAATCAGGCGGCGAAAAAACTGCTGAATCTGGACGCACCCTCGCGTGAACTGCGCGGAAAGCCGCTGGAAGAGGTGATTGCGCCGGTCAGATTTTTTGATCGTCAGGTGATGCTGGAGAAAGATATTCACGATGAAATCTGCCTGTTCAACAACCTGACGGTGGTCGCCAGCCGCGTACGGATCATGCTGGAAGATCAGCTTCAGGGTTGGGTGATTACCTTTCGCGATTGCAGTGACATCGATCGCCTGAGCATTCAGCTCAGTCAGGTGCAGCGTTACGCCGATAACCTGCGGGTGATGCGCCATGAGCAGTTGAACTGGACGGCAACGCTGGCCGGGCTGCTGCACATGGGCCGTTACGATGAGGCTATCAGATATATCGAAGCGCAATCGGAAAGCGCGCAGGAATTGCTGGATTTTGTCTCGGCGCGGTTTTGTTCGCCCAGACTGTGCGGATTGCTGCTGGGGAAATATGCGCGTGCGCGTGAAAAGGGCGTTGAACTGGCCTTCGATCCTGCGTGTGAATTAACGCATTTGCCTCCGGCGCTGAGTGAAACAGAGCTGATGTCGGTTATCGGTAACCTGCTGGATAACGCTATCGAAGCCACCTTGCTGCGTGGCGAAAATGCCGGGCCGGTTGAGGTATACATCATTTCCACCCACGCGGATCTGGTGATCGAAGTTGCCGATCAGGGCGTCGGCATTGCGCCGGAGCGACGTGAGCAGATCTTCTCGCTCGGTGTGACCTCCAAGCGGGAAGGGGATCACGGGCTGGGGCTGCATCTGGTTGCCAGCTATGTCAGCCACGCGGGTGGCACCATTGAAGTTTCTGATAACTCCCCGACAGGTTCTGTTTTCTCTGTCTTCATACCTAACGGGCTGCCGGTCCATTCAACCGGAACAACGGGAAAAGCATAAATGATTCAAGCTGAAATGATTGACGTAATGATTGTGGAAGATGAAAACCAGCTGGCACAGCTGTACGCCGAGCTTATCGATAATCACCGATGGCTGCGACTGGTGGGGATGGCCTCCACGCTGCGGGAAGCGAAGGTGCTGATTGAGGAAAAGCGGCCGCAGTTGTTGCTGCTGGATAACTATTTGCCGGACGGACAGGGGATTTCTCTGCTTGAAAACGATGTGCTGAAGAAAACGAATTGCTCGGTGATTTTTATCACGGCGGCCAGCGACATGAACACGTGCAGTCAGGCGATCCGTTCTGGCGCTTTTGATTACATTCTTAAACCGGTGTCCTGGAACCGTCTGCAACAATCGCTGGATCGGTTCATTCAGTTCAGCCAGACACAGCGGGCGTGGAAAGTGGTGGATCAGCAAAACGTCGACAGCCTCTATCAGCTACAGGCCAAAGACTTCACACCGAAGGCCGGAAACAAAGGCATCGAAGAGAACACGCTGAATCTGGTGGAAGCGATTTTTATGCAGGATGGAGGGCGCTGTTATTCGGTCGATGAAGTGGTCAGTGAAACGAAGTTAAGTAAGACCACCGCCCGGCGGTATCTCGAGCATTGCGTTCAGAAAGGGGATTTGCGGGTGGAAATGCTGTACGGGAAAATCGGACATCCCCGCCGGATGTACCGGCGGGCGTAACGCAGGGCTTTATTGCACTTTTTTCTCTCTCGGGTATTTCCACAACCAGCGGCCGCTCGCCATACGCCAGTAGAAGAAGATGCCGCGAACGATCCAGTCGAGGAACATCCCGAGCCAGATCCCGACGACGCCGAAGTTAAGCACAATGCCGAGGAAATAACCCACTACGATGCGGCAGCCCCACATGCCGACCATGGAAACGTACATGGTGAAACGGGCATCGCGCGCGCCTTTCAGACCGGCAGGCAACACCCAGGAGGCGGCCCAGAACGGCATAAAAGCGGCGTTCAGCCAGATCAGGATTTTTACGACGTCGATAACGTCCTGTTCATTAGTGTAAAACCGCGCCAGCAGCCCGGCAAACGGCACGGACAGAAAGGCCAGCACGCAGAGCCCGAAGGTGGATAACCAGAAAATATGCCGCAGCTGGCGCTCGGACTGGGCGATTTGCCCTTTGCCCAGACGGGTGCCGACAATAATCGTCGAGGCCGACCCTAAGGCGTTCCCCGGCAGGTTAATCAGGGCGGCAATCGAGAAGGCGATAAAGTTACCGGCAATCACGTTGGTGCCCATACCCGCCACAAACACCTGCGTCAGCAATTTGCCGCCGTTGAACAGCACGGATTCAATACTGGCCGGAATACCGATGCCCAGCACTTCGCGCAGAATGTTGGTATTGAGTGGCAGAAAGTAGCTTTTCAGGGAGATTTTCAGCGACGGGTTAAAGCCGATCATCAGGACAAAAATGACCGCCACGGCACCAATATAACGGGCAATCGTCAGCCCCAGTCCGGCACCGATAAACCCTAAACCGTGCCAGCCGAAACAGCCGTAAATGAGCACGCTGCTGATGATCAGGTTCAGGATATTCATGCCGCCGTTGAGCAGCATCGGGATCTTGGTATTACCGGCACCGCGCAGGGCACCGGAACCGATCAGCGCAATGGCAGCGGCCGGATAACTCCAGCTGCTCATCTGCAAATATGAAAGCGCCATTTCTTTCACTTCAGGTTCAGCGTTACCCGCAATCATGTCGATAATGACATGCCCGGAAAACTGAAGAAGAATTGCCAGAAGGACGGCAAAAACAGTCATGATTGCCAGCGACTGACGGGCGGCCGCGCGGGCGCGTTCATGGTCAAGTTTGCCGAGACTGAACGCAACGACAACGGTGGTCCCCAGATCGACTGCGGCGAAGAATGAAATGATCACCATGTTAAAACTGTCAGCCAGACCCACCCCGGCCATCGCTTCCTTACCCAGCCAGCTGACGAGGAAGGTGCTTAACACGCCCATTAACAGAACGCAGGCATTCTCGAAGAAAATCGGTACTGCGAGGGGCGTAATTTCACGCCAGAACAACGTGCGGTATGAACGCCGTTTCGGATACCAGGGCGTGCGCTCAATGGCTTTGCGCAAAGAGACGATGACGTTTTGCAAGAGAATTCCAGGGTGGCAGAAAGTAGAACAGCGTTTTAATTTATGATGGTAAAAGACTCCGCATTATGCAAAGTCTTTTTCATCCAAAGCTCTAATTAAATTGTTAAAAAAGAATTAACGGAAAGGCGGTTCGTTAAAGGTACGTAATTTGCGTGAATGCAGATGATCGCCCTCGGCGCGCAGCAGGTCGATGGCACAGATGCCGATTTGGAGGTGCTCAGAAATCGCGCCTTCGTAAAATTTATTGGCCTGACCCGGCAGTTTGATTTCTCCGTGCAATGGTTTGTCCGAAACGCACAACAACGTACCGTATGGCACACGGAAGCGGTAGCCTTGCGCGGCAATGGTGGCGCTTTCCATATCAACGGCCACGGCGCGGCTGAGGTTAAACCGCAGCGCAGACGCCGCATAGCGGAGTTCCCAGTTCCGGTCGTCAGTCGTCACCACGGTGCCGGTGCGCAGACGCTGTTTGACTTCTTCACCCGGCATGCCGCTCATCATTTTTGTGGCGTCATACAGCGCGCGCTGTACTTCGGCAATGCTTGGGATCGGAATGTCCGGCGGTAACACGGCGTCGAGAACATGATCGTCACGCAGATAGGCGTGCGCCAGAACGTAGTCGCCGATGGACTGTGTTTCGCGTAGCCCGCCACAGTGACCAATCATCAGCCAGACGTGCGGGCGCAGCACGGCAAGATGGTCGCAGATGGTTTTTGCATTCGCCGGGCCGACGCCAATATTGACCAGCGTAATGCCTGCACCGTCGCGGGCAATCAGGTGATAGGCGGGCATCTGGTGTTTTTTCCACGCCAGATCTGAAACGGCTTGCTCCGGGTTTTGCGTCTCAGCGGTGATAAATACGCTGCCTGCGCAAGCCAGCGCTTCATACGGGCTTTCAGGATCGGCGATTTGCGCGCACGCCCAGCTCACGAACTCATCGACATAACGGGTGTAGTTAGTGAACAGCACATAAGGCTGGAAATGCTCGATCAGCGTGCCGGTGTAATGGCGCAGACGGGCCAGCGAGAAGTCGGCGCGCAGCGCATTAAAATGCGAAAGCGGGAAAGTATCGCCGGGATATTGCAGGCCGTCCGCGGTTTCATCGCCAATCTGCGAAAGCTCTGTGGTCGGGAAATGTTTTGCCAGCCCGGCGCTCATTGAGCGATCCAGCATCAGATCTGAACCGTCGATCACATAGGAATAGGGGATTTCCTGCTGTGATGGCACGACTTCAATCAGCGCGTCATATTCTTCTTCGAGCAGGGAAAGCTGTTCCAGCAGGTAATCGCGAAACAGCTCGGGATGGGTGATGGTATTGGCATAACGCCCCGGATGTGAAAAACGGCCATAGGCGCGGGTCGGGTTTTTCGCGGGCGTGACCCCATCCCAGCTGACGCGTAATTCCGGGTAAACAAACAGCCCGGCAGCTCTGGCCGTAACATCCGGCAACCTACCCTGAACGATGAAATTTTTAATCGCATCCCGCAATGCGGCAACAGAGTTGTTGTACATCTCTTCGAGCTTATCAATCGCCTGTGCGGAGGTGAGGGATTTGTTATGCATACGTTTTTCCTTTGTGCTTCGTTCATCATCATTCTTTCTAAATATGGCTTGTCTGGCCGGAGCCGCCAATGTTTTATTGGAGCGCTGCGGCCGGATGATGATTTTATGAGCGCATGAAGTGAACGTGAAAGGAAACGCCAGAATCTGAACCGGAGAAGCCCGCCAGTTTCCCGGCGGGCAAGATGCAAAGTTTTGACTGTGTTTACCCCGCCTGCAGGCGAATAACGCGTTTTTGCGCCATGTCTAGCGTCAGCCCGTCGCCGGGAATAATATTTTTAAGTGCATCATATTGATGGCAGAGAAACGCGATACCGGCCTCGCGGGCAATAATCGCACTGTGGGAAACATCGCTTCCCGCGCGCAGGCAAATGCCTTTGATCTGCTGCGCATCGAGCTGCAAAACCGTTGAGGGGAAAATGTCGTCGGCGATAAGAATCGCAGGTAAGCCGATGGCCGGTTGCGCGACGGATTTGCCCGCCAGATGCGCCAGCGTGCGGTTTCGCAAATCTTCGATATCGATATAACGCGCCTGTAAATAGCTGTCGTTGAGCTGTCGGTACTGTTTACTCAGGTCGGTCATGACCGAATCCCATGCCCACGAGGCGCTGCAATATTTCTCGCTGATGATCCGGCACGCTTCTTCATACAAATCCGCATCATCGAGCAGCATATGGTGGCCGGAAAATATGGCGGCAATATCGGCGGTATATTTTTCTTCCGCCATGACGGTAAGCGCGTTCAGATCGTCAAGCGTCAGTTCAATGGCGCGCATTAAATTGCGCTGTTCCTGCAAGACGTCCGTGCAAGGTTGCAGGCCGGGTAACTGATGCGGCAAATCCCACAGCACGACGCTGCCTTCAACGCGGGTAAGGAGAGGCGCAGGCGCAGGGGGTTCTGCTTTCGCGATCTCCGTGCTTTCGCCAAAATCTTCGGCTGCCAGCGCGGTAAATGCTGCCAGCGCAGCGTCTGCCTGCGGTCCTCGTGCCAGCAAAGTCAGCGGGTCATTGCAGCGTACCTGCAACAGGGCAATCTGGTTGATGTTGTCCGGCGTTGCCCGTTTCCCGTTTTTCTCCAGAACCAGTTCGGCATCAAAGCCGGACAGTGCGGCAACCAGACGCGAAGCAGGGCGCACATGCAAACCGTTAGGATTTCTGATCGTCACCGACGCCGACCGCGCATCGCGATCATCGGCAAAAGAGGCCAACACCAGCGATGGCGGTGTCTGCGGTGGTAAACCCAGCTGAACGCGTTTTGCCTCGAGGGCATTCATCGCATCGCTAATCACTTTGTCGATACCGGCACCGGCAGCCGCACTGACCGTGGCTGCCAGCGTGCCTTCGACCAGCGGTGCCGCGCACAACCGGACTTTAGCGGCAATCGCCGGATCGAGTAAATCCAGCGCGGTTTCGGCACTGAGCAGCGCGCTGCCGATATCCATCATCACCAGCACATGATCGGTATCGGCGACGGACTCAATGGCTTCCATCACTTTAATCGGGTCTGTGCCAATCGGATTATCCACATCGTCAATGCCCGCAGCGATGGCCAGCTTGCAGCCATCGCCCGATAACATCTGCCGGGCCAGTTCTGCGACGCCATTGCCCAGCCGGGCACTATGAGAAACGATAACCAGGTTTACCATCGTGTTTTCCTTACTCTTTGGCTGCGGCTGCCAGCATCTGAATCATGAACATCACCGAGGTTGCGCCCGGATCCTGATGGCCGATGCTGCGCTCGCCCAGATAGCTGGCGCGACCTTTGCGCGCCTGCATGGTGATGGTGGCATGCGCGGCGGCTTCGGCCCGTTCACTGGCCGCATCCAGCGCGGCGGTGACGGACAAATGCTGTTCGCCCGACTGACGCAGTGAATCGACCACCGGGAGCCAGACGTCGCACATGGTTTTATCGCCGGGCTCGGCTTTGCCGCGGCTGATGACCCCTTCTGCGCCTTCGCGGATCATCTCGCACAGCTCTTTCAACGTCAGGCTCTGGTGCGCCTGCGTTACGGTCGAGGCGCGAATGAAGAACGTCCCGAGCAGCGGGCCGCTGGCACCGCCGACGTTAGACAGCAGCGTCATGCCGGTATTCTTGAGGATAAAACCAATGTCTTTGTCCGCAATAGACGGCAGCTTTTCCACCACTTTGCTGAACCCCCGGTGCATGTTCAGGCCATGATCGGCGTCGCCGATTTCCTTATCCAGCCCGGTCAGAAAATCACTTTCCCGGGTGAAAATATCCCCGCAGCGGTAGAGCCAGTTGACGATTTGTGTTCTGTTCAGTGACATGTATTGCTCCTTATTTTCCCCAGTTCAGGCCGGGGGTATGGACCGGCGCATCCCATAATGCGAGCGTGTCGTTATCGACTTTCAGCAGCGTGATGGAAAATCCTGCCATATCCAGAGACGTGCAGTACGCACCCACCAGATTGCGTTCGATGGTGATACCGGTTTGCTGGCAGCGTTGTTCCAGGCGGTTATAAACGCCATAAAGTTCAGACAGCGGGGTAGCACCCAGATTATTGACCAGCGCAATCACGCGGTCCCCGTTGCCCAGCGCCTGTTTACCTTGCGGAACATCCTGCCAGCTGCCTTGCGCGGTATCCCACTGGCGCAGCGTGCGGCTGTACGTGCCGTTTTCCAGCAGCGTGTCGAACATTTCATCCACGGTCTGATCGAGTGAACTGAAGCGGCGGCGGTCGATGCCCGGTTCGCCGTGAATACCGACGCCGAATTCCATTTCGTCATCTTTGAGCGTGAAAGAGGGTTGTCCGGCGGCAGGCACGGTGCAGGCACCGAGTGCTATGCCAATGGAATGGCCGAGGTTATTGAGTTTTCTCCCCAGCGCAGCGCAGGCCTCCAGCGAATCACCGCGTTCAGCAGCGGCACCCACCAGTTTCTCGATGAGTACGGTATTGGCTACGCCGCGGCGTCCGGCGGTATACAGACTGTCTTTGACCGCAACGTCATCATCCACTACCACGGTGGAGACTTTTACGCCGCTTTCGTGCAGCAGTTCTGTGGCGGTTTCGAAATTAAGAATGTCGCCGGTGTAGTTTTTGATGATCAGCAGAACGCCTTCGCCGCCGTCGATATGCATGGCGCATTCGAACATTTTGTCCGGCGTCGGCGAGGTGTAGATTTCACCGGGGCACGCGCCAGACAACATTCCGTGGCCGATAAAACCGCAGTGCATCGGTTCATGACCGCTGCCGCCACCGGAAAGCAGCGCCACTTTTCCGGCCACGGGCGCATCGGCGCGGGTGACATAAACAGGATCCTGGTGAAGTGTCAGTTCAGGGTGGGCCTTTGCCAGCCCGCTCAATTGTTCACTCAGCACATCTTCTACACGGTTAATGAGCTTTTTCATTATTCGTACTCCGTCGGAGGTTGTCTGAAGCTGCCCCTTATAGGCGGTGGCAGTCATCGTGCGTAGGGTTACCGGTCATTGTCACCTGGCCGGTAGAGTGATTCTGGATGAGTTAGCGGCAAAAAGAATTTCGGAAAAATGAGTTCCAATACGGAACATGAATCAGAGGTTTTTGTTTCTAAATGGAACGTTTTGGAAAAGGAAAAACCGAAACTGGGACGCAGCGCTATTTTCTGACGGCCATTCACGGCAAAGATAGAACCACGACAGACAATTTTTTGCGCCTGCACTGCGATTTTCAGCACGACAGGCTGTTTCATTGTTTTGCTGTACTGAATGCTTTTGAAGAAAATGACGGACCGCGATCGCAATCCGCAATGTTCTTGTGGTTTTACGTTTCATTATGAAACGCATTGTTTTTCACAAGGTTTCAAATCAGAACATAAACGCGAAAGATTTTTTTGTGCTTCGCGAGCCCTAGAGTGACTGCATCACGCCGGGACAACATTTCGCTCCGCAGGTTATTGAAAGCAGAGCGGAACGTGAACCGGCGACATTCTGCAAACATGGACTATCTGAGGGCGAAAACAATGCTGAAAGTAATTCAATCTCCGGCCAAATATCTTCAGGGCGCTGACGCGTCTGCGTCATTCGGGCAATACGCTAAAAATCTGGCGGAGAGCTACTTCGTGATTGCTGACGACTTCGTGATGAAGCTCGCCGGGGACAAAGTGATTAACGGCCTGCACGATTACGGCGTCAGCAGTCACGCTGAACGCTTTAAAGGTGAATGCAGCCACGCCGAAATTAACCGCCTGATTGCCATTCTGAAACAAAAGGGATGCCAGGGCGTGGTCGGTATTGGCGGCGGCAAAACGCTGGATACGGCAAAAGCCATCGGCTATTACCAGAAATTGCCGGTGATTGTTGTGCCGACGATTGCGTCTACGGATGCGCCGACCAGCGCGCTGTCCGTGATTTACACCGAAGCGGGTGAGTTTGAAGAGTATCTGGTTTACCCGAAAAATCCGGATATGGTGGTGATGGATACCACGATTATCGCGAAAGCGCCGGTGCGTTTGCTGGTCGCCGGAATGGGCGATGCGCTGTCGACCTGGTTTGAAGCCAAAGCCTGTTACGACTCCCGCGCCACCAGCATGGCGGGCGGGCAATCCACGGTGGCGGCGCTCAGCCTGGCGCGTTTGTGTTTCGATACGCTGCTGGCGGAAGGCGAAAAAGCCCGGCTTGCCTGCGATGCCGGCGTGGTCACTGAGGCGCTGGAACGTATTGTTGAAGCCAATACCTATCTCAGCGGCATCGGATTTGAAAGCAGCGGGCTGGCTGCGGCGCACGCAATCCATAACGGATTCACAATTCTGGAAGAGTGCCATCATCTTTATCACGGCGAAAAAGTGGCGTTTGGCACGCTGTCACAACTGGTGCTGCAAAACAGCCCGATGGAAGAAATCGAAACCGTTCTCGGTTTTTGCCACAAGGTTGGGTTGCCGGTGACGTTGGGCGAAATGGGCGTGAAAGAGGGGATTGAAGCGAAGATTATGGCGGTGGCGCAGGCGACCTGTGCGGAAGGGGAAACCATTCACAACATGCCTTTCCCGGTTGCGCAGGACAGCGTTTACGCCGCCATCGTGACCGCAGATAAATTGGGGCAGCAGTGGCTGGCGCGATGAGCTGCCGCAAATAACTGATCTGACCGTTCATCTGCCGCATAACGCTCCCCCTCTGACTCTGTGATAAATGCGGATCAGAGGGGTATTTTATGACACATAAACGGAAAAGGTTATGACAAGCCGGGAACAGGATGTGGAAAAAGAAGAAGTCTCTTCGCTTATCGCGCGATCATGGCAGCGCTGCGACCGGTTCATGCAGCGTGAAACCTGGCAGCCGCCGCATCAGGCGCAGGGGCTGACGTTTGAATCGATTTGCCGGCGTAAAACCACGTTGCTGACCATCGGCCAGGCGGCGCTGGAGGATGCCTGGGAATACATGGATAACCGGCCCTGCGCGCTGCTGATTCTGGATGAATCGGCCTGTATTCTCTGCTGCTGCGGTGACCCGCACACGCTGGCGCAGCTGGCCGGTTTAGGCTTTCTGGCGGGCAGTTATTGTGCCGAAAGTATTATCGGAAGCTGCGCGTTATCACTGGCTGCGCTACTCGGACAGCCGGTCAGAACCAGTGGCGCGCAGCATTTTAAACAGGCGCTTCACCCGTGGTCGTTCAGTACCACGCCGGTGTTTGATAACCACGGGCGGCTTTCGGGTTCGATTTCCCTTTGCTGCCTGAATGAGCAGCAGGCGTCGTCTGATTTGTCCCTGACGCTGGCTGTCGCACGCGAAGTGGGCAATTCACTCATCACCGACAGCTTGCTGGCGGAATCCAACCGGCATCTCAATCAAATGTACGGCCTGCTGGAAAGCATGGATGACGGCGTGATGGCATGGAATGAGCAGGGCGTTTTGCAGTTTCTGAATGTTCAGGCCGCGACGCTGTTGCATCTGGATGCGCAGGTCTGCCAGGGGAAAAATCTCAGCGAGCTGGTGACGCTGCCCGCGTTGCTGCGCCGCGCCATCAAACACGCACGCGGGCTTAACCATACCGAAGTGACGTTTGAGAGCCAGCATCAGTTTATCGACGCTGTGATTACCCTTAAACCGATCGTTGAAGAGCAGGGCATCAGCTTTATTATGCTGCTGCATCCGGTAGAACAGATGCGTCAGCTGATGACCAGCCAGCTCGGCAAAGTCAGCCACACGTTTGAGCAGATGTCCGCCGACGATCAGGAATCGCGCCGGTTAATTCATTTCGGGAGGCAGGCGGCGCGGGGGAGTTTCCCGGTGCTGTTATGCGGGGAAGAGGGCGTGGGCAAAGAACTGCTCAGCCAGGCCATTCACAATGAAAGCGAATGCGCCGGCGGCCCGTATATTGCGGTGAACTGTCAGCTTTATGCCGACAGCGCGCTGGGGCAGGATTTCATGGGCAATGCACCCACCGATGATGCTAAAGGAAGGCTCAGCCGTCTGGAACTGGCCAACGGCGGCACGTTATTTCTGGAAAAAATTGAGTATCTGGCGCCGGAGTTACAGTCGGGATTGTTGCAAGTGATCAAGCAGGGCGTCCTGACGCGGCTGGACGCGCGGCGGCTGATCCCGGTGAACGTCAAAGTGATTGCCACGACGACGGTGGATCTTTCCGCGCTGGTCGAACAAAACCGCTTCAGTCGTCAGCTTTATTACGCGCTGCATTCTTTTGAAATTGTCATCCCGCCGTTGCGGGCGCGGCGCAGCAGTATTCCGTCGCTGGTACATAACCGGCTGCACAGTCTGGAGAAACGCTTTACGTCGAAACTGAAAGTTGATGACGACGCGCTGGCACAGCTGGTGGCGTATTCCTGGCCGGGCAATGATTTTGAGCTTAATAGCGTTATCGAAAATATCGCCATCAGCAGTGAAAACGGCCGTATACGCCTGAGTCATCTGCCGGAATACTTATTTTCTGAACGTCCGGTGGGCGAGAATCCGTCCACGCTGATGCCTGCCAGCCTCACGTTTTCTTCCATTGAGAAAGAGGCCATTATCCACGCCGCCCGCGTTACCAGCGGCCGTGTCCGTGAAATGTCTCAGCTTTTAAACATCGGACGAACCACGTTATGGCGGAAAATGAAGCAATACGAGATCGATGCCAGCCAGTTTAAACGCAGTCATTCGAACTGATTGCGGCTAAATTTGCAGGAATAATCCAGGAAATTATTCAACGGATTTAGAAACGAAGATGACCAAACTCACCTTACAAGAGCAACTGCTGAAAGCGGGATTAGTAACCTCCAGGAAAATGGATAAAGTCCAGAGAACGGTCAAAAAGTCACGTGTTCAGTAGGGTGAGGCCAGAGCGGTTGTGGAAGAAAACAAAAAAAAGCCCAGCCAGAGCGTGATAAGCAGCTTTGTCGAAAGAACATAAATCGCAGGCTCAGCTGGTCAAGGGCCGTCTTGCGATTGTGCGTCTGGTGACGGACAGCAACGGCGAGAGTCAGTACGCGATTATCCCCGCAAGCGTCGCGGATAAAAATGTACAGCGTGACGCCAGCAGGATTGTCTTAAACAGCGCGCTAAGACAAGAAGAGCAGGACGAAGAAGATCCGTACGCTGATTTCAAAGTGCCTGATGATCTGATGTGGTAATCAGCTTCAGAACGGGCTGTTACACCGCGCGTTGACCGGTTCTCCGCTGTCCGGGTGAACAAAATTCAGTTCACTGGCGTGCAGCATTAAGCGCGGTATCTTTTCGGTGCCAGGCAGCAGAAGGCCGCCATACAGGTCGCAGCCTAAAATAGGGTGACCCAGTTGCTGGCAGTGGATGCGCAACTGATGAGTACGCCCGGTTTCCGGGGTCAGCTGCACCCGCGTCAGCGGCAGTAATGTTCCGTCTTCCCGTTTTTGCTCAAAGCGATCAAGCACCAGATAGTGCGAGCGGGCGGGCTTTCCGCTGATTTTGCAAATTGACATCAGCGGGAACAGCGCCGGATCTTTGGCAATCGCCGCATCAATCACCCCTTCATTTTCTGCCACATGTCCGCAGAGCAGCGCGATGTAGACTTTCGTTACCGTACGCTGGCTGAACTGCTGGCAAAGGGCGGCGTTAATCGCCTTATTCCGCGCAATCACCATCAGCCCGGAAGTCCCGAAATCAAGACGATGTACCAGCGTGCAGCCGGGAAAAATCCTGACCAGCCGGTGATGCACTGAATCGAGGTTTTGCGGGTTTTTCCCCGACAGACTTAGCAACCCTGCAGGTTTATTGATCAGCGCCAGATGGTCATCCTGAAAGAGGATCTCTATTTCCTCATGACACGGCGGGGCAACAAAGGTATCGATAATCGCGGACATCAGGCTAACCGAAGGGAAAGTGGAAGCGGATGATAACCAATTTTCAGCCCGCTGACGACCCGGCTGTCCCGATGAAAAGCAAAACGCCCGCTCAGGTTTTCTGAGCAGGCGTTTTCAGGTACGATCAAAAATTCAATGCGGCTTTGGCGACTTCATCAGTATCGCCGTCAGTGCCGAAAGCAGGCAGCCTGCCATCAAATAAATAGCCACGGAATGCCATTCACCGCCGGAATATGTCAGCAACGCGGCAGCAATAAACGGCGTGAAACCGCCGCCCACCACGCTGGCAACCTGATATCCCACGCCCGCGCCGCTGTAGCGATAACCGGCACCAAACATTTCCGTAAACATCGGCTGTTGCACGCAAACCACCATGTCGTGGGCGATATTCGCCAGCAGTAGCGAGAAGATCACCACGCCTGCAATTGAGCGCGCATCCAGCGCCATAAAGAACGGGAAAGCGCTCAGCGCGCCGACGATTGCGCCGGTAATGTAGATACGGCGACGCCCGAAACGATCGGCCATCCAGGCGAACATTGGGATGGTCAGACAGCTCACACCGCCGATCAGCAGCCCGATATTCAGAAACAGTTCGCGCGACATCCCCAGATTATGCGTCGAATAGTTGAGCGCAAACGCGGTGACGATGTACATCGTCAGGAGTTCGCACAGGCGCAGGAGGATGATTTTTAAAAACGCGCCGGGGTGGCTGATCAGCGCTTCGAACACCGGCAGACGCTTTTTGGCCTGCTTCGGCTGTTCCACCAGAGCGCGTTCGAACTCTACGGATTCTTCCATGCCATTTCGCACCCACAGCGCGCCCAGCACCAGAACAATGCTGAATAGGAACGGCAAACGCCAGCCCCAGCTCAGGAACTGTTCGTTGGTGGTCAGGCTGCTGATGAGTGAGACCAGCCCGGTAGACAGCAACAGGCCAACGCCATATCCCATCTGGATCCCGCTGCTGTAAAAAGCTTTCTTGCCAGAGGGTGCACTTTCAACGGCCAGCAGCGCCGCGCCGCCCCATTCGCCGCCCACGGCAAACCCCTGAATGGCTCGCAGCGTGACCAGCAAAGCAGGTGCCCACCAGCCAATCATAGAATACGACGGAAGAATACCGATACACGCGGTCGCTATGCCCATGATCCAGACAGTCATCATCAGCATGCGTTTGCGGCCTAAGCGATCGCCGAAATGCCCGAAAACGATGCCGCCGAGCGGACGGAATAAAAAGCCAACGCCAAAGGTCGCAAATGCGGCAAGCGTACCCATTGCCGGGTCAACCTGCGGAAAGAATTCGCTGTTAAACACCAGCGCAGCGGTAATGCCGTAGAGTAAAAAATCGAACCAGTCGACCACGGCCCCGGCAAAACTGCCCCAGGCAGCGCGGCGTGCGCGGTTAAGTGAAGGTATCTCCTTATCGGGGCGGGGAGTAATGAGCGTGGAGTCCATAGTTATTCTGACCGTTCCTTAAATTTCTAAAATTTTTAGTTATTAAAATAGGCAAAAAGGTAATACATCGTGCACAGCAAAAAATCAGCCGCTGTTGAGACTACAGGGACAACCGTCAGGTTAAAACGCTTTTGCAAAAACAGCAGGGTCGAAAGGGGGATTTAACTCAGGGAATGCGGATGTGCAGATAATTATCCGGTGGCAGAGGGCAATAAGCGATGAGACTGAGTGTGCGAATCTGCCCGAAAAATGGGAAAACACAAAAGCAAAACGCCCGCTTAAGTTTCCTTAAGCGGGCGTTTCTAATTTGGCTCCTCTGACTGGACTCGAACCAGTGACATACGGATTAACAGTCCGCCGTTCTACCGACTGAACTACAGAGGAATCGTTGGAACGGGGCGAATAATAGCGACTGGCCGTGGGCATGTCAAAGGGGAAACTGCATAAATGCGTGCGTTTGCTGATACTTTAGGCAAGTTGTTGAGAATAGAGTCAAAAAGGCCCGTTCTTGCACGCAAACAGGCCTTTTACAGGTTAACGCAGTTCCGCGCAGGCGCGGGTGATCCTTTCGCAGGCTTCCTGCAGTCGGCTGTCATCAATGGCGTAAGCGATGCGCAAATAGCCTGGCGCGCCAAAAGCGGAGCCCTGAAGTGTGGCGACATGGGCGGTTTTCAGTAGATAAGCAGCAAAATCTTCGTCTGTCCGGAGAATATCGCCCGAAGCCGTTGTTTTACCCAGCATTCCATGACAGTTCGCAAAGACATAAAAAGCGCCCGGCGGTGTATCCGCGCTGAGGCCGCTGATGGCATTGACGCAATTCATGATCATCGTACGGCGGCGTTGGAGGATTTCTATCCAGCCGCTGATGAAATCGCTGCCCTGTTCCAGCGCGGCGACCGTCGCGGCCTGAGAAATCGAACTTGGGTTGGAAGTGCTTTGGGATTGCAGGATTTGCATCGCCGAAATCAGCCACGCCGGGCCGCCTGCGTAGCCGAGGCGCCAGCCGGTCATTGAATAGCCCTTGGAGACGCCGTTAACGGTCAGTACGCGGTCTTTCAGACGCGGTTCAACGTTTGCCAGAGTGGCAAAAATGCCCGGTACAAAACAAATTTGCTCATAAATATCGTCAGCCATCACCAGTACGTGCGGGTGATCGAGCAAAACAGCAGCCAGTGCGTGTAATTCTGCAGCGCAATACACAGCACCGGTCGGGTTGTTCGGGGAATTGAGGATCACCCAACGGGTTTTCGGCGTGATAGCGGCCGCCAGATCTTCCGGCTGCAATTTCCAACCATGCTTCTCGTGGCAGGGTACAACGATCGGTTCTCCTTCTGCCAGTCCGACCATATCCGGGTAAGACACCCAGTACGGCGCAGGAATGATGACTTCATCGCCCGAAGAAACTGTGGCTAAAAGCGCATTGAAGATCAACTGCTTGGCACCACTGCCGGCAATCACTTCAGCCGCGCGGTAGCCTATCTGATTTTCGCGATTAAACTTAGTGATGATGGCCTGTTTGAGTGCGGCAGTACCAGCGACAGCCGTGTATTTTGTGTCACCTTGTACAATTGCGTCCATTCCGGCTTGTTTAATGTGAGCCGGAGTATCGAAATCGAGCTCGCCTTCACCAAGGTTTATGATATCCAGACCTGCCGCACTCAGCGAGCGAACCTGATCGGAAATTGCCGCTGTCGGCGAAGGGCGCACACGCCGTAAACGAGGTGCAAGAAAGTCAGCAGACATTGTTTCCCCTGTTTGAACAATAATAAAATTGTATTATATGATTCACTAAAACCAATTTAAACTTATCATTCTTCTTGTTGCGATGCTCATAATTTCTTCGTATAGAGCCGCTTTTTTGCCGGCGGAAATGGTACTTCAATCCCTAAACTGACTCTGGGGTCAGCGGGTTGTCTGAATTTTCCTTTTACTTTTCAAGGTTCTCTTATGGCTTTTATTTTTGTTGCGCATGACACGCCGGAGCCTTCTTTGTATGGGGCGATGGCGGCAATACTGGCTGCACAAAAACATCTACCGCTGGCGCATCTGCCTGTGAGCTGGGACGTCGCGCTGTATCCCGATGCCTGCCAGCATGTCATCGGAGAAGGGCAACTGATGACCAGCGGGTTGTTATGGACCGAGAGGCTCAATCCGCAGAGCGCCGGTAAAGTGATGGAACTGGGCGAATTACTTGAAACCTACGGCACGCAAGATGTCATTATCCCGCTAGGCCCGATGCAGCTCATTCAGTTCACGCAGATTGCCCGGCAGGTGCGTGAAAGTGCGTTCGATTATGAGCTGATCAACGTAGAGCGTTCGAATCAGGGCTATGCCTTCAGCCGCCACGGTATGGAAGATGAATCGCTCGGTTGCTGGTGGCGTGATAACTACGGGCGCTGGATAAACAAAAATACGCCGCCGCAAACCCTCACGACATTACGAATTGCGCTGGTTGGCGCTCAGTCTGACCAGTGCAGCGTTTATCCGGCCACGCTGGCGGCATTGGGCGATGCGGCAGATGCGCTCGCGCTTTCGCTGGATATCGTTTACGCCGCGCCCATGGCGCTGGAAGACCATCTCCATGAAGTGATGGAAAACGTGGACGGCATTTTGTTGCCGGGTGGGGCGGCGATGTGTAACGTCAGCGGGCAAATCAGCGCCGCACATTATGCGCTGAACCGCAATATTCCCATTCTCGGTTTGTGTCTCGGCATGCAAACCATGACCACGGCAATCGTGCAGAAAATGATCGGCTCTTTGCAGGCTAATCTTGCCGAAGCCGACCCCGACGCGGAGATTAAAACCTTTGTTCCGCTGAGCAATACGCCGACGTTTCCGGTTCACCGGCTGGGCAACCATACGATGCTGACGCAGCCCGACAGCATATTGCGCGTGATCCTGGGCGAGACGTTTACCGTGCGCTATAACCACCGCTTCCATCTTGAGCCGGCGCTGAAAGCCGGGCTGGAAGCGTACGGGCTGCGCATCAGCGGGACCGATATTACCGGGCAGATTGCAGACGGCATTGAGTTCCCGCGACACCCTTTTTATCTGGGCGTTCAGGGGCATCCTGAGCTGTCGTCACTGCGCATAAACCCGCATCCATTGCTGACGGCGTTTTTGAAAGCGGCAGCGTTAAAGCGCAGTTAACACCGGACCGGCCCAGTTCTCCATGAGCAGGCCGTCGATGCGTGAGAATTCTCTCAGGTTGTTGGTCACCATGACCATGCCTGCACTACGGGCCTGTGCGGCAATATGCATGTCGTTTACGCCGACCGGGCTGCCGCTTTTTTCAAGCATGGCGCGGATATGCCCATAATGTGCGGCGGCTTTCTGGTCGTAATCGACAATACGCAAATGGGAGACGAAATCCTCAATGACCTGCCTGTTTTTTTGCGGGCTGGCGCTTTTCTCTACGCCATGCAGTAACTCTGCATAGGTCACTATGGAGATCGCCATGTGATCGGCGTGCTGATTGAATTTTGCCAGCACGCTCAGCGGACGCCGCTTCAGGATATAAATGACAATATTGGTATCCAGCAGGTAAGTCAGCATTAAAACGTATCCCGATCCGTCTGGTGTTGAGAGCTGCGTTCTTCCATGAAATCAGCGGAAACGCTGAGGTCGCTGTGGAAGAAATTATCCCATGTGTTTTCAGCCGGTGTGAGTACCAGCGAGTTCCCTACCTTTCTTATCGTCACAGTTTTTACCTCATCAGGAAAACGGCACTCTGCCGGAATACGAACGCTTTGCGTCCGGTTATTTAAAAACACTGACCCTTTTGACATGGTGCTTTCTCCAGTTACGTGACCTTAGTCCGATAAATGCTGGCTAAAGTTTACGCGCCTGAAAAATATAGTGCAAAGGTATATACGCGGAATGTGAAAGACAACGAAAGAAATCAGCGGATGTTGGATTTTGCGCGATGGCTCGGGGAAAAGGCTGCAACAAAAGAAAATCCCCGCAATATTTACGGGGATTCCTGGAAAACGGGTTACTTCAGCGTGACGCCGGAACGCGGGTCTGCCGCCAGACGCTGCAATTCCTGCTCAACCAGACTGATGATCCCGGGTTCCAGATCAATCAGCGGCGCGCGAACGTGGTGGCCGTCGAATCCGCGCAGGTTCATGGCCGCTTTCACCAGCTGCGGCTGGCCATAACGACGAGCGAGGGCGCGGTACGGATACCACAGGCGGTGAAGTTCGCGGGCGGTGTTTGCATCGCCGCTTTCCAGCGCGCGGTAAGTCGCCAGAATGATTTCCGGCAACGCGCCGCTGTTAGTGGTGCTGATGCCGTCGAAACCGCACATCATCGGGCCTAAGAACGCCAGGTCTGAGGCGCAGAACAGACGCAGACGTCCGCCCAGCCGGTTGGCAATCTGGTCAATCGCCGTCGGGTTCAGATCGCCCTGTTTGATGCCGACAACGCCATCGATATCAGCCAGTTGTTCCAGAACGACCGGCGGCAACGTGATGCCAATACCCGGCGCGTTGTACACCAGAATCCCGGTGCGTGACAGCGGTGCCATCTGTTTGAAAAAACTGATGATTTGCGCGTCGGTGACTTCAGAAACAAACGGTGGTGTCACCATCGGCAGGCCGCCAAGGTCGCCCGCCAGTTGTGTCAAATCGCGCACCACGCGGGCGTCGGAACCGGCGCTGCACAGCATGACCGGCACGCGATCGCCGACCACTTCCATCACGTGGCGGAACAACATGGCGCGTTCGTCAGCGGTCATCGCCGGGAATTCGCCATAAGTGCCGCCGATCAAAATACCGTCATAACCCAGCCCGATAACGCGTTCGATATTGCGCGATAACCCGGCGAAATCGAACTCACCGCTGGCGGTAAACGGCGTCACGGTGATGTTAAAAATACCTTTCAGGCGGGCCCGACTTTCACTGATGTCTTTCATTTATTCAATTCCTGTAAAACGAAGCGGTTGGCAAAATCAGAGTAAATACAACGGGCGGTCAACCGTGCCCAGCGCGCGATAACCGGTTTCGGTCACGACAATTGTTTCGCTGACGCCCACGGTAAATTCGCCGTAAATACGCAGTGCGGGTGGAATGTGGAAAGTCATGCCCGGCTGTAATTCAGTGGTAATACCGCTGTAGAGGCTGAGGATGGCGCCTTCGCCCCAGTCAGGTGCGAACGAAATGCCGATGGAATAACCGGTGCGTTTCTTGAAATTATCGGTGTAACCGGCGCGGTCAATCACGGCCTGGCAGGCCAGATGCGGCGCTTCGCAGGTGGCACCCGGACGGATAGCATCGAGTGCGGCTTGCAGCGCTTCCTGACACACTTTTTCCATTTCCAGTGCAACCGCTGGCGGTTTGCCGAGCCACGCGGAACGCATCAGAGCCGCGTGATAGCGGTCATGCGTGGCGGCCATTTCGAGGAAAATCGGGTCGTTGTCGAGGATCTTACGGCGACGCCAGGTTCCGTGTGGCACGCCGGTACGCGGGCCGGTGGACACCAGCGGTTCCATGCCCATGTATTCGGAACCAGCGGCAATAGCCGCGCCCATCATGGCAGAAACCAGATCGTTTTCAGTGGCTCCGGCAGCAATTGCAGCGCGTCCGGCGAGCATTCCGGCGTCAACGTAACGGGCGGCATGCGCCATTTTTTCCAGTTCGGCGGCGGATTTCACCGCACGCAACTGTTCGATAACGCCTGCGGCGTCGTGGATTGTGCCGATCTCAACCTGCAAGGCTTCATAAACCGCAACCGGCAGGAACCAGCCGCGTTTGTCGATGCCAATCCGGCTCTTCATCCAGCCACGCGCTTTCAGCATGTCGAGCAGGAAATTCACCGGATTATCGCCGTCGGTATATATCGCCGCGTCGCGGATAAAGGTGTTGGAGATGAAGTTGAAATATTCCAGCTGGCGGATAACAAATACCGGATCGCCTTCCACCGGCAACACCAGCGTCTGAAAGGTGTAATAGCCCGGCGTCTGCTGCCCGGTCAGATAAAAGATGTTTTCCGGGCCGGTGATGACCATGATGTCCAGCCCGGCTTTCACCAGTAACTGACGCGCCCGCGCGATGCGTTGCTGATACTCTTCTTCGCGAAACGCGGATTCCGCGCCCGGAACGACGCTGCCAAGGTCTGGCAGGGAAACTGACTGTGCTTTCATTGTGCAAACTCCTGAATAAATTCTGCCTGGGAAGGGGTGAAGCTGATGCCCAGCCCTGCGCCGGACGGGCTGCTGAGCATCCCCTGATGATAGGAAAGGCCGTGAACCGGGTCGTTGCCCAGCCCGTCGGCACCGTAAAGTTCGGCATAACGCGGCTGGCTGGCGCGGGCGACGTGCAGGGCCGCGGCGGTCGCGGCGCCTCCCTCATTCATCTGACCCATCATGAACGGCACACCGGCGGCGGTCAGCCGTTTGGCAGCGGCCAGCGTCGGGGCAATGCCGCCCATTTTGACCAGTTTCAGGTGCGCCATAATTTTGCCTTCAAGCTGCAAAATGCGTTCTAAATCAGCCTCGCTGCTCATGCTTTCATCGAGCATCAGCGGCACCGGGCTGGCGGCGGCCAGTGCCGGATAAAAGTGCGCGTTGGCATCGGAAACCGGCTGTTCGAGGTAGCTCATCTCGAATTTCGCCAGCGCCAGCAGATGACTGCGCGCGTCTTCCGGCTGCCACTGGCCGTTAGCGTCCGCCGATAAGCGGATTTCATGGCCGAAACGCCGCCGCAGGGCGCTGAGCCGGGCTTCGTCTTCGGCAAAGGATGCAACGCCGACGCGCAGTTTCAGCTGTGTAAAACCCCGTTCGACATACGCCGTGGCCTGTTCGAGCATTTCATCCATGGGCGTCCAGAACAGCGTCTGGTTGGTGTGATAACTCACCGTGTCGGCATTTTCTGCGCCCGCCAGTTCTGCCACGCTGAGCCCGTTCTGGCGTGCAATCAGGTCATGCAGCGCGATGTCTATCAACATCCGTGTCGGTGCCAGAAAATCGGCTAAAAGCACCGGAAGATTCAGCAATAACGTACTGGCAGGCTGGCTGAGATCCAGCTGGCGCAGGGCGCGGATTACATCACTTAATACCAGTTCAGCGCTGTAGCCGTTGAGATAAGCAATGTTGATACGTACTTCACCGATGCCGTTAAAATTTTTCTCCTCCAGCAACAGATACAAGGTATCCAGCCCGGTAATGGTGCCGGATGACGCGGTGTGCAGTTGCAGGTGCGGGTAGCGTAAATCGGCGCGATACAAAGTGGCTTTCACCGGCGGCTCCTCAGCGTTTGAGCATTTTCAGCGCGACGTCGCAGTAGATTTTGCTGCCCGCAATGAATTCGTCGATCGGGATAAATTCATCAGGCTTATGCGCCACAGCCAGCGAACCGGGGCCAATAATGATGCCCTTGGTGCCGAGACTGCGGAAATGCACCAGATCGCAGCCGCCCTGAAAACCGAACGGTCCGGGTTCCGGGTTGCCCTGTGCGGCGCAGGCTTCAACGCCCGCCAGTACAATCGGGTCTTCAGAATCGGTTTCGGTCGCGCCGCCGGTGGTCGGTTTAAAGGTGATGATTTCGCTGCGGACGCCGAATTTGTCGTGAGCCAGTTGCAGTAAATCCCGAATTTCCTGTTTTACCGCGTCTTCGTCTTCCCCCGGCACCATGCGACGGTCGAGCAGTAATTCGCAGGCACCCGGCAGCACGTTATCGGCGTGTCCGCCGCTGATGCGGGTCACGGTCAGGCTGGCGTTGCCGACCAGTGGGTGACAACGGCAGCGCACGCTGTGTTCGTGGGTTTCTTCGACCAGACCGAGTAACTGCGCGGTGCGGAAAATGGCGTTTTCGCCCAGCTCCGGCGTGCCGGAATGCGCGGTCACGCCGTGAACACGAACCAGGGGACGCAAACTGCCTTTATGCGCGGAATAAGTAGTGTTGGAGGTCGGTTCGCCAATCACCACGTAATCAATGTGAGCAGGCGCTTCGCGGACATAAAACTTCGCGCCTTCGCTGGCGACTTCCTCATCGGCGACAAAAATCGCCATCAGCGTGCCGCTCCAGTCGTTACGGTTGGCGGCCAGCCAGCGCATGGCTTCAATCATGGCCACAAGCGGGCCTTTGGCGTCGCAGGCTCCACGGCCAAATAACTTGCCGTCGCGCTCAGCCAGTGTGAACGGATCCTGTGCCCAGCCTTCTCCGGCGGGCACCACATCAATATGCGTGTTAAATGCAAAACACGGGCCGTCACCGTTTTCCAGACGGCCAATGACGTTGGTACGCCCGGGCGAATATTCGCTGAGCGTCATGTCGAAGCCGATTTCACTCAGCATCTGGCTGATGAGTTCGGCCGCTTCACGTTCGCGCCCCGGCGGGTTCTCGGTATTAATCGCGACCAGTGCGGCCAGATCGCGTTTCATTCTGCTGATATCGGGCGATGAAAGGCTCATCGGTGTCTCCTGAAATATCTTTTTTGTGGCAAAACTGGCCCCTGGTGAGGGCGCAATACGGGGGTGATTCTGGGTAAAAGGATCAATGTAAAATCTGATCCAGAAAGCGTTGTGCCCGAAGGCTGACGTCGCCGCCGAAGAATTTTTCGCCGGTCGCGTTTTCGATAATCTCGCCGTTTTCCATAAAGACGATTTGGTTGGCTGCGCGTTTCGCAAAGCCCATTTCATGCGTGACGACAATGCTGGTCATGCCTTCCGCGCTGAGATCGGCCATCACGTCAAGGACTTCGCGGATCATCTCCGGATCCAGCGCCGACGTAGGCTCATCAAACAGCATCAGTTTTGGCTTCATGGCTAACGCCCGCGCAATCGCCACGCGCTGCTGCTGGCCGCCGGAAAGTTCGTCCGGGAACGAATCGGCTTTGTCGGGAATGCGCACTTTGCCCAGCAGCTCCAGCGCCTGCGCTTCGGCCTCGCTGCGGCTGACGCCGAGCACGGTCATCGGTGCAAGCATGATGTTTTCCGCTGCCGTCAGGTGTGAGAAGAGTTCATAGTTCTGGAACACCATGCCGATGTCCTGCCGCAGTTTGTGTGGTTCAACGCTGGCGTGCGTGATGTCTTTATTGCGAAAGAAAATCGAGCCGCCCTGAACCGGCTCCAGCAAATTAATGCAGCGCAGAAGGGTGGATTTCCCCGAACCTGACGGGCCAATCAGCACCACGGTTTCTCCTTGTGCCACATTCAGGGAGCAGTTTTTCAGAACATGCTGCGGGCCAAAATGTTTATCGACGCCGATGATTTCCAGAACCGGTTTGGATTTACTCACAGGCTTCTCCTCAGTTTGGCGTGCTGCTGCGCAGCAGGCGTTCAGTCAAAGACAGCGCAGGTTTCTTGCGCTTTTTCGGGTCAAGCGAGCGTTCCAGCCAGGCCTGTCCGACCATGAAAATAGACGTCAGCACCAGGTAATAAACCCCGGCGGCGCACAGCGCTTCGAAATAACGAAAACTGGCGCTGGCGGTCTGGTTGGCGATAAGCAATAACTCCTGTACGGCAATTACCGATACCAGTGCGCTGGATTTCAGCATGCTGATCATCTGATTGCCCATTGGCGGCAGCACGATGCGCGCGGCCTGCGGCAACACAATCTTGCGCATGATCTGACTTTGGGTCATGCCGAGCGCCATGCCCGCGGTGCGCTGACCACTGCGTACTGCCTGTAAACCGGAGCGCAGAATTTCAGCCATGTACGCGCCTTCATTTAAGGAGAGCGCCATAACGGCGCAGGTGAACGCCGAGAAACGCAGGCCGAAAGTCGGCAGTACGTTGTAGACAAAAATAATCTGGAACAGAACCGGCGTGCCGCGAAACAGCCACAGATAAAAGAACGCCAGAACGGAACCCGCCCGGAAGCGGGATTCCTGGAGCAGAGCCAGAATCAGCCCTGCAATAATGCCGAAGAACAACGAGCACACCGTTAACAACAAGGTCATTAATGCGCCCTGAAAGAACGCCGGTGAGAACAGGTACTGCCAAACAAGATCAAGCGACATGAACTTTCCTCAACGTCAGGGCAAAGCTTTAAGGCCGGACTTCACAACATCAGAAAATGGACACTGAAGCCGGGAACTGCCATTTAGTGATGAGTTTCTGGTAAGTGCCGTCTTTCACCACGTCCTGTAAGCCTTTTTCCAGAAGGGATTTCATTTCGTCATCGCCTTTACGCACGGCAAAACCAATGTGCGTGTCGGTTTCAAACTCCGCACCGACGGCTTCGAAGGTGTCGCCTTTCTCGCTCAGCAGCGCGACCGCGCCCGGCGTGGAGAGGAATTCGGCGTCAGCGCGTTTTTGCGCCACTGCGACCGCAGAATCGGTTGCTGCCGGGAAGGTCAGCACGGTGAGCGCCGGCTTTTTGGCATCCAGACATTTCTGGTTATCTGCCCGCGCCTGACTTTCTTCGATACCGCCCAGCGTGACGGCGATGTTTTTGCCGCACAGGGATAAATCGCGGCCAGTGATTTTTTCCGGATTGCCTTTCACCACAATCACGCGGCTGCCGATTTTCAGGTAAGGGACGAAATCAACCTGTTCAGAGCGGGTTGGATTGATGTACATCGCGGAGTTGATGATATCCAGACGTTTGCCCTGCAACGCGGGGATCAGTCCTTTGAATTCCATCGACATCGGTTCCGGGGTCAGCGCCAGCTTTTTCGACAAGGCGGTGATGAGGTCGATATCGAAGCCGGTCAGCTTGCCGTCTTTGGTAAATTCAAACGGCATGAACGTGGCGGCGGTGCCGTACGTCAGCTGACCTTTGCTGACCAGAGCAGGCGCGGCGGCCTGGCTGAATAGCGGGGCACTCAGGCAAATTGCAGCCAGAGAGACGGCGGCATATCGGCGCAAAAAAGCTTTTTTTGACATGACAGACTCCAGTTTCCCATGAGCAGGATTGCTCTTTGTGTCTCATTAAATACAATTAAATTTGCGAGTCAAGGCTCTTTTTTGGTGCATTTGTTGCACAATTTGGGGGCTTTTTAACCAGGCTTCACCATCCATAAGGCTTGTGATATTGTACAAACCTAAACAACAAATACTTTCAGGTGTTGCTATTCCATGACCCAAACTACGACAGCCAGCGGAAGGCGTCTGGCAAACCAAATCCTTGACCTGATACGTGAAGCAAAATTTGAGCCAGGTCACCATCTGCGGGAGCAACAATTAGCCGATATGCTCGGCGTTTCCCGTACACCGGTGCGTACCGCGTTGAAATTGCTGTGTGAATTGGGAATTATCGAAGCGCGCCGCAATCAGGGTTTTTTCCTGCTGAAACCCTTCGATGAACTTCAGCGCATCAGCATTGATATTCCGGCCACTAGCGATCAGGACCTGTACGAGCAACTGGTCAAAGACCGCATCGCCGGAAAATTGCCGGATTCCCTGACGCAAACGGAAATCGCCCAGCGCTATGACGCCGACCGCGGCGTGCTGGCGCGCACGTTGCTCCGGTTGTCTGAGGACGGCCTGATCGCCCGCAACAAGGGGCATGGCTGGTCATTTTTACCGACGCTCAACACTGACGTGGCGCTGAGCAACGGCTATGGATTCCGCCTGATGATTGAACCGGGCGCGATGCTGGGGTCGGGATTTCACGCCGACAAAAGCGCGCTGCGGCGGCTGCGGATGCAGCATATCTACCTGATTACGCACCCCGATATTCTCGCCGTTGATGGCCGTCAGATTTTCGAAACGGACGCCACGTTCCACGAAATGCTGGCGGAATTCAGCGGCAATATTTTTGTTTTACAGGCGATACAGCAGCAAAACCGGCTGCGACGCCTGCTTGAGTTCGGCAGTTACACCAATAAACAGCGTGTGCGCGAATGGTGCGGCGAACACGTCGCCATCATCGATGCCGTGCTGGAAGGGCGGATGGAGGAGTCGGCAGAAATGATGCGTAGCCACCTGCAATCGGCTTATCAGATGGTGCTCAACAAGGTCAGCAAAGTTGGGTAATCCTTTGATTGAAATTTAATTTTTCATACGTTAACCAGAGGAAAAAGTGATGGATTTTGGGATTCAGGGCCGCGTGGCGCTGGTCAGCGGCGCGGGCGGCGGTCTGGGCCGGGCCATGGCGATTGCGCTGGCAGCGGAAGGCGCTCAGGTCGCGGTGTGCGGGCGAACGCTTGGCGCATTGCAGGAAACGGTCAGCCTTATCGAAGACCAGGGCGGAACGGCGCAGGCATGGGTGCTGGATCTCACGGCACCGGAAAGTTTTGACGATGTGCTGATGCAAATCCGTCGTATGTTCGGGCCGGTCGGTATTCTGGTCAACAACTCCGGCGGGCCGCCGCCGACCAAAGCCGCAGGGGTAGCGCCGGAACTTTGGCAAAGCCAGTTTGCGACGCTGGTCAGCCCGCTGATTGTTCTCACAGACAAAGTGTTGCCAGATATGCATAACGCAGGCTGGGGGCGGATTATCACCAGCACTTCCTCCGGTGTTGTGACTCCGATCGCGAATCTCGGAATATCCAACACGCTGCGCATGGCGCTGGTCGGCTGGTCAAAAACGCTGGCATCTGAAGTGGCGGCTGACGGCATTACGGTGAATGTGATGGTGCCGGGGCGGATTTCCACGCGTCGCCTGGGGCAGCTGGATGCTGCGCGCGCCGGGCGTGAAGGCCTTTCGGTTGAAGACGTGGTGGCGAAAAGCGCGGCGGGCATTCCGGCGAAACGTTACGGCAAACCGGAAGAATACGGCGCGGTGGCGGCATTTCTCGCCAGCCAGCAGGCTTCTTATGTGACCGGTTCTGTTATCCGCGTTGACGGCGGAATGATCCCGTCGGTGTGATTTTTTTTTGCGGCAAAGGCCCCAAGGTTTTGCGGTAGGCTTTTGCCGGTATTAACCTGACTAATCCTGCAACCTTCTTCATAAGAATGCATTATGTTGGTGCACCACGATGGACGATTCGGTTTTATTTTACTTAAGTTTTTTTACCCCGCCGGTTTTTTCAATCATCTCAGCAATCGTTTTTTCTTATGTTCCGTGGCATTAGCGCGCGGCGAGAAGCTATTTCATCTGCCCCACGGAGATTGGCGCAGATCTTGCTTTTATCAGTCACGCTAATCATTACCGAACGGTGTTCCCTTTAGGGCCAAATGGAGACAGAGATGAATCTCAGACGTCTGAAGTACTTCGTGAAAATCGTCGATATCGGTAGCCTGACGCAGGCCGCTGATGTTCTGCATATCGCACAACCAGCACTGAGCCAGCAACTGGCGACGCTGGAAGGGGAATTGCAGCAACAGTTGCTGATTCGCACCAAGCGCGGCGTGACGCCCACTGAAGCCGGGAACATTCTTTATTCACATGCGCAGGCGATTTTGCGTCAGTGCGATCAGATCCACGGCGCGGTGAACAGCGCGGGTCAGTCGCTGAGCGGGCAGGTGTCTGTCGGGCTTGCGCCGGGCACTGCGGCTTCCCAGCTGGCGCTGCCGTTATTGCAGGCCGTGCGTAAACAGCATCCGGGCATTTTGTTGTATCTCAACGAAAATTTCGGCACGGCGCTCGGGGATTTAGTGCTCAACGGCCGTATGGATATGGCGGTGTTGTACGGCACAAATAACGACGTCGGGCTGAGCAGTCAGCCGCTGATGAAAGAAGATTTGTATCTGGTCGGGACGCATGCCGTGCCCAATCCGGGAAAATATGTCGAGCTGTGTGATGTCGCGAAACTCAATCTGTTCATGCCGCGTTCATACAACGTGATGCGCCGTCTGGTTGACGATGCCATGGCGGTTCGCCGTCTGACGGCCAATATTATCGGTGAAATCGAGTCCTCCGCCACGTTGACGGCTGCCGTTGCCAGCGGTCTGGGCGCCACCATTTTGCCGGAATCCGCAGCCCGCGCCATGACGGGCCCGGCCAAAGCGTGGATGTCGTGCATCAGCAGCCCGGCGATTCAGGTTCCGCTTTCACTGTGTGTTTCAGAAACGCTGGCTCTGTCGCAGGAAGCGGCGGCGGTAAAGAAAATCTTGCTGTCGTTGGTTTTTGAGCAGGCGACGACAGAGGCAGAGCCTTTGCTGGCGGTGAGTTGACTGCGGTTGTAAAGACGTCCTCCCCTTTTACAAGGGGAGGTATTTTTCAGTGTTTAACACGGGCACTTGCCCATCTTCCCGCCTTCACTCGGGAACCGCGCCTCCAGACATCGGCGGTGAAACTCCCGCTCAGTCATGGGGGCCATTTCCGGGTGCCTCACCTGCATATGTGCCACGTAGTTCCTATAATCCTGAACCCCTACCATCAGCCTGAAACTTTGCGCCGTACGCTTAACAGCCAGTCTCAGCCACCCGGCGATGTTGTGCGGTTTCGGCTCGACAATGAACAGCGGACGGCAGCGGATTATACGGAACGCGGTAAGCCAGGGCGTTTTAAATAACAAATGTGACTCAGACATGGCGCGCCTCACGACGTTGCACAACAGCCGTTTCGTGTACCGTTGGTGTGGCAGAATTTAGCGCACGGCGGATCACGAAGAATGCTGAAATCAGCATAGTGACTGCCACCAGCATAAAGAACCCACACAAAATGGCGTTAATCTGATTATTCAGCACGATGGTGTGCATATCAGCCAGGGTTTTAGCCGGTTTGATGATTTCCCCGCTTTCGATCCCTGCACTGATTTTTTTCGCCTGTGCCAGGAATCCGATCGATGGTTTTTCGTGGAAAATCTTCTGCCAGCCCGCGGTCATGGAGGTAATAAACAGCCAGACAGTCGGCAAAATTGTGACCCATGCATAGCGCTGTTTTTTCATTTTGAACAGCACCACCGTACCCAGAATCAGCGCCATGGAAGCCAGCATCTGGTTACCGATGCCGAATAATGGCCACAGAGTATTGATGCCGCCTAATGGATCGACCACGCCCTGATAAACAAAGAAACCCCAGCCCGCTACGGCGACTGTTGTCCCTGCAATTGTCCCCACCCACGACCGGTTATTTGCCAGCGAAGGAACTGCTACGCCAACCAGGTTCTGCACCATAAAGCGGCAGGCACGGGTACCGGCATCCACCGCCGTCAGAATAAATAAGGCTTCAAACAGAATGGCGAAGTGATACCAGAACGCCATCATGGCGCGGCTGTTGAAAACGACGGTAATAATCTGATGCGGTTGACGCTTTGCGACGGGAAGACTGGTCGGATGACAGTAAAGTTGTGGCGGGGCAGAGATAAAACGAAAAAAAACCGGCCTGTGAAAGGCCGGTTCGGGTCAGGATTTCAGGTTTGACTGCCCTGAAGATTACTCAGCGTCAGCAGGTTTTGGCTGACCTGGTTTATGGTCACGCATCTGTTCCATTTTGGCAGCGCGTTTCTGGTAGTTCTCGTTGAACTGTTTTTTCTGCTCAGGCGTCAGCAGGTTATACATTTTATTTTCAGCACGTGCGCGATCCAGCATGCGGTCGGACTGTGCTTTGGTGATGGAATCAATCTGCGATTTCACTTTCGCTTCATCAAAGCTGTCTGAAGCGACTAAGGTGTGCATCTGATCCATCTGCGCTTTCATTGCAGCGCGGTCAGGGCGCGCGCCGCTGTCTTTCATAATTTCTTTCATCTGAGTTTTCTGCTGCTCAGTCAGGTTCAGACCTGCGAACGGGTTCATATGATGCGGGCCTTTATGGTGCATCATTTTGCCGTGAGTCGCAGCAGGTGCGTCAGTTGCCGGAGTGGCTGTGGTTTCAGCAGCAAACGCGAAAGAAGCAGAGCTCAGAGCCAGAGTTGAAGCCACAATCATTGCGGTAAGTTTACGCATAATTAAATTCCTCATTGGAGATTCAGGCACATCGCCCGTTTTGTTTCGACGAAAGCAAGTCTACTGAATCCAATGAATAGTAATGCGAGCAAGATGTAAAAGAGTGAAAGCCGAAGTGTTACTTTTCAGCCGATCGTGGAGAAAATGTTTAGAAAGCGTAAGGTTGCGAGAACAGGCATGAATGGAAGTTCAGATAAATCTGAGTAATGCGGTGAGTTGACACATTACCATGGTGAATGTTTGGCCGCCAGACTTCTAAAGTAAAGATTGTTTGCGGTTGATATCCGGTTTACATCGCCGGATACGGGCAAAACCCTGCATAATAGTTACCCTTTGGTTAACATCTTCTATAACAGTGCTGATTACCCATGACTGAATCCCGCTACGAAACGCTGGCGCGTACCTTGCGCCGGCAAATCGACACTCAGGTCTGGCTGCCGGGCGACCGTCTGCCTTCCTTACGCGAGTCCTGCAAACAGTCCGGGCTGAGCCTGATGACGGTGTTACAGGCGTACCAGTTGCTTGAAAGCCAGGGCGTAATTGTTGCGCGCCCGCAGTCCGGCTATTACGTCGCGGCGGGGGTGCAGCGTCCGGTTCGCCGCCAGCCCGATGAGCGTCTGCACGCCGCCGAACAGGTGGACGTCAATGATGCGATTTTTGACATTCTGAAAGCGGGGCAGGATCCTTCCGTTGTGCCGCTCGGCTCGGCATTTCCCGATCCGACATTATTCCCGCAGCCGCGTCTGGCGCGGTCACTTGCCAGCGCCGTCCGCCGGATGTCGCCGCACAGCGCCACCGCCAATTTGCCGCCAGGCAACGAAGAGCTGCGCCGCAGCATTGCCCGCCGTTATGCTCAGAATGGAATAGAAGTTGCGCCCGATGAAATCGTCATTACATCTGGCGCGATGGAATCTTTAGGGCTGAGTTTGCAGGCCGTGACCGAGCCGGGTGACTGGGTGGCGATTGAGTCCCCGGCATTTTATGGCGCATTGCAGGCCATAGAGCGGCGCAAGTTAAAAGCGATCGCTATTCCGACTGACGTGCGTTTTGGTATGGATCCCGATGCGCTGGAAAAAGCGCTGGAAACCTATCCGATAAAAGCCTGCTGGCTGATGTCGAGTTTTCAGAACCCGCTCGGTTGTACGATGCCGTCCGACAATAAGGTGCGTCTGGTGGATATCCTGCAACGGCATCAGGTGGCGTTAATCGAAGACGATGTTTACAGCGAACTGTATTTTGGCAGTGAACGCCCGGTGCCGCTGAAGGCGTCGGCGTACCGCAGCGAAATTCTGCACTGTTCTTCATTCTCTAAATGTCTGGCACCCGGTTTTCGCGTCGGATGGGTGGCGGCAGGGAAATACGTTGAGCGTATTGAACGGTTGCAGCTGATGAGCACGTTATCAGCCAGCGTGCCGGTGCAACTGGCGCTGGCGGATTTCCTGCAAAAAGGTGGGCAGCAGGGCGGTTACGACACCCATTTACGCCGCCTGCGCCGGGTGCTGGAACAGCGGCAAATGGCGATGCATCACGCCATTATCAAAGAATTCCCCGCGCAGGTTTCGGTTTCCCAACCGCAGGGCGGCTATTTCCTCTGGCTCGATTTGGGCGATAACGTGGACGCCGCGCGGGTCTATCAGCGCGCACTGGCCAAAGGCGTCAGCGTCGCGCCGGGCACGATGTTTTCCGCCGACGAGCGTTTCCGCCATTGTTTGCGCATCAACACGTCATTCGAATGGGGCCCGCACACCGCCCGCGCGATATCCGTTCTGGCAGGGCTGGTGGCGGAGGAGATTCGGGGGTCATTGGGAAGTGCTTAACCCCCCCCGCCTTTTTAGATGGTGGGGATTTTACGTTTTACCAGCCGCGCTGGATCCTGCCGGCGCTGAAAATCGGGGCTTCATAGTTATCAGAGATATTGCGTACGCGATAAATTTTCCACGTCATGTCTTCACGTTTCAAATATGTCTCAAGGTGAAGGCTTTTTCCGTGGTCAATTCCAAGCCAGACATCCACGATTTTTCCGCCCATAAAACTGCGCACGGCCCCCGTCTTAAAAGCGGGGATCCACGCCGCGTCATAATCTTGCGTATAAGTAAAATAATCCGCGCTAACGATCCCCTGTTCCGGGATTTTATCCACGTCGGCAAGACGGTTTAAGGTATCCGCCGCCACATAACGACGCATTTCAGGCGAATCATATGCCGGTGGGGGATCTTTCAGAAAAGCCGGAAAATAAAATCCATAAAAATCGGTGACCTGTTTAATCGCTTGCTGATTATCATCGTTACGGGAAGTACACGCTGTTAATAAGCTGAGAGCTAATAGAATCACTATACGCATCAGTTCTTCCGGTAAATTTTGTAGGCGGGGTGGGTGTTACGATATCCCTGGCCGGGATACATACTGGTTTGGCGAAAATCTGAAAACCACGTTGTACCGTCGTACATTGTCATATGACCGGATGGGTTACCTCCCTGATAGGGTTGAATTATTGCCACATCTCCCGCGACTAATGTGGAGCCTGCTGGCACCTCTCTGAACCCGGCGCGTTCAAGCGAAGCACCGTAGTCTTTCGCATCAGGTATATTGTCCAGATGAACGCCGCCAGCCTCTATCGCCTGCCGGGTATAACGGGCACAGCGGTGTGTAGAGTGTGAGCCTGCATTACTCCTGATATGTGATATTGCGGCATCTCGGTTCCAGCTCATAATTTTCCCTAATCTGAGAACAATTGAGCAGACAAAGTACGCCGCAGAAAACGACAGAACAACAAAACGAATGCGCGGTGAGGCACTTTCAGAGGTTTGTTATACGAAAACGCATTAGCCGAAACGATTATTCCCCGCGCAAATTCATAAATCCTGCTCCCTCAATGTTTTTCCGACATTTCCTCCGGGATGCACCTTCAGAAGCCTTTGCTGATCAAAGCCGTTGCGATGCATGATGTTGCCGCACAGCGCGTCAAATATCGCCAGTACCAGAACGATAGACGTGGTGGCCAGCATATTGAGCGGGTCAATTTCCTGCTGAATATGGGTTTTCACCACCAGCGTGGCGGCACGGGCAATCGCAGAATCCAGATTCTCTGTCACGCTGATGATGGCGACGCCTTTGGTTTTCAGCGTCGGCAACAGGCGTGTCAGCTCTTCGGAATTTCCACCGCGTGAAATCAGGATCATCAGGTCATCGCTACGCAGAAAGCCCAGGTCGCCGTGCGCGGCGTCGGTGGCGCTGAGATAGACCGACGGCTGTTCGACACACGCCAGCATGTGCGCAATTTTACGTGCGGCAATGCCGGATGTGCCGACGCCGGTGACGGCAATTTTGCCTTTACAACCGGTGACCAGCGTCAGCAACTGACGCCAGATATCGGCGTCGAGATGGTGCTGCAGCGCCAGCAATTCCTGGCTATATGTCCGCCAGCCCTGACATGCCAGCTGAAACTCCTCGTCAGCGGTCATTGTTCTTCCCCCTGCATCAGGCGGCGGTATTTCATGCTGTCGTGATACATCTCGTGGAAAACGCGGTATTTACGGTCGTAATATTCTTTGATTTTGTTGGTTTGCGGTGTGACGGTTTTGCCGATACGGCTCATGGCGGCCATCGCTTCGGGCAGTGAATCGTATGCGCCTGCTGCCACCGTGCCCATCATGGCGCTGCCGAGCAACATCGCCTCGCTCTCTTCCGGCAGTAACATTGCGCAGCCCGTGGCGTTGGAATGTTCCTGCACAAACACCGGATTTTTGGTGCCGCCGCCGCTCGCCATCATGGTATCAATGCGGTAGCCGCTCTGATTCATGGTTTCAATGATATGACGGGTGCCGAGCGCCAGCGCCTGGATCGTTGCGAGATAATGCAGCGCCATGTCTTCCGGCGTGCGCGAGAGTTTCAGGCCGGTCAGCGTGCCGGTGAGCGTCGGGTTGGCGCGCGGCGAACGGTTGCCGTGGAAGTAGGGCAGCATATGAATGTCTTTGGTCAGGAACGCGATATTTTCCGGTTCACCCGCCATTTTACGCAGCAGACTGTTCAGTATTTCATAAATGGTTTTGCCACTGTCTTTGCCCTGTTTCAGCAAATCCTGATAGCACGGATGTGACTGAATCACGTGGTCGATCAGCGCCCCGGTGGTGGACTGGCCGCCTTCGTTCAGCCAGTAATCCGGCAGGATCGCGGAGAAATACGGCCCCCAGATGCCGCCGATATAGCGTGCGCTGCGGGACATCGCCATATGCGCCGTAGAAGTGCCGCCGATCAGCGCAATGCGGTTGTCGAAATCGGCGGATTCACCGGATACGCCGCTGGCGCCGAGAATGCCGAGGCTGCCCGCGTGCGCATCAATGATTGAGACGCTGACCGCCGTGCCGGCCATCAGCCCCATTTCAGCGGCGGCGCGCTGTGTCAGGCCGTGGCCCAGCGGTTCGCCCATGGTTTTGACTTCGCTGCCGATTTTCGCGGCATTATTTTCCAGCAGGTCTTCCAGCCCAATCTGGCGGAAATAGCTCGGATCCCAGCGGTCTTCATGGCCGATATAAGTCCATTTACACACCGTGGAACACAGTGAGCGGGTGGTACTTTGCGTGGCACGCCAGGTCAGGAAATCCGGCAAATCAAACAGATGCCCAACGTTATTCCACGTCGTCGGCATATGTTGTTTCAGCCACAGGAGTTTTGGCGTCTGCATTTCTGGCGAAATAATCCCGCCGACGAATTCCAGCACGCGGTGGCCGGTGGCGTTGATGCGTTCGGCCTGCGTGATGGCGCGATGATCCATCCACACAATAATGTTCTGCTCGCTGCGACCGGACGGGCTGACGGTCAGCGGTTTACCTTCTTTATCGAGCACCACCAGCGAACAGGTGGCGTCAAAGCCGATGCCTTTTACCTGAATCGGGTTGATGTCGGCCTGATTCACCGCGTCTTTAACGGCGTTGCAGACGGATTGCCAGATCTCATCGGAAGACTGCTCAACGAAATCAGCTTTTGGGCGGTACAGCGTAATTTCACGGCTGGCCTGACCGACCATGCGGCCGGTCATGTCGAAGACGCCCGCACGGGCGCTGCCGGTTCCTACGTCAACTCCAATAAAATAACTCGCCATGTTTTTTCCCTTCGGTAAAAGCAATTCGCTTAAGATTTTCTGTTTTGTAAGGCGATAAACAGGATCAGGACGCCGCCCCAGAGTGCCATCGTCAGGTAACTGCTGACGCCCATCAGGTTCAGGCCGCTTTCCAGCATTTGCAGGACGATCAGCGCCAGTACCAGCCCGAGAACCCGTCCGAATCCGCCGTCGGGGTTGATCCCGCCGAGCACGGACGCAAGAATGGTCACCAGCAAATACGAGTCGCCGTAGCCCGCTTTCGCCGAGTTGAATTTAGACATCATCAGCAGCGCCGCGCCCCAGCCGAGCAGGGCGGAAAGCACGTACACCGCGATGGTGACTCTATGTGTGTTGACGCCGCTAAAGCGCGTGGCCTGTTCGTTGGAACCCATCAGGTACAAACTGCGGCCGAGCGTGGTGTGTTCCAGTAAAACCCACAGTAGCAGCGCCACCAGCAGGAAAAGCAGCAGGGCGACCGGAATACCCAGCAGGCTGCCGTTGCTCAGATACTGAATCGCCGCCGGGAAGCCGGAAATCACTGCGCCGTTGGTAAGCAAAATGTTCAGCCCGGCAATCAGCGTCATGGTGCCGAGCGTGGCCAGAATCGGGGAAACGCCGACGTACGCAATCAGCGCGCCGTTCAGTACGCCAATCACTATCGCCACCGCGAGCCCGGCGAGCATAGCCAGCGCGAAATACCCCGGCTGGTCGGGATGCGCCACCAGAATCGCAGCCATCGCCAGCGAACAGGCATTAGCCCCGGCAATGACGGAAAGGTTGATCCCGCCGGTCAGCATGGTGATGCCCATGCCTAACGCCAGCATGCCCAGAATCGGCAACTGCGAGGAAATCGACTGGAAATTGCCGACGCTGTAAAAACTGCCGCCCAGCGTGAAGGAAAACAGTACGGCGACAGCGACGATGATCAGCAACTGCAAGCGGATGATGCGGTCGCCGGGGAGAATTCGGGTTAAGGTCTTCATGTCACATCCCCTTCGCCAGTTTGCGTTTTTCGTTCCATGCGGTGCTGCTGATGCTGACCAGAATGATCACGCCGCTGAAAACTTGATGCCAGTAAGACGAAATGCTCAGTAATGTCAGCCCGTTTTGCAGGAAGGCCAGCAGCATAACGCCCAGGATTGTGCCGGTCAGCGAGCCGCGTCCGCCGGTCATGCTGGTACCGCCCAACACCACCGCTGCCAGTACCGTCAGCTCGTAGCCGAGCAGGGAATTGGGCGCGACGGACTGCGTGATTTGCGCCTGTACCACTGCCGCAATGCCTGCCAGCAAACCCATAAAGCCGTAAACGTAGAAGTGCAGACGCAGAATGTTCAGCCCGAGACGCGAGGCGGCGTCACGGTTGCTGCCCATCGCGTAAATCTGGCGGCCTACGCGGGTGCGGTTCATGAGTACGCCGGTGGCGATAATCACGCCCAGCAGACTGAGCAGCGGCAACGTCAGGCCATAGTCATAGCCGTCTGCGGCAGTGAACGAGAACCAGCTGATGCCGTTCATAAACCAGTCCGGGAAACCGTACAGCCAGGTGCCGTTGGTCAGATACACCAGCAAACCGTAAAACAGATTCAGCGTGGCAATGGTGATGATAATTGCCGGAACGCGCAGCCAGTAAACCAGGAATCCGTTCACCAGTCCGAGCAGCAAACCGGTACCCATCGACATCGCAAACGCCAGCGGAAAACTGCCGCCGTGGTGAATGATGTAACTCGCCATCACGTACTGAGCGATTGAGGTCACGGCAGGGAATGAGATATCAATGCCGCCGGCAATCAGCACCACAAACAGGCCACAGGCCAAAATGCCAAGAATGGCGTAGCTGGTGGCGACGTCGGTGAGGTTGCCGAGCGTCATAAATTCATTGGTGCGCAGGCTCAGGCCGATGACCAGCAGCAGAACCAGTAATCCCAGCCAGAATTCGTGCTGAGAAAACAATTTGGAGAGCTTTTTGTTATCCATTGATTGCCTCCGCAATCTGCGCTTCGCTGCTCTGGTGCGGGGCAAACTCCGCCACCAACTGGCCTTTGCGCATCACCAGCACGCGGTGACTGTTGTAATAAGCTTCGGGAATTTCATCGCAGATCATCAGAACGGCCATGCCGGACTCCGCCAGATCGCGCGCAATACGGTAGATGCCTTCTTTGTTGGCGATATCCACGCCGACCGTCGGCGAATCCAGAATCAGAATATGCGGCTGCGTCGCCACCCATTTGGCGATGGCGATACGCTGCGCATTCCCGCCGGATAACGTTTTCACCGGCAGCGCGCTGTCCGAGACTTTAATGTTCAGGTCGCGGATCAGATCGTTCACCACAGCAGCCGCTTTGCGGTGATCCATGAGGCCTGTGGCGGTGTGCAACTTGTCGAAGATGGACACCAGCGTGTTGTCGTAAATCGACTGCTCCATGACCAGCCCTTGCGTCAGGCGGTCTTCCGAGACATAGGCGATACCGTGACGGATAGCGTCGCGGTTGTTATGAAATTTCACCGCGTTGCCGTTCACGCGAATTTCACCGCTGTCCGGCGGGCTCATGCCGAACAGGCTCAGGCAGAGTTCGGTGCGCCCCGACCCCAGCAGGCCGATAATCGAGGTAATCTCGCCCTGACGCAGCGACAGCGAAATATCCTGATACTGGCCTTTGCGGCTCAGATGGCTGACTTCCAGCAGTGGTGTGGCTTCAGCGGGTGCACGGTGCGGCAGATGGCTGTAGCTAAAACGCTGCCCGGTCATCAGGAAGGCGAGTTCATTGCTGTCGAGCGAACTGGCCGGATAGGTGCCAACCAGCTTACCGTCGCGCATGACGCTGATCCGGTCAGCGACTTCCATCACTTCATCTAATCGGTGGCTGACGAACACTACGCAAATGCCCGCCGCTTTCAGCTCGTTGACCACCCGCAGCAGGCCGTTCACCTCGGTGCGGGTCAATGACGCGGTGGGTTCATCCATGATCACAAGGCTGGCGTCAGCAGCGATTGCCCGGCATATTGCCACCAGCTGACGGTCGGCGATCGATAATTTTTCGACTTTACGATCCGGGTCGAGAGAAACCCCAACCCGTTGCATAGCCGCTATCGCTTTTTTGCGCATTGCCTCGCGATGTACCCAAAAATCGCCGCCCGGCAAATAGCGGTGAATTGCTATATTTTCGGCGACGGATAAATTAGGGAATAAAGAAAGATCCTGATAAATCACCTGAATGCCGTAATAAGAAGAGAGTTGCGGCGTTAAGGAATGAAAGAGTTTGCCGTCCAGCGTAATCGCGGCGCCTTTTTCCGGCTGATAAACGCCGGAAATGACTTTAATAATTGTGCTTTTTCCGCAGCCATTCTGGCCCGCCAGACAATGTACTTCGCCTTTATTTAAGGTGAGCGAGACATTATCCAGTGCCAATACGCCGGGGAATTTTTTGCTGATTTTCTCGAGGCTGATAAATGCCTCAGCAGGAACGGCGGGCGTGAGCATGTTCATCACATTATCCTTGCAGCGTTTACCCCGTCATACTTCAAATTGCAGATGCGTTGGCTGCGCTTGCTCACCCGAATCACTTACTCAAGTAAGCTCATCGGGATTCTCTCGCTTGCCGCCTTCCTGCAATCCGAATTATTTAGGGGGATTTTTTTATATTGGGGAAACAAATAGGGCACAACAAACATCGCCCTATTTGTTTCATTCCCCTGGTGTGGCGCGGGAGATAATGTATCTCCGGTAAAATCGGTCTTTAGTCGTAAAATTAGAAGCCGAGTGATTTCGCGTTATCCGGTGTCACTTCGAGGATTTTATTAAAGCGAATCACGTGTTTTTCGGTATCGACATCGGCTTTGCCTAAACCATCAATGCTCAGATCTTTGGTCACTTCTTTACCCTGCAACAGCTGGTCGGCAACCGTGACCAGCGCGTAACCGGCATCTTTCGGATCCCACAGCAGGACTTTTTTAATGTCACCGCGCATCAGGTACGGTGCGGCCTGCGCTGGCATCGCAATACCGACGACGGCGATTTTATTTTTCGCACGTTTTTGCTGTACGGCCTGACCGGCACCGATCGGGCCGAGTGAACCGAAACCGATAATCCCTTTCAGATCAGGATAGGTTTTCATTAAATCCAGCGTTGTGGAGTAGGACTTGTCGATATTTTCCGCCACCGGTAAACGTGAGGTGACTTCGTGCATGTCCGGGTATTTTTCTTTTTGATATTTAATGGCAGCGTCAGCCCATGCGTTATGCAATGGCACGGTCAGGGAACCGACATAAATGGCATAACCGCCTTTGCTGCCCATATCTTTTGCCAATTCATCCATGTTGGCTTCGGCATATTTCTGGCTGTCGATGGTTTCGATATCCCACTGACCAATCTGCTGATCCGGAGATTCGTGAGTTAATACCACGATGCCCTGATCGCGCGCTTTTTTCAGCACCGGCTCTAAGACTTTTGCGTCGTTCGGCACCACGATAATCGCATCCACTTTTTTAGCGATGAGATCTTCAATCACTTTCACCTGCTGCGCCGGGTCTGGCGTCGAACCGCCAACCTGGTAGGCGTGAACATCCAGCTTCTGCGCGGCTTCTTTTACGCCGACTTCCATGCGGGTGAACCAGGGAATGCCGGTGACTTTCGCCACAACGGCGATGTCGTACGGCTTATTGGCAGCGAAAGCCGGTGTCGTGAATAACATGCATGCTGAAACCACACATGCACTGACTAATGCGAGGTTAAATTTCATGTCTGTACCTTTCTTATGAGGGTTTGTGTAGGGGCGGTCGGGGTAAATGCCGCAATCAGAGATTAACTTAACGGGAAAGCGGTTTTCGCGTGCTCGTGAACGTAGTGTGATCAAAGCCCATAATTGTTAATTTATATAATCAATAAGGTTAAATTAAAGTTTCATAAATTCGAACTTCAGACATGGTAACGCGGAGAGAATGGTAGTTACCGATAACAAAAATACAATTTGATAACAATTAAACAACATTTTCGCATCAATAAAACAAAACTGATGGACTTTTGTGTTCTTAAAATCCATCACAAGATTTTATTTGCGCAGAATGTGAACACGGTCACGGGGAGGAAATGCCCCAAACGGGTGCGCGATTGCACCGCTATCGGGCGATGTGCTGTCGCGGTGCATTGCTGCGCAAGCGCCAGATCACAATCCTGCACAATACCTGCCATCAGAAATCAAAATAATTCCCTGCATACTCATTCCTTTTCCCTCGTTGCTGTAAAAGGGGATTTTTTCTTTTATTCATTTTTTATGCAATTTAAGTGAATAACGGGCGGTATTAAGTGGTTGTTTTTTCTGGGTGTCGCTTTTTTTATTCACTTTTTCTCTTTGCTGGCACGAAGACTGCAATCTATGATGTGACTGAGTGAGATTATTTATTAACTTTTAAATAACAAATTAATAACTACATTCCCTGCCAGTCCGGGGGAAACGGTCACCCTGAATTCAGCCAGTCACTGAGACTTAATAAAGAGGTTTATATGGAACACCAACAGCAGCCGCAAAATGTCAGCCGCCAGAACTTTGATGACTGGATGGTGCCGGTTTACGCTCCGGCCGCATTTATTCCGGTGCGTGGCGAAGGATCCTGGCTGTGGGATCAGGCGGACAAAGACTATGTGGATTTTGCAGGCGGTATTGCGGTGAATGCGCTGGGACATGCGCACCCTGAAATTCGTAAAACGTTGCATGAGCAGGCCGATAAAGTCTGGCATCTGGGCAACGGCTACACCAATGAACCGGTGCTGCGTCTGGCAAAACAACTGATCGACGCGACCTTTGCCGACAAAGTTTTTTTCTGTAATTCCGGTGCGGAAGCCAATGAAGCGGCGCTCAAACTGGCGCGGTTGTACGGACATAAAGCCGGTGGCGATAAGAACGAGATTATTGCCTTCAAAAACGCCTTCCACGGCCGCACGTTGTTCACCGTCACCGCTGGCGGTCAGCCGAAATATTCCGAAGATTTCGCGCCGTTGCCACCGGCCATCACGCATCTGCCGTTTAACGATCTGGCCGCCGTTGCCAGCCAGATTTCTTCGCGTACCTGTGCCGTGATTGTTGAGCCGATTCAGGGCGAAGGCGGCGTGGTGCCTGCCGATGCGCAATTCCTGCAAGGGCTGCGCGAGCTGTGCGACAAACATCAGGCGGTGCTGATTTTTGATGAAGTTCAGACCGGCGTGGGCCGCACCGGTGAACTGTACGCCTACCAGCACTACGGCGTGGTGCCGGATATTTTAACCAGTGCCAAAGCACTCGGCGGCGGTTTTCCGATTGGGGCGATGCTGACCACCGACCGTTATGCCGTATTGTTCCAACCGGGCACGCATGGCACCACCTACGGCGGTAACCCGCTGGCGACGGCGGTGGCGGGTAAGGTTTTTGAGATGATCAATACGCCGGAAGTCTTGTCGGGCGTGCAAAAACGTCATCAGTGGTTTATCGACGGTCTGAAACGTATCAACGACCACTATCACGTTTTCAGCGAAGTGCGCGGTCAAGGTTTGCTGCTCGGCGCGGTGATGAGTGAGCGCTATAAAGATCAGGCAAAACAGCTGAATACGCTGGCAGCCGAAGAAGGGCTGATTGCGCTGATTGCCGGGCCAAACGTGCTGCGCTTTGCGCCGTCGCTGATTATTCCGGGTGCAGATATTGAAGAAGGGCTGAACCGCCTGGAACGCGCCGTGGCGCGCCTTTGCGTGTGATGGTCTGACATAAATAAGCTTTGGGATGAAAGAGGTAGAGCATCATGATGTTGATTCGACCTGTGCGGCCCGGCGATCTCGCCGATATCCTGCTGTTGTCAGGCAAAACCGGCATCGGTTTAACGTCTTTGCCCAAGGATGAAGCGCATTTACGCGGACGCATTGAGCGTTCGGTGGCGACCTGGGAAGGTCGCCTTGAGAAAGCCGAACAGGGTTATTTGTTTGTGCTCGAAGACACGGAACTTGAAAAAGTCGTGGGCGTCAGCGCCATCGAAGTGGCCGTCGGGCTGAGCGAACCCTGGTATAACTTTCGCCTCGGCACACTGGTTCACGCCTCAAAAAGCCTGAATATCTACAAACCGGTGCCGACGCTGTTTCTCAGCAACGACCACACCGGTTATACCGAACTTTGCACGCTGTTCCTCGATCCGGATTATCGCCACGGGAAAAACGGCCAGCTGTTATCAAAAGTGCGCTTTCTGTTTCTGGCGGCTTTCCGCGAATATTTCTCCCGTAAGGTGATTGCGGAGATGCGCGGGATGTCCGACGACAACGGCTGTTCTCCGTTCTGGGACAGCGTCGGGCGGCATTTCTTCGGTATGGAATTCGCCGAGGCTGACCGACTGACCGGTATGGGGCAAAAGTCTTTTATCGCCGAACTGATGCCGAAACATCCGCTGTACACCGAACTGCTCAGCCACGAAGCGAGGGAAGTGATTGGTGCTGTCCATCCGCAAACCGCACCGGCGCGCGCCGTGCTGGAAGGCGAAGGGCTGCGCTACGAAGGTTATGTCGATATTTTTGACGCGGGCCCGACGCTGGAAGGCGAAATTGATTCGCTGCGCGCCGTCAGAGAAAGCCGCCTGTTGCCGGTCCGGCTGGCAGAACATCGCGCCGACCGTGACGAGCCGCAATATCTGGTCGCCAACGAGCAGTACCAGAATTTCCGCGCTTTGCTAATCCCGGGCAGCGATTCGCCGGAATCTGTTCAGTTAAACGCCCGCGAAGCAGACATGCTCGGTGTTCGTGAAGGCGACAGCCTGCGCGCCGTGGCACTTTTCCCCGGCAGCAGCGCCACCCAACCGACACAATTTCAAAAAAAGGAAAGTCTCGCATGATGCAACCCGCACTCTTTATTCAGGGCCAGTGGCGCAGCGGGCAAGGCGCGCAGCTCAGCAAAACCAATCCGGCGGATAACACGTTGTTGTGGTCGGCACTGAGCGCTGACGCGCAAGACGTGGAAATGGCCTGCACGGCAGCACGCACGGCATTTCCGGCGTGGGCACGTAAAACCTTGGCGGAACGTAGCGAGGTGATTAAACGTTTTGCGGATTTACTGACCGAACATAAAACCCGTCTGGCGGAAATCATCAGTCAGGAAACCAGCAAACCGCGCTGGGAAACGCTGACAGAAATCCAGGCGATGATCGGTAAAGTGGCCATTTCTCTGGAAGCCAATCAGCAGCGTACCGGTGAAAAACACACCGCGATGCCGGACGGAGAAGCGGTATTACGCCACCGTCCGCACGGCGTTCTGGCGGTATTCGGGCCGTATAACTTCCCCGGACATCTGCCAAATGGTCACATCGTTCCGGCATTGCTGGCGGGCAATACCCTCGTTTTCAAGCCCAGCGAGCTGACGCCGAAAACTGCGGAAGAAACCGTGAAACTCTGGCAGCAGGCCGGTTTACCGGAAGGCGTGCTGAATCTGGTGCAGGGCGGGCGCACGACCGGCGAAGCGCTGGCGGCCTGCGGGAATATCGACGGGTTGCTGTTTACCGGCAGCGCGGGCACGGGCTATCAGTTGCATCGCCAGCTGGCGGGGCAGCCAGAGAAAATTCTCGCGCTGGAAATGGGCGGCAATAACGCGCTGATTGTTGAACCGGTAGAGGATATCGATGCCGCGGTTAATCTGACCATTCAGTCCGCTTTTATTTCTGCCGGGCAGCGTTGTACCTGCGCGCGCCGTTTGCTGGTGAAAGAGGGCGCGGCGGGTGATGCGTTTATCGCGCGCCTGCTGGATGTCACGATGCAACTGCGCGTGGGCGGCTGGAATGACGAGCCGCAACCGTTTATGGGCGGCGTCATTTCGGATGCCGCAGCGCGCAACATGCTGAAAGCGCAGGACGAATTACTGGCGCTCGGCGGCAAACCGCTGTTGCTGCTGACGCGTCCGGATCCGCTGAATACGGTGCTGACGCCGGGGATTATTGATCTCACCGGCGTGGCCGGCATTCCGGATGAAGAATATTTTGGCCCGCTGCTGAGCATTTACCGTTACAGCGATTTTGATAGCGCCATCCGTCTCGCTAATCAGACCCGCTTCGGGCTGGCGACGGGGCTGATTTCTGCAGAGCGCGTTCAGTTTGAGCAGCTATTATTGGAAGCAAGGGCGGGGATTGTGAACTGGAACAAACCGCTAACCGGGGCATCGAGCAATGCGCCATTCGGCGGTATTGGTGCTTCCGGTAACCATCGCCCGAGCGCTTATTATGCTGCGGATTACTGCGCGTGGCCGATGGCCTCGCTGGAAACAGACAAGCTGGAACTTCCTGCGACGCTGTCGCCGGGTGTTGATTTTCGCACAACCTGAGGAGAGCTGGAATGTCTGGATGTGAAGCAAATTTTGATGGACTCGTCGGGCCAACGCACCATTACGCCGGGCTGTCTTTTGGCAACGAAGCCTCGACTAAAAACCAGAATGCCGTCGCTAATCCGCGTCTGGCGGCGAAGCAGGGTTTGCGGAAAATGAAAGCGCTGGCCGATCTGGGCTTTGCGCAGGGGATTTTGCCGCCGCACGAACGGCCGCATCTCAGCACGTTACGCAAGATGGGATTCGGCGGCAGCGACCGCGAAGTGCTGGCAAAAGCGCAGGCGTATTCGCCGCGTCTGTTGTCGTCGCTGAGCTCCGCATCATCCATGTGGGTGGCGAATGCGGCGACGGTTTCCCCATCGGCGGACAGCGGCGACGGGCGCGTACATTTCACCGTCGCTAATCTGAATAATAAATTCCACCGGGCGATAGAAGCCGAAACCACGTCAGCCATTTTGCGCGCGACGTTCCATGCGGATCGCTATTTTGCGCATCACGAAGCGCTGCCGCAGGTAGCTGCTTTAGGCGATGAAGGTGCCGCCAACCATAACCGGTTATGTGGGGCGTATGACAAACCTGGCGTGCAGGTTTTTGTGTATGGCCGCGACGGGCTGGTGACCGGCGAAAACGAACCAGTGCGTTATCCTGCGCGCCAGACGCGTCTGGCCAGTGACGCGGTGGCGCGTTTGCATCAGCTCGATGAAAAAAGAACGGTATTTATCCAGCAAAATCCGCAGGCAATCGACAGCGGCGTTTTCCATAACGACGTGATTTCGGTCAGTAACGGCAACGTGCTTTTCCATCATCAGCAGGCGTTTGTGAATACGGCCAGCGCGCTCAGTGAAATCCGCCGCAAAATGACTGCACTTGAACTGGATTTCCAGCCGATTGAAGTGCCGCAGGCGAAAGTTTCTCTGGATGACGCCGTGGCAACCTACCTTTTCAACAGCCAGTTGCTGACCAAATCCGACGGCAAAATGTTGTTAGTGGTGCCGGAAGAGTCACGCCAGCACAGCGGCGTCTGGGCCTATTTGTCCGAATTAGTTGAAAGCGGCGGGCCGGTTAATCAGATTGAAGTGTTTGATTTACGTGAAAGTATGCGCAACGGCGGCGGCCCGGCCTGTCTGCGGCTGCGCGTGGCGCTGAACCGGAATGAGCTGAACGCGGTGAATGTGGCGTCGATCATGAGTGACAGCCAGTTTGCGCGCCTGAATACGTGGGTGGATACGCATTACCGTGACCGCATGCAGGCCAAAGATCTGGCGGATCCGCAACTGCTGACCGAAGTGCGCACTGCGCTGGATGAACTCACCAATATTCTCGGGCTGGGTGCCATTTACCCGTTCCAGCGCTGACCCTCAAAGGAGTGAGTTATGTTTGATTTGTTAGCGGTGACGCTGGCGGGCGAGCCGGTCACTGAACCGGCCGGACAAACCGAAACGCTGGACTGGCAGTGGCGCGGTGAGGGCATTCTCGAACTGACACCGCGTGTGCCTTGTGACACCGCCGTTGTGATTTCGGCGGGGATTCATGGCAATGAGACGGCGCCGATAGAACTGCTGAATCAGCTGACCCGCGAACTGCTTTCCGGCGCAAGAGCGCTGCGGGTGCGGTTGCTGGTGTTGTTGGGCAACCCGCCGTCCATGCGACTCAATAAGCGGTTTGCTGTTGCCGATATGAACCGCATGTTTGGCGGACGTCACGCACGTTATACCCCGAATGAGGAAACACGACGCGCGCAGGAACTCGAGCAGGCGATGGCGCTGTTTTACCGCAGCGCCACGGCGGCGGGTGCCGTACATCGTTTTCATTATGATTTGCACACCGCTATTCGCGGTTCCCTGCATGTGCGCTTCGGGCTGTTGCCGTTACAGGCCAGACCGAAAAGCGAAGCAATGCTGGCGTGGCTCAGTGCGTGCGGTCTCGACGCGCTGGTGCATCACCGTTCACCGGGCGGTACCTTTACGCATTTCAGCAGTGAAGTGTTTCAGGCCGACAGTTGCACATTAGAACTGGGTAAAGCGTTGCCATTCGGTAGCAACGATCACACGCAGTTCACGGGGATCCGCTGCGGACTGGAAACGCTGGTCAGCGGCGAGCCTCTGCCTGCCCGTGAAACTGGTGAACCACTGCTGCATTACCGTGTGGTACAGGACGTGATCCGCGCGAAGGAAGATTTCCAACTGTTTGTTCCCGCGGCTGCACTGAATTTTACGCCTTATAAAAAAGGCTTCGTGATCGCCAAAGAAACCGGGAAAACCTATCGGGTGGAAGAAGAGGAAGAAGTGGTGCTGTTTCCGAACCCGAATGTCGCGCCGGGGCTGAGAGCCGGACTGATGCTGGTGAAGATGTAGATTTTTGCGAGGCGCATTCCCGAATTGTTCATACAGTATTGCTAGTCGGTTTTATTCTGCGTATTTTGTGAGCAGTGGATTCAGCAGGATGTTGAATTTATTACATGTTTTCACAACGTGAAAACGTAATGACCAAAGTCGCCGGAGGATGTCATGGAAGCAATGTTTGATGAATGCGACTGGTTATAAAGGATTTAAATACTAACTTTCGGTTTGTTGCAAAAGAAAAAGGTTCTGATTTTCATCAGAACCTTTTTCTTTTATATGGCGGTGAGGGAGGGGTTCGAACCCTCGATACGATTACTCGTATACACACTTTCCAGGCGTGCTCCTTCAGCCACTCAGACACCTCACCGGATTTGTTACACCGCAAGCGCTGCAACGGGGCGCTACTATAGGGAGGCAGTCCCGAAGGGTCAAGCAGAATTTCGGTGTTTTGTGTCAGACGCTCACAGAGCATTCAGGGTGACGATTTAGTAAACGGTGGCTGTTCTCTGCGGGCAATTCACAGGTTCTAAAAATGATAACCTGACATTAATAATACTAAATTTATATTAAATTATAGAAATTCATATTTTAAAGTTATGAATTAGCATGGGGTCGACTATTTTCCCAAGAGTATGCCGGACGCCTGAAATTCAATAGTGCCTTGAAGTTGAAATTGGAAACAGTTCACAGAAATAAATAAAACCCTGAATCATTTATTTATAGGTCTAGGTTTAATTCTATGCTGACGCAGTTCAGTAAACGGAATTTAAAAAATAACCGGCAGCAGTGGCTAATAAAGGATGGCGTAATGCATCACGACAAGAAATTTCTTAATTTTCCTGATGGATTCTGGTGGGGAAGTGCATGGTCGGCAGAGCAGGCAGAAGGCAGGGGAAATACCGGCAAAGGGCGTACGCAATGGGATATGTCGTGGGATAAAGAGCCGAATCGTTTTTATCAGGGCGTGAACACCGATACTACAACGGATTTCTTTAACCGTTACCCGCAAGATATTCAGCTGATGAAGGAAACCGGACATAACTCTTTCCGGCTGTCGATTTCCTGGGCGCGGTTATTCCCGCAGGGAGACGGGGACGTCTGCCCTCAGGCCATCGCTTTTTACCGCGATATGCTGTCGGAAATGAACGCAAACGGCATTAAGCCGTTTGCCAATTTATTCCACTTCGATATGCCAGAAAGCATGATGCAAAAAGGCGGCTGGGAAAGTCGCGAGGTGGTGGAGGCTTACGTCCGTTTCGCCGATACCTGTTTCACTGAATTCGGCGATCTGGTCTTCCACTGGTTTACTTTTAACGAACCGCTGGGGCCTGTGCTCGGCGGGTATATGGAAGATTTTCATTACCCGAATGTCGTCGATTTTCAGCGTGGTGTGCAGGTCGCTTTTAACACGATTCTCGCGAGCGCCAAAGCTATTGAAGCGTTTAAACGCCACGACCTGACCAGTAAAATCGGCATTATCCTTAACCTGAGCCCGACGTATCCGCGCAGTGAAAACGGCTTTGATAAACAGGCGGCGGAATACGCTGATTTGTTCTACAATCGCAGCTTCCTCGATCCGTCCGTTAAAGGCACGTTCCCGAAAAAACTGATTGATACGCTGGAACAATACCACCATTTACCGTCCTACACGCCGGACGATTTAGCCGTCATCCGCGACAATACCGTGCAGATCCTTGGCCTGAATTATTACGAGCCGCGCCGGGTCAAAGCGCGCTCTGCCGCCGTGAATCCGCAATCCCCGTTTATGCCTGAATGGTTCTTCGAAAGTTATGTGATGCCGGGGCGCCGTTTTAATCCTCATCGCGGCTGGGAAATTTACGAAAAAGGAATTTACGATCTCTGCATCGATATCCGTGATAATTACGGCAATATTGAATCCTTTATTTCTGAAAATGGTATGGGGGTTGCCGATGAACAGCGGTTTATTAATGACGGCCAGGTTCAGGATACTTATCGAATCGGATATATCAAAAACCATCTGACCTATGTACATCAGGCAATCAGTGAAGGTTGTAATATCAACGGATATCATCTGTGGACATTTATTGATTGCTGGTCCTGGATTAATGCGTATAAAAACCGCTACGGGCTGGTGGCAGTAGATCTCAGTACACAAATACGCACGCTTAAATTAAGCGGTGAGTTTTATAAGAAACTCAGCGATGAAAATGGATTTGAATTCGACGGATTCTATACCGAATTCTGATAGGGAAATAATCATGAAACTGATGGATAACGCCGTGCTGGTCGCCCAGCATATTGGAGGTCAGGTACATCTGCGTTCATTACGCGATGCATTTGCCTCACTGATGCCATTTTTTGTCCTGGCCGGATTGATGGTGCTGCTCAATAACACCTTATTGAAACCTGACGGGATATTGTCGGGATTTGTTGAACCGATGCGTCTGACCGAGATTCAGGCCATCGGCAATTCTGTCGTCAACGGCTCGCTGAATTTCATTTCCATTCTGATTGCGGCGGCAGGCGCGTATCACCTGTGTCAGAACAAAAACTACCAGAACGCTATTGCGCCGGTGCTGCTATCGGTTTCCGTAGTGGTGATTTTTATGCCTGAAACCGTCCACCTGACGGCGCTGGTTTCACAGCAACCGGTGGAAGTGACCGGCGGCATCAGTTTCGCCTCGACCGGATCTGCCGGGATGTTTGTCGGCATTCTGACCGGGCTGATGGTGACGTCGCTGTTTATCCGTCTGGCAGGGAATAAACGTTTGCAGGTCAATATCAGCGGCGGCGCAATTCCGCCCGCGGTCATCAATTCGTTCAACACCCTGATCCCGGTGATGCTGACCATGATCTGCTTTGCCGCCGGGTCGTTTGCTATCAAAACGCTGAGTGGCCTGGACGTGAATACCCTGATTGCGACGCTCATCCAGCAACCCCTGAAATCCGTTACCACCAGTCTGCCGGGCTTTTTGTTTATCACCACCGTCGCCAATCTTTTCTTCTCGGTAGGCATCCATCAGGGCGTGATTTCCGGCGCGGTGCTGGATCCTTTCCTGCTGAACAACATGCAGGAGAACACGCTGGCTTTTGCGCAGCATCAGGAAATTCCCAACATAATCTGTATGGCGTTTAAGGACACGTTTGGCGTGATGGGCGGTTCGGGAAACACCATTGGTTTACTGATTGCCATCTTCATTTTTAGCCGTAAAAAGGATTACCGCGACATCGCCAAAATGGCGACCGCGCCGTGCCTTTTTAATATCAGCGAGCCGATTATTTTCGGGTTGCCGATCGTATTTAATCCGGCGCTGATCGTTCCGTTCGTGCTGGCACCGGTTTTCAGCCTGACGATCGCCTATTACGCCACCGCGTGGGGATGGATTAATCATGTCACCGTGCAGATCCCGTGGACCACGCCGCCGTTGCTTTCCGGGTTTCTGGCGACCGGCGGTGACTGGCGTGCTGCGATTTTGCAGGGCGTGCTGATCGCGCTGACCGTCATGTTCTATCTGCCGTTCCTCAAATTTGCTGAACGCGTCGCGATGGCGCAGGCAACTCACTCTTAAAAGGATGTAACCATGATCAAAATTCTTCTGGTGTGCAATGCAGGGATGTCGACCAGCATGCTGATGGGCAAAATGACTGCTGCCGCGAAAGAGCAAAATATTGAGGCTGAGATTTGGGCCATTCCTGATGTTCGCCTGAACGAAGAGTGGGCGAAAGCAGACGTGATTTTGCTCGGGCCGCAGGTGGCGTATCTGAAAGCGCGAGTTGAAACAGTCACGCAGGGGACAAGACCGGTTGCTGCTATAGACATGATCAGTTATGGACGGATGAACGGGACGGCGGTTCTGGCGCAGGCTATCGATTTGAAAGGGTAAGCACGATTAGCAGAATGCCGTAAAACAAAACGCCCGTCTCAGGAAACCTGAGCGGGCGTTTTTGCTATGGATGGCTACGCCGATGGCCGCTTCCTTAAAACGTATAAAGCACGGCGAAATTGACGGTGGTGCCCTCGCGTTGTTCAACGATGGGGCTTTTGTCCGCATGATCGCCCAGCCAGGTGTAATCCGCGCTGACGACACCGCCCCAGTTTGGGGTGAACGTGTGACTCCAGGTCAGGCTGGTGTCCACGCCATAAAATCCTCCGGCGGCCTGATAAGGGGCAAAGTCAGTCCGATCGCTTTGCTTTCTGCTCACGCCGTAAAAGGTATTCATGTAGCGCCGGTCGCCAAAAAGGGCTGCCGACTGGAATGCGACGGTGTCGGTATTATTTTGCACCGGCAGTAATGTCACTGACGTCTGATACTGCACGCCTTGCCCGTCACTCAGGGGAAGCGTGGTTTTGCCTTCGAAAGAAAGCCACGGCGTCGCTGACCAGCCGATGGCGATGGCGGTATTGACGGCCACATCAATATTCCCCATACCTTTCAGTTTTTCTGAGCCATCGCGCCAGGTCGAATTCCGGTCTGTTCGCCCCAGGCTGACGCCCACCGTATGTTCAAGATACAGACCGTTCTCGGCCTGCAGGTCATATCCCACGCCTTTGAGCGAATCGAAGAACACGGCGTTGTCTCGCGCCTGGATGACCGGCGCAACCAGCCAGTGACGCTCATCCGAGCCGCTGTAACGTGGCGCGCTTTGTGCGCCTATCCCGACAGTAAACGTTTGTGCAGGCGAAGTGTTGTCATCGGCCAGTGCCTGCAGCACTGTTGCGGACACGGTGAAACAGGTAATGTGCAGCATAAGTTTTCTGGATATCATTGTGGTTCCTCATCACCCAACCGTATGGTTCGTAGCGGATTGCAGCCGCGTCTGAAACCGGAGTATGCAGAGGCAGTGTCAATATACTGTCTGGGATTTATGAAGAAACAGTCAAGGCGATAAACATGCAGACAAAACGGATCCTGATCATTGAAGACGATGCTGATGCGGCAGACGTTCTTGATGCTTATCTGAAGCGTGAAGGTTATGAAGTGCAGATTGCCGGTGACGGACTGTCGGGGCTGGAGAGTGCGCAGCGCTGGAAGCCTGACCTGATTTTACTGGATGTGATGCTGCCGGGGATGCGAGGCACGGACGTTCTGGCGTCTGTCCGCCGCGAAAGCAGTACACCGGTCATCATGGTGACCGCGATGGGGGATATGCCGGATAAAATTGGTGCGCTGCGGTTTGGTGCGGATGATTATGTCGTCAAACCCTACAACCCCGGCGAAGTCGTGGCGCGGGTGCAGGCGGTATTACGGCGTGTGGCGTCGGGCAACGAGGTGACACCGTCCGTTTTGTGCTGGCAGGGGCTCGACGTCGATGTCGATGCGCTCACTGCTTCCGTCCGGTCAGCATCGGGTGAACGGCGTTATCTGGATTTAACCCCCACAGAATTCGGTGTTCTGAGCACATTAATGCGTGCGCCGACGCGCCCGTTCTCACGGCAATATCTGCTCGAACATTGCCTGCCGGAAAGTGAGGCGCTGGAAAGGGTGGTGGATACACACGTCTATAACTTGCGCAAAAAACTGGAATCCGCCGGGGTCGTGAATGTGCTGGTCAACGTGCGTGGCGTGGGCTACCGGTTCCGTCAACCATGAGTGGCTCACACGATCAGTCCCTGTGGCGCTGGATTTGTGTCCGTATCCTGACGCTGGCTATCGGCAGCGTTGTTCTGATTGCGCTGTGCATGTGGCTGCGGTTTGTCATTGAGAACCTCTGGGTATTGCACCATATGTCCCCGGCCATGCGGGCGGAATTTGAGGTATTGCGCACTAACCCTGAGCTCAATCTGGCACGCTTTCATGAGATTGTGGATCAGGGCTGGGGGGCGCGTTATTCGGATCCCTCTATCGCGTCTGCCGACTGGATGATGGTCGGCATACTGGTTGTCGTGGTGATCCCTTTTATTGCCCTGTTGGGTTTAAAAGCCGCGCGTCCGCTTTCATTACAGTTCAGCCGCCTGGCGCAGGTGGCGCGGGCAGTCACGAAAGGGGATTTCAATACGCGAGCCGAGCCGGTCAAAAATGCCCCGGCAGAGCTTAATCAGTTCACTGACGATTTTAACGCCATGATGTTGCAGCTTTCGCGCTATGAGCGGGAACTGCGGGCGTCGCATGTGGCGATGGCGCACGAACTTCGCTCGCCTCTGACGGCGGCGGTGGGGCGTTTGCAGGGGATGCTTGACGGCGTATTCCAGCCGGAACTGCGTCAGTTGCAGATGGTCATGAAACAGCTTTTGCATCTGAACCGGCTGATTGACGAGCTGCATTTGCTTTCACTGGCGGACGCCGGTCAGCTCAATCTCAGTAAAACCCGTCTGGATCTGGCTGAATTGCTGCGTGAGCGCGTGGCCTGGCTCAAACCTCAGTCAGCGGATGCCGGGTTTGATATTGTCGTGACGCCTGATGTTCCGTGCCTTTATGTCGGCGATCCGTTCCGGCTCGGGCAGGTAATGACCATTCTGATGGAAAATGCGCTGCGTTATGCGCACGAAGGGCACCGGCTGGATATTTCGGTTTTGCACACGAAAACCAGCGTTGAGATTACTTTTGAAGATCACGGGCCGGGCGTGGATGCCGAATTTCTGCCGGTGATGTTTGAACGTTTTAGCCGGGCGGAATCTTCCCGCGCGCGGCATTCCGGCGGCAGCGGATTAGGATTATCCATTGCCCGGGCAATTTGTAAAGCCCACGGCGGCAGCATTCGGGCAGCGCAGAAAGCGCCTCGCGGGTTGTTAATTACGGTCAGTTTTCCTCAGCCGGAAGGCGGACAATAAAAAAGTGTGTGTCTTGACGGTTCCTTGATGAAATATCGCGGGAATCTGGACAGTGAGTGGATTGAATAGCGGCATCTCAATTCAGGAAGTCTGTCATGTCCGCTACTTTTACTGATTATGCACGCCACGCGCTGCGCCATCTGGCTGCCTGTGACCGCTTGTGGCCGTTTATTCCCGCTGTATTCCTGCTGTTCGTTGCCGCGCTGGTGTCCGGCTGTGGCGATAAAACGCATAAACAGGCGGCTCCCGTCAGGCCGGTGCGCGTGGTTATCGCACCTTCTCCGGAAGCTTCCGGTTTGTTTATCCAGACCGGCGAAATACGGCCTCATGAAGAGACGTTACTCGGCTTCCGGCTCGAAGGGCGCATACTGACCCGACAGGCCGATGTCGGTGAGCGCGTGACGGCCGGGCAGGTGTTAGCCATACAGGAACCGGACACCCGCCGGAACCAGCTCAGCAGCGCGCAGGCCGATCTCGACAGCGCCCTCGCAGCGGAACAGCTGGCCTCGCTCAATCTCAGACGCATGAAGTTGCTGATGCCGGGCGGCGCCATCGCCCGTTCGCAGCTCGATAGCGCGCAGTCAGACTGGCAGGCGGCCCGTTCACGGCGTCAGAGCAGTGAAGATTCGCTGAAAACTGCCCGTGAGAACCTCGGCTGGTCACAACTGACGTCTCCGGCGGACGGGGTGATTACGCAGGTCAACGCCTCGGCCGGTCAGTTCGTTACCGCCGGACAAACGGTAATGACACTGGCGTCGGGCGACGGGCGCGATGCGGTCTTTGATGTGGCCGGCACGCAGGCCGTTTCTGCCCACGCCGGCAATGTGTTTGCCGTGTCTTTGCTATCGGATCCATCGTTGGTCGTGCAGGGGCATTTACGGGATATCAGCCCGCAGGCCGACCCGCAAACCCGGACCTGGCGCGTTCGCATCACGCTCGACAACCCGCCGCCTGCGCTGGCACTGGGCGCCAGCGTGCAGCTCATCCTTCACGCTTCAGAGGAATCAACGGTAGCCCTTCCTGCCACCGCTCTGACCCGCGCCGGGGGGCAGCCCGCCATTTTTGTCGTGAATACCAAAACCCTCAGGCTGCACCTGCGACCGGTGGTATTAGGGCGTTACAGCACTTCAGAAATCTTTGTCAAAACGGGCGTCAGCCCCGGCGAAACGGTAGTGATTGCCGGGGTGAGTCAGTTGCGTGACGGTGAAAAAGTGACCCTCGGGGAGGGCTGCGAATGAAGCCTTCATTGCGGGTCAGCAAATTTAACCTCTCTGCCTGGGCGCTAGCCCATCAGCCGCTGATGGCCTTTCTTATGCTCCTGTTAATGACCGCAGGCATTATCAGTTACGTGCAATTGCCCCGTAACGAAGATCCGGCATTTACCATTAAAACCGCCGTGGTGTCTGCCACCTGGCCGGGTGCCACCGTGGAGGATACGGTCAATCTGGTCACCGACACGCTGGAAAAAAAATTACAGGAAATTCCGTATCTTGATTACGTGGAGAGCGATACGCACGCCGGACAGTCGGTGATCTTCGTTAACTTGCGCGATGACACGCCGCCGTCTGCGGTCGCCGGGATCTGGTATCAGGTGCGTAAAAAAATGCAGGATATTACGCCTTCTTTACCCGCCGGTGTTCAGGCACCGTCGGTCAACGATGAATTCGAGGATACGTTTGGCACAATCTATGGTTTTACCGCGGAAGGTTTCACGCCGCGGGAGTTGCGCGACCGTGTGGAAGACATCCGCCGCAGCCTGATGACGCTGCCGGACATGGGCAAAGCCAGCCTGCTCGGTGTGCAGGAGGAAAACATCGTGATTGCGTTTTCGCCAGCGCAACTCGCCGGTATGGGTATTGACCTGCAACAGGTCGCCGATGCTCTGAAAGCGCAAAACGCCGTAGAGCCGTCGGGTTTCCTGCGCAGCGATCGCGAGAACATTGCGTTGCGCGTTAGCGGTGCCCTGACGTCTGAGCAAAGTTTGCGGGCCGTCACCTTGCACCTTGCCGGGCGCTTCATTCCGCTGACCGATATCGCGACTATCAGCCGTGAGAATGCCGAGCCGCCTTCACCGGCATTCCGGGTTAACGGGAAACCGGCCATCGGGCTGGCGATTTCGATGGCTTCTTCCGGGAATATGTTGTCGTTCGGCAAGACGCTCAATGAACGGATGGCAGATATTCAAACGCGTCTCCCGCACGGAATTGACAGGGTGAAAGTGGCGGATCAGTCCGCCGTGGTTTCGCAGGCCGTCAGCAGTTTTATCCGGGTGCTTATCGAAGCCGTCGTGATTGTGTTGGCGGTGTCCTTTGTCTCGCTAGGCACCCGCGCAGGGCTGGTGGTCGCAGCCGCGATCCCTATTGTGCTGGCCATGACGTTTATTGGCATGATGCTGGCCGGAATAGGATTACAGCGTATTTCGCTGGGCGCGCTGATCATTGCGCTGGGATTACTGGTGGATGACGCGATGATTACCGTCGAAGCGATGGTGTCACGCATCGAGGCGGGGGACACTTTGTGGTGTGCGGCAACTCACGCATTTGAAACGACCGCATTCCCGATGCTGACCGGTACGCTGGTGATGATTGCCGGGTTCATTCCGGTCGGTTTTGCGGCCTCCAGCGCGGGCGAATATTGCTATTCATTGTTCGCCGTGGTGTTCATTGCGCTGCTGTGTTCCTGGGGTGTTGCCATACTTTTTTCACCGTTGATCGGAACGTGGCTTTTGCCTGAAAAATCCGCTTCACAGGCGAAAAAAAGTGGCACATTAATGCGCATCTACCCGCGCCTGCTAAATTATGTGCTGCATCACCGCGGGATGACGCTGGGCATCGCCTGCCTGTTACTCGGAATATCGGCGTATGCAACGACGTTTATGCAGGGCGAATTTTTCCCGGCCTCCGACCGCCCGGAACTGCTGGTTAGCCTGACCCTGCCTTCCAATGCGTCCCAGACAGAAACCGCGCGGCAAACAGAACGGCTGGAACACACGCTGCAAGGCAACAAAAATGTTGATCACTTTTCGGCTTATGTCGGGTCGGGGGCTGTGCGTTTTTATCTGCCGATGGATGTTTTACTGGATAACGAAAACACGGCGCAACTGGTGGTTGTGGCGAAAAGTCTGGAGGACAGGGACACTCTTCGGGCACAGCTGGAAACCCTGTTAGCGCGAGATTTCAGCGACATCACCAGCCGGGTCTCGCCATTGGAACTCGGCCCGCCGGTAGGCTGGCCAGTGAAATATCGCGTCAGCGGGCCGGACTACGCGAAAGTCAGAATAGCGGCGCAACGGCTTGCCGCCGCACTGGGCAACAGCGCCATAACCCGCGATGTGAACCTGACCGCCGGAGAGCCCGAGCGGGTGATTACGCTGCGGGTGAATCAGACGGCAGCGCGGGCAGCGGGCGTTTCTTCAGAAAGTCTCGCGGCGTTGCTCCATACCGTCTGGTCTGGCAGCACGGTAACCACTGTCCGGGATAATAACCGGCTGATCGACGTGGTTCTGCGGGCAAATAACCGCGAACGCCAGGATGTGACGACGCTTTCAGGGCTGATGTTGACCACGGCCACGGGGCAGAAAATCCCGTTAAGCCAGGTTGCCACACCGGTCTGGGGGATTGACGATCCGGTTGTCTGGCGTCGCCAGCGGCTGCCGTTCATTACCGTGCAGACGGATATTGCGCCGGGGCTGCGTGCGGAAACGGTTTCTCAGCAACTCGCGCCACAGATTTCGCGTATCAGGGCGTCGTTGCCGCCGGGCTATAAAATCGAAGAGGGCGGCGTGGTGACGGAATCAGAGAAGGGGAACAGTTCAGTCTACGCGGTGTTGCCGGTCACACTATGCGTGATGCTTGTTTTGCTGATGATCCAGTTGCAACGTTTTTCGCGCATGTTGCTGGCATTATCGATGGCTCCTTTTGGGCTTATCGGCATTGTGCTCGCCATGTTGCCGACAGGCACGCCGATGGGATTCGTCGCCTTGCTGGGAGTGATTGCCCTGGCCGGAATGATTATCCGTAACGCGGTGATCCTGATCAGTGAAGCAGACAATAACGTTCTTGCCGGAATGGGCCGCAATGACGCCATCAAAGCTGCCGCTGAGCACCGTTCAAGGCCGATTTTGCTGACGGCCTGCGCTGCGATTTTGGGGATGCTGCCGATTGCCGAACAGGTATTTTGGGGGCCGATGGCATATGCCATTATCGGTGGACTGATTATCGCCACCTTTGTGACGCTGACGGTGTTGCCCGCGTCATTGAGCCTGGTGATGGGATTTGAGAAATAGGACTTCTCAATGTGCGTAACCGCGTGGAATGAAAGAACGCCCGATGCAGTGCACCGGGCGTGGTAAGGGCATGCGAAGGTTAACGCAGGCCAGAATGGCTCAGTAGATCACGCTTTAATTACCACGTCAGCCATTGGCGGAATGTATCCGTAATCGTATTCATCGACCACAAACGTGCGGTCACCTTTGATCTTGATTTTGACCGTCGGCGCTTCCGTGCCGCCAATACGATAATCCATGCCGGTGGTGGCTTTATCCGAAGGAACGCTGTCAATGAATGAGGTCACTAATCCATTGGGCATGACGTAATGTGAGTAGGTCTGGAAGGGTTGAGAGGGTGGATTACCCAGCACCAGTGCAGAGCCATTGAGCGGAGTATAAGGCCCGAAAATCTCGTCACTGACAAAACCATAAACACCATCCGGGCCGGTCAGCCCGTCACCATAGGTAAATTTATGGCTGATGGTGAACAGATAATATTTACCGTCCTGGAATACAAAATGTGGGCGCTCAGTCTGGTCGTTTACGCCAACGGCGGTCACCAGAGGCGGGAGCAATGTCCAGCTGTCGCCCGTGTCGTCATCGGCTTCTGCAATGCCTACGCAGCCCGTCTGATAACGCGAGTTGCCAGCATTTTCATAACCCGGCGGAACGTCACCCATTTCGTCTGGCCCGACAATATGGCTGCCTCGCACTCCCGCCACATTCCCCTCAAACAACATATATAACTTGCCGCTTTTCGGATCACGGAACGGGAACGGGTCGCGAAAGCCCCAGTACGGATTTTGTGCTTCGGTCTGGTAAAGATTACCGTCAGCTTCGAACAAGGCCTTCACGTCGGTAAAGTCTGTAAGAGTAACGCCTTTACGGGTGGTTGAAACGCGTCCCCGAACTTTTACAATCGTAGCCCCGGGAGTGACGGCTGTGTAATACAAATCAATGTCGCCCTGATTGTTGAGCAGAATAGGGGAACCCGCCCACTCGCGTGTCGTTGGAGAAACCCCTTCCTTCATCACGCGGCCACCAAATTTCCAGTTCTTCCCCGTTTTGGAATACCAGAAACACATTTTTGCCCGACCATGACGGTTATTCCAGTCCAGTGCAATATCATAATTACCGTTAGCATCAACATATTCAGGGTTGTTCGGCTCACGGTCAGCGGTCAACGTGAAAATGACGGACCAGCCATTCACCGAAAGTACCTTGCCGTCAATATCACGCAGCGGCATGGTATCCCAGATGAAAACAGTATCACTCATTACCGGGAAGTCGGCGCTGACCAACGGTTGAGTTGTGGTGGGATCATTTTCATTCACTTTTAAAGCATCTGCTCGTGTCCAGATACTTGAATGAACACCCGGTTGTTCCTGTAATGTATTGTCATTTAACGTACTCATAAACCACCTCGTTATTTTCAAATAAAATTAAATCAAATTTATTCACTGCCATTCCGTCCGTTGGTTTCATTTATCCATCAGGACCGTCTGACAGGATTAATATTGAACACCGAAGCGTTTCAGATAAAGTCAGTTTCGTTGTGTGAGAAATGGCAAGACGCAGAGCGAAATTAATAGGATGTGGTCAGATATGGCTGTAAATCGTAATAAGTGATAAACATCCACATTATTAGCATGAGAATGCATAAGCGTGAGGCAGGGTAAAAAAGCGCAAGGCAGGTTTTATTTTTTAGCTATTACCTTGCTGATACTTTAGAGGTATTAATCATTGTGAATTTTATCTCGTAAATATAAGATCCAGATTGAAGAGGTTTTTTTAGTTATAAAATCGCCTGTTTCAAAGATCGGCAAGATAATTTGTTGCATGAATTAAGATTTCTGCCAAAGTGCAGTGCACTTCGCGTGTATTACCAACGAGTATTTCTTAAGGCCGGTAAATCTTCTGGCAGATGTAATTTCTTGTTAGTTCAAATCGGAAAAGATACACTCCTTCAGGAGATTTTATTAAAGTGGCTACCTTGTTATGGACTTCATTGAGTTAACGTTTATAAACACGCTCGTCGGTATATGTATCACTTATACCTGCATATCCATTCCTTTGATAAACTATAAATCTGCTTTAGGTAAATACCTGTCGTTGAAAATATTGCTAGGAATTATCCTGGGGATAGCTAGCATTTATTTGTTCAAGATCGGTGAGCAGCACAGTACCAGCATCTACAGTGTCGTGATATCACCTGTCACTTTTGGGTTCATTATTTTTGGATACCCGACGTTTTTTGCCAGTCTGATTGTGAGTACTGTCTTTTTATTTGGTGCATCGACATTCTATGATGCATTTTCGCTGGTGTATTTTATTTTGCTCATGGTTTTTAATATTAAAGGACTGATGGGGGTCAGATACGTTCTCTACTCATACTGTCTTGCACAGGCGTTCAATTTACTCATACATATCAACATTCTTAATGAAAACGGATATTGGGAGCTGGCCATTATTAAAACCATTATGAGTTTGCTCTATATCTCATTGGTTTATGCTTTCCTGAATAACCTGATCAATTTATCGAAAAGAGAGTTATTTTTTAAAAATGCCTCGAGGATTGATCCTCTTACCGGGATTAGCAACAGAAGAAGTATTGATGCACACATTGACGCCCTGGGAAAATCTTACGGCGAAAAATTTTGTGTCATGATGCTGGATATTGATAATTTCAAATATTTAAATGATAACTTTGGACATCCTTTCGGCGATAAGGTCATCAAGAAAATTGCTCAACAGGTGAGGGATAATGTGCGGGGGAGTGATTTTGTCGGGAGATATGGTGGGGAAGAGTTCATCGTGTTTATCCACGCAAATTTACAGAGCGCTACCAAGGTGGCTGAAAAAATCAGGCTTGGGATACAAGATCATAAAATAAAATTTGACTGTAATGAAGTGCATGTGACCGTATCTGTTGGTCTGGCTGAACACAAAGAGAATCACTCTGTTCTCGAAACCATAACATTAGCGGATAACGCGCTTTATGCAGCCAAGACCGGTGGGAAAAATAAAACGATTTCGCTCATGGAGCCGCTTGTCTGAGGTTGTTACTGTTTGAATATTACGCCGGTTTTCGTTTCCACCCTCTTTACCCGAGGGGTATGAACTGGTTTAAAGATGATAATAATCTTTTTTAGGTATCAGTATCTCGATGTCTTCTAATGGAACGGAGGGGAATAAAAAACCTTGAACGCAGGAGACACCGCTGTATTTAAGATTTCGTAACTGGGTGCCTGTTTCAACGCCTTCAACGATAATCGACTCACAGTGCTGGCTAATGTTATCAAGAATGCTGGCCCACATCACCGAATTGCCATTCTCCCAAAAGAACTTTTTATCGATTTTTACAGATTCGAATGTTGTATTTTTCAATGTGTTAATGTTGCTGAAGTCAGTTCCGTAATCATCGAGCCATAATTCATACTTATCAGCCAGCGCATCTAAAATGATATTTCCCTCGGTTTTATCAATTCTAGGAAAACGCTCAGAGATTTCTAATCTTATGAAATCATTTTTTTCTATGATTTCTTTTATGTGATGATCTTCAAGAATCATGATTGCCATACCCTGATCTATATTCAGGGAGCAAAGGAGTTTGTTATTTTTGAAGAAGAGTGATTGGGCGTTTATTCTGGTTAACTGTGCTAGCAGTAATTCACGTTTAGATTTTGTGTCCAGTGCGCTGATAAATTTTTGAGGCTCCATTTTCCCGCCGGAAAATCCTCCTTCAAAACTTGTTAGTACTTCGACTGCGTGTAATGACCCTGCGATACTGTATATAGGTTCGCATCTGAATTTGCACGAAACCTGAAAATTTAAATGCAACATCATTTCCTCCTTTAAAGTCCGCCATTTCATGGTGGTGATCATTGATCACTTTTGCGAATTAATAAACATATATCGATCGATTTTTCCTATGATAAAACCTATTGATCAATTCCTATTGATCGATAAAACAAATCTAACCTGCTGATTTGATGCGTTATATGATTTTTAAATGTTAATAAAAGCATAAGGAACCATAATATTTTCTAAAGAAGACCGTAATGTGTATTTCTGCCCACGTTTTCTGCACAACTTTCCCTATTTGCAAATAGGGCTGACCCGTTTAAACAGTTCTGTCCGGCTTGCGCGCGAGGTCTGTAGCAGAGAAAAACTGGGAAACGAATTAATGTGGGGATAGGATAGTTGTGACGCCAAAACTGTCACCTTTATCAGGCGTCCAGAAAAATCACTGTACCGGGAGTATTGCCATGTTGACTGATCTCAGCAGCGATGAAAGTAAGAAACGCGCGGCGATTGACCTGCTGAAAAACCATGATGAGGTTCGTGACGAAGCGCTGAAAAAATACACGCGTCTGGCCTGCCAGCTACTGAAAATGCCGATGTGCTTTGTGTCGGTGATGGATGATGAAAAGCAGTACATTAAATCCGCTCAGAACATGGCAGTAACGGAAACGACCCTCAGCGAAGCATTTTGCACAAATACGATGGAACAAGGCGAGACGTACATTTGCCCTGATACCGTCCGGCACCCCGATTTCAGCCATTATCAGGCCGTCACGGAAGCGCCTTTTGTGCGTTTTTATGCCGGTTCCCCGCTGAAAACGCAGGACGGAGTGGCCGTCGGGACATTGTGTGTTTTGGATACACAGCCCCGGGTACTGTCAGACGAGCAGATTGAGATTTTTGAGACGCTGGCCGGTTTAGTGTCAGGTTTTCTGGCGTCGTGGCATGCTGTCGGTTATATCGACATTGTTACACTTCTGCCAAACCGTCAGCGGATGCTAAAAGATATCACCGTTTCTGCAGAAGACACATTTAAGCTCATTATAATTGACTGTATCGATATGCCATTTGCGTATGAAATGGCGCGCTCGCTGGGAATGACCGCCGTGGAAAATTTACTGCGCGATATGGCGGTTCAGATTCAGTCCCGGTTGCAAATGTCGGCGCAACTCTATGCCGTTGCAGTGGGGCGGTTTGCCTGGTTTACACACGTAAATGATGGCGCGACATTAGAGAATATCTCCCTGCGTTTGCGTGGAATTCAAGCCAGAATTAATCCCGAGGTTCCTCTGGATCTGGATATTCATATCGGCGACTCCGGGCCTTGTGATAAGACGATGACGCCGGTGGAAATCCTGCGCCGTGCGGTCAGCGCATTGCATGAGGCGATAAGCCGTGAACACCGGTTTATGACTTTTGATGCGACGCTGGATGACCGCAAGAAGAATGATTTTAGTCTCCTCACGGGTCTGAGAAAGGCGCTTCAGGAAGACCGCGGGTTATATCTGGTTTATCAGCCAAAGATTTCGCTGGCGACCGGTCTGGTGACGGGCGTCGAGGCCTTGTTGCGATGGAAGCATTCAGAACACGGGGAAGTGCTCCCCGGGTTGTTTATCCCGCTGGTGGAAAGAACCAGCCTGATGCGGGAACTCACTGAATGGGTCATTGATCATGCTATTACTCAGTTGAGCCAATGGCGTGATCGGGGCATCTTATTACCCGTTTCTGTTAACCTGGCTGCCAGTGATTTTTCCCGGCCTGATTTTGCCGATGAACTTGAACAGAAAATGTATAACGCCGGGCTGACTCCCGCCTTGCTGGCGGTGGAGTGTTTAGAAACCGAGAGAATGCTGGAAAGCCCGGCGGCCCTTCACGGGCTGGAAATGCTTAAGTTACGTGGGTTTAAGATCTCACTGGATGACTTTGGTTCCGGTTACAGTAACATCAACTACCTGCGGCAGATCCCCATGGACGTCATTAAACTCGATCGTTCCATTGTCAGTAATATTGCCAGCGATAAAGCCAGCCGCATTATTGTCCGCAACGTTATCCGGTTGCTGAAGCAACTTGATTATGTGGTGCTGGCTGAAGGGGTGGAGGATGAAAAAACGGTGGGCATGTTGCGTGCCCTGGGCTGTGATGAGGTGCAGGGCTATGTTTACTCGAGACCACTGAACCCCCGGGATTTGGAAGTCTGGTATCACGCCAGAAATGAAGACCCCGTGAAACCCTAAAGAAAAACCTGCTTAAGTGTCCTTAGGCAGGTTTTCTACTCTTTGCCGACATGGAATTGGCGTCAGAATATTTTTTCATTTCAATATATGTCAGGGGTTCGAATGCCATTCGTGAAATATGAGGACGGACTTTTTACTAAAAATGACTCACGAAAAACCCTGTATGTGCCAATGATATGCTCACTGGTGGTATGTGTTTTGGTGATGATTATTAATCTGGTCTGTTTTCCCAAAAAAGAAATCGGTCATTCCTGGATGGAGAATTCCGGCTGGGCGATGGATACCGTGCAGTGGCTGATACTTAATTTTATCTTATGGAGTTTTAATCGTCTGACGGTGAAAGCCAGCTTGCGCCGGTGGATTAACCTGGGGTTATTTATCTGGATAATGTCAGCGGCTTTTGATGTGATGGATGAATTTATTCACCAGCCGATGTGGGTTGGCTATTACGTTGAAGATGTCTCCAGACTGGCAGGGATGCTTTGTGTTTCAATGGGCATCTATTTTATTGTGCGATATGTTAATGATAAATATGCCGATGTCAGTATCGATTCTTATCGTGATGAATTAACGCATCTACCTAATCGGCGTTATTTCAAAAATGTTCTTCTGGAATTAAACAATGCGAATAATTATGTCTTTATCATTGATATCGACTTCTTTAAAAACATTAATGACAAGTATGGACATGACGTAGGTGATGAAGTTCTTCGGGAATTTGGAAACCTGCTGAGCAGACTGTATGACGGAAATGTCACGGCATCCAGAATCGGCGGCGAAGAGTTTGCGGTTATATTGCAATTATCCTCAAAACAGGACGCCAGTGTGGTGGCAGAAAAAATATTATCCCGAACCCGGGACTTAATTATTCGGGGGGAAATACGCTTTACCGTCAGTATCGGAGCGGGCCATAAGAAAGAAGATGAAACGGTTGAGGATTTACTCAAACGTGTCGATATCGCCCTGTATGACGCGAAATGTCGGGGTAAGAACCGCATCGAATGGGCGGACGGATAAAACGCGGAGGCTTGTGATATCGTGTTAATAAAAACCCGCTGCATTTCCGGAGCGGGTTTCTTGCTTATGAGGAAAAAAATCGTGGTCGCCAGCTAAAATGTCTTTCGCCAGAATGACAAATTCTGTGTGAACGTTGGCTTTCTTTATAATGATTCCCCGGCATCCAGCTTTGCCAGCACCAACTGGCCGCGCTGCCAGAGCGCTTCTCGCTTAGATTCTTCCAACCGATCCAGATTTTTGTATGTGATGCCCATGCGGGGGTTTCTGCGCAGAACCTCGCTGTTTCGCATGATGAAATGCCAGTAAAGCGCGTTGAAAGGGCAGGCATTATCCGCCGTGCTTTCACTGACTTTATAAACACAACTGCGGCAATAATCGGACATGCGGTTAATATACTGACCGCTTGCACAGTAAGGTTTAGAGCCCAGATATCCCCCGTCGGCGTGCATGACCATGCCGAGCGTATTGGGTAACTCAACCCAGTCGAAGGCATCCATATAAATGGCGAGATACCATTCGCATATCTCAGCGGGCGCAATGCCTGCGAGCAGTGCGAAGTTGCCCGTCACCATCAGCCGCTGTATATGGTGCGCATAGGCATATTCAAGGCTCTGACCGATGGCTTGCCGCATACAGTTCATCCGGGTTTTACCGGTCCAGTAGAATTCAGGAAGCGGTCTGCTGTTACCAAAGACATTGCCATCGGCATAGTCAGGCATCTTCAGCCAGTAGACGCCGCGGACATACTCGCGCCAGCCAATAAGCTGGCGAATAAAACCCTCAGCCGCATTAAGCTTAACGCGGCCAGCCAAACAGGCGGATTCCACATCGCTGCATAACTGCCGTACATTCAGCAGACCAATATTGAGGGCGGCGCTGATACGTGCGTGAAATAAAAAAGGTTCGTCACATGCCATCGCATCCTGATAATCGCCAAATGCGGCCAGACCAAAATCCAGAAAATAATCCCACAATGACTGCGCATCTTCGTGCGTCACAGGATAATCAAACACGTCCACTGAACCGTAATGGTTTGGGAAATTCTCGCGAACCAGCCGAAGCACGTCCTGCGTGATGACATCTGCACTAAAGCGCGCCGGATAGGGCGCCACCACATTTTTGGGGAGTGACTTGCGATTTTCTGCATCAAAATTCCAGTTGCCGCCTGCCGGTGTGCCGTCGAGATTCATCAGTAACCCGCTTTTGCGGCGCATTTCCCGATAGAAAAACTCCATGCGCAGCTGCTTTTTATCTTTTGCCCAGGTTGAGAACTCCTCACGCGAGCACAAAAAACGGGTGTCGGAATGCCACTGTATGGGCAGGCCACATTCTCTCAGCGACTGCTCAAGACGCCAGTCACCACATTCAGTCAGGTGAACCTCTTCAGGTTGCAACAGCGACTGCCATCGCACCAATTCGCCCGGAACTGATCCGGTATTGAGCGGATCATTAAGAGTGACGTAATGCACGCAAAAACCTTGCTGTTTCAATGCCTGAGCAAAGTGGCGCATTGCACTGAAAATGAGCACGATTTTTTGCGGATGATGAGGAACATGGCGCGCCTCCTCCATGACTTCGACCAGAAGAACGGCATCACGTTGCGCGTCCAGTCCGTTCAGCGAAGCCAGATCAAACGAGAGTTGATCGCCCAGCACCAGACACAACCGGCGGTTTTTAGTCATTGGATTGAACCTTGCAGTAGATAAAACAGGCACTGTGAACAGGGTGAAAATACATTTGCGGGGAACGCTTCAGGTCTTAATCAAGGAAAAAGGAGTATAGACGTGATAGTTGCAGTATTCCTGCTCCTGTTTTGAAAGCATTCTTATGTTGTATCCGTTAAGAAGAGTCTTCTTTAACCTGCAACTTTTCTTTTTGTTCAGCGGTAGGGTTATTAAATCGAGGTTTAGAGAATGTCGGTCGGGGTCGAAAAGCAAAACGCCCGCTTAAGTTTCCTTAAGCGGGCGTCTCTAATTTGGCTCCTCTGACTGGACTCGAACCAGTGACATACGGATTAACAGTCCGCCGTTCTACCGACTGAACTACAGAGGAATCGTGTGAACGGGGCGAATAATAGCGACTGCCCGTAGGCATGTCAAAGGGTTAACGCAAAAACTTGTCTGAGTGTTCTCTTAATATCCAACTTGTTGACTGTTAAGGCAAAGTGATTAAAACCTCTCCCATTTCTACTTCATTTCTGATGTTTCAGGAAACCTTCTGCACTAAAAACAACCATAAGTTGCCTGATTGTTGTGCAGTGGTTATCGGGTGGTGGGCTTTTTAAATTTTTTAAGCAGGTTCTTTGCCACTTTTTGTTCATTAAATCGTCACAAACTCCGATCTGCTGCACAAATTTCATTCATTTGTGGAAATTGGCACACCCCGTGCATTGTTATTTTACTAACAATGACTAGTTTTTTGACAATCAAGCAACAAAAACAGCTACAGGGGATTAACCGATGCAGCCAGCGCAGGATGTGATTGAACAAATCGAAGCGTCATTTTCCGCGCAAACGCCGACGGGAAAGCGCATTGCCGGTTACCTGCTGGCGAATCTGGCGCAAATTCCGTTTGAAACCGCCGACAGCATTGCGCGCAGCGCGGCGACCAGCGGCATTTCTGTCGGGCGTTATCTGCGCAGTCTTGGCTACCGCAACCTGGATGATTTCAAGCAAACGCTGCGCCAGCAAAGCGGAACCGCGTATCAGCCGTGGGTGGTCACCGACCGTCTGGGCGCATACCGCGAACGCAGCAAACAGCCGCAGCAGGAAAAATTAGGGCAATCACTCACGCTTGAACTTGAGGCCATTAATCACGTTTATCAGCTGGCGCAGACCGACAGTTTTGCGCAGGTCAGCCGCCGTCTGGCCGAGGCCGACGCGGTGTTTATTCTCGGCATCCAGTCGGTGCGCGGAATCGCCAATAATTTTGCGAGCTATCTCGAATATCTGCGCCCAAAAGTGTATTTCGCCGACGGCCTTTCCGGCACCTACGTGGAATCGCTTAATTCGGAGTTCGCGCAGCCTTATCTGGTGGTTACAGACACACGCGCGTACTCGAAAATGGCGCAAACCTATTGTGAAGCGGCTTGCGAACGCGGGCTGAACGTGGCGCTGATCACCGACATTTACTGTCCGTGGGCACGTGATTACCCGGTCGATTTATTGCAGGTGAAAACGGATACCGGCCAGTTCTGGGATTCCATGGCGCCGCTCAGCTGCCTGTTCAACCTGCTGTGTTCTTCAGTGCTGGAACTGCGCGGGAACGATGTGGAACAGCGGCTGGCGAACAACCGGATTTTGCAGAAACAGCTCGGACAATTTGAATCGTAATTTTCTAAAACCAGCGGACAGAGTTTATTGATGAACACAAAAATACCCGACGTTGCCTTGATTGATCTGGCGGAAAGCCTGCCTGACGCGATGATCGACCTGAAATATGCCACCGCCGATAACCTGACCGGTCAGCCGATTTACCGCGAATCGCGCTGCCTGCTGCACCCCGATGCGGCCGCTGCGCTGGTGCGCTGCAATGCGGTCGCGAAGCTGGCGGGATTTCGGCTGAAAATCTATGACGCTTACCGGCCACAAGCGGCGCAGGCCTGTTTATGGGCCGCGTTTCCGAACCCTGATTACGTCGTGGATATCAAACTCGGTTCGCACCACAGCCGCGGCGTGGCGGTCGATCTGACGTTGCTTGATGATCAGGGTGACGTGCTGGATATGGGCGCGGGTTTTGATGAAATGACCGAAGTCTCGCACCCGTTTTATCCGGATTTACCGCCGGAGATCCAGCGAAACCGTTTACTGCTCAACGCCGTGATGGCGGCGGGCGGTTTTAAAGGCATCACCAGCGAGTGGTGGCACTTCGAATTACCGGATGCCAAAACGTATCCGTTGTTGGACGAGCGGTTCGGCTGCTATCCGCCGGTTAACGCCGCGTAATCATTGCAAGTCTCTTATCACTTTTCATAAAGCCAGGAGTTCTCCGATGAGCAACACAGCAATCAGCACGTTCCGTAAAAACACTAAAACACGGATCGCCGGTGCCATTTTTCTTGCCCTGTCAGGCTTGAGTTTTGCCGCGCAGGCCGCCGTTCCGAAAGACATGCTGGTGATCGGTAAAGCCGCTGACCCGCAAACGCTGGATCCCGCGGTGACGATCGACAACAACGACTGGACGGTAACGTACCCGGCGTATCAGCGTCTGGTGCAGTACAAAACAGAAAACGGCAAAGGCTCCACGCAGGTGGAAGGGGACTTAGCGGCCAGCTGGACGGCGTCGCCGGATCAACTGGTCTGGACGTTTAAACTCAAGCCGAGCGCGAAATTTGACGACGGCACCGACGTCAATGCCGATGCGGTGAAATGGTCGTTTGAACGTCTGATGAAAATTGCTCAGGGGCCGTCGGAAGCTTTTCCAAAAGACATGGCGGTGACGGTGGTGGATCCGCTGACCGTCACGTTCACGCTGAAAACACCGTTCGCGCCATTCCTGTATACGCTGGCCAATGACGGCGCGGGCATTGTGAATCCGGCGATTGCCAAAGCTAATCCGGCTGATGAAGGCAAAGCCTGGCTGGCTGGTCATACCGCCGGGTCCGGCCCGTACAAACTCGACCGCTGGCAGAAAGGCCAGCAACTGGTGCTGGTGCCGAACCCGCATTACAGCGGCGCAAAACCGGCCTTTAAACGCGTTACGGTCAAGATCATTGGTGAGAGTGCCACGCGCCGTCTGCAACTGTCGCGCGGTGATCTGGACATTGCCGATTCCCTGCCGATGGACCAGCTGGCGGCGCTGAAGAAAGAAGACAAAGTTGCGGTTGAGGAATTCCCGTCGCTGCGCGTGACGTATCTGTATCTCAATAACGCCAAAACCCCGCTTAATCAGGTGGATTTGCGCCGTGCGATTTCGTCTGCGGTGGATTATCAGGGCATGGTGAAGGGCATTCTCGGCGGTAACGCCAAACAGATGCGCGGGCCGATCCCGGATGGTATGTGGGGTTTTGACCCGACGGCCAAACAGTACACCCTGGACCTGACACAGGCGAAAGCCGATCTGGAAAAAGTGAAAGACAAGCCGCAGACGCTGGATTTCCTCTATTCCGATAACGATCCGAACTGGGAATCCATCGCGCTTGCCGTACAGGCCAGCCTCGGTCAGGCCGGGATCAACGTGAAGCTGGAGAAACTCGCGAACGCCACCATGCGCGACCGTATCGGGCAGGGCGATTACGACATTTCGATCGGCAACTGGAGCCCGGATTTCGCCGACCCGTACATGTTCATGAACTACTGGTTCGAGTCCGACAAAAAAGGGCTGCCTGGCAACCGTTCGTTCTATTCCAATCCTGACGTCGATGCGTTGCTGAAAAAAGCGGTGTCGGTAACGGATCAGAAACAGCGGACGGATGACTATCAGCAGGCGCAGAAAATCGTCATCGACGAAGCGGGGTATGTGTATCTGTTCCAGAAAAACTATCAGGTTGCGATGAACAAAGACGTCAAAGGTTTCGTTTTCAACCCGATGCTTGAGCAGGTCTTTAATGTTGCGCAAATGAGCAAACAGTGATTATCCGCAGGATTTCCGCTTTAAACCCAAAATAGTTCGGGTTGCGGAAAGGCGGCAAGTGAAGGAATCCCCGGGCGCATCGTGAACTATGTGACCGGGGTGAGTGAGCGCAGCCAACGCATCAGCAGCGCGAAATATGAAGGGTTTTAAGGGGAAATATGACTTTCTGGACTCTAATCCGTCAACGATGCTGGGGTTTGATACTGGTGATGGCGGGCGTTTGCGTCATCACGTTTATTATCTCGCACATGATCCCCGGCGATCCGGCGCGCCTGCTGGCGGGTGACCGCGCAAGCAACGAAATGGTCGAACACATCCGCGAGCAGCTCGGACTGAATCAGCCTTTATATGTGCAGTTTTTCCGTTACGTGAGTGACCTGTTGCACGGCGATTTAGGGACGTCGATCCGCACCGGCAGACCGGTTCTTGATGACCTGAAAGCCTTCTTCCCGGCCACGCTGGAGCTGGCGGTCAGCGCGCTGTTTCTGGCCATCGTGCTGGGTATTCCGCTCGGTGTGCTGTCGGCGGTGTACCGCAATAAATTTCCCGATCATCTGGTGCGTTTGCTGTCGGTTCTGGGGATTTCCACCCCGGCATTCTGGCTGGGGCTGGGCGTGATAATTCTGTTTTATGGCCATCTGAACCTGTTGCCGGGCGGCGGCAGGCTGGACGACTGGCTGGATCCGCCGGCCAATATCACCGGCTTTTATGTGCTCGATTCGCTGCTGACTGGCAACTGGGACACGTTCTGGAACAGCCTTCAGCATCTGGCGATGCCCGCGCTGACGCTGGCGTTCGTCCACATGGGGATAGTGGCGCGACAAATCCGTTCTGCGATGCTTGAACAGCTGAGTGAAGATTATATCCGCACCGCGCGCGCCAACGGCTTATCGCGCTGGCGGGTGATTTTGAGCCACGCGCTGCCGAATGCGCTGATCCCGTCCGTCACCGTACTCGGGCTGGCGATGGGCGATCTGCTTTACGGCGCCGTGCTGACCGAAACGGTTTTTGCCTGGCCGGGGATGGGTGCTTACGTGGTGAATTCGATTCAGGCGCTGGATTTCCCGGCGGTGATGGGCTTTGCGGTGGTGGTGTCGTTTGCTTACGTCATCGTCAATTTGTGCGTGGATTTGCTGTATGTGTGGATTGACCCGCGCATTGGCCGGGAGGGGTGAGCGAATGTCTGTGATTGAACCTGGCGTGAATAATCACCGTGCGGGTGTTGTACCGCCGGACGTCAAACCGCGCTTCGCCACCTGGCGGCGGACGTTTCATCTGCTGAGCCGCAGCCCGCTGACGATGCTCGGGCTGGCGATCATGCTTATCGTCCTGTTTGTCATGGTGTTTTCGCCGTGGCTGGTGCCGCATGATCCGAACGCCATCAGCCTGACTGACCGTTTACAAGCACCGTCTGCCGCGCACTGGTTCGGTACCGATGAAGTCGGGCGTGACCTGTTCAGCCGCGTGTTGATCGGCAGCCAGCAATCGGTCGCCGCCGGGCTGGCAGTGGTGATTATTGCGGGCACCCTCGGTTCACTGCTCGGCTGTTTTTCCGGCGTGGTCGGCGGCGTGGTGGACGCGCTGATCATGCGCTGTATGGACATCATGCTCTCCGTGCCGTCGTTAGTCTTAACGATGGCGCTGGCGGCGGCGCTTGGGCCGAGTCTGTTCAACGCTATGCTGGCGATTGCCGTGGTGCGCATTCCGTTTTACGTCCGGCTGGCGCGGGGGCAAACGCTGATGCTGCGTCATCAGGCATACATGCAGGCCACGCGCACCTTTGGCGCATCGCGCTGGCATCTCATTACCTGGCATGTTTTGCGTAACGTGATGCCGCCGCTGGTGGTGCAGGCCTCGCTCGATATCGGCACTTCGATTCTGATGGCTGCAACCTTAGGGTTTATCGGTCTCGGCGCACAGCAACCGACCGCCGAATGGGGCGCGATGGTGTCGAATGGCCGCAATTATATTCTCGACCAGTGGTGGTATTCCGCCTTCCCCGGCGTGGCGATCCTGATCACTGCCACCGGTTTTAACCTGTTCGGCGACGGTCTGCGTGACCTGCTCGATCCGAAAAGCAGAGGGCGCTGAAATGGCTGAACAAAATAATGCGCCGGTTCTGGAAATCGACAACCTGCAACTGGTTTTCCCGGTTTACGGCGGTGAAGTGAAAGCGCTCAATCAGGTATCGCTGTCGGTCAGTGCGGGCGAAATAGTCGGCGTGGTCGGTGAATCCGGTTCCGGTAAATCGGTCACGGCGATGATGGCGATGCGTCTTCTGCCACCGGAGGGCTTTACCGTGACGGGCGGCGAATTGCGCATGCTGGGCACCGACGTGGTGAACGCCAGCGAAGAACAGATGCGCACGTTGCGCGGGGCACGGGTGGCGATGATTTTTCAGGAACCGATGAACGCGCTAAACCCGACGCGCAAAATCGGGCGGCAGATGTGTGAGGTTATTTGCCTGCACCAGAAAATCAGCAAAGCGCAGGCCTGGAAAAAAGCCACCGGTCTGCTGGAAGATATGCAGATTGCCGACGCGGAGCAGGTGATGTCGCGTTATCCGTTCGAGCTTTCCGGTGGTATGCGTCAGCGCGTGCTGATTGCGATGGCGTTTTCCTGCGAACCCGAACTGATTATCGCCGATGAACCGACCACCGCGCTGGATGTCACCGTGCAGCGTCAGGTTCTGCGTTTGCTACAGCGCAAAGCCCGCGCCAGCGGCACCGCCGTCTTATTTATCACCCACGATATGGCGGTTGTTTCACAACTCTGCGACCGCGTCTACGTGATGTACGCGGGGCATGTGATTGAAAGCGGCAACACGGCGGACGTGATCGAATCGCCGTCGCACCCTTATTCCATCGGCCTGTTGCAGGCCGCGCCGGAAAATGGCGAACCGCGCAGCCTGCTTAAAGCCATTCCGGGCACTGTGCCGAATCTCTCGAGACTGCCGCAAGGCTGTGCGTTTCGCGGACGCTGTAATCACGCCGATGACCGCTGCACGCAAACGCCGGGGCTGGCGCCGTTGCCGCAATTTCCGCGTCAGTCCGTCGCCTGCTGGCACCCGCAGATCCCCACCCAACGCACTGAGGAGATTTCCTGATGATTGCTGAAGCATTAGTCGAATTGCAGGATGTCCGCGTGCGTTTCCCCGCCAGCTTTAACTGGCGCGGCAAACCGACCGGTTACGTCCACGCGCTCAACGGCCTGGATCTGAATATCATTCGCGGCGAAACGCTGGGGATAGTCGGCGAATCCGGTTGTGGTAAAAGCACGCTCGCCCAGTTGCTGATGGGGCTGCAAAAGCCAAGCAGCGGAGAAATTCACCGGGCACGCCATGATAATTCGTGGTTTGGCTCCGGGATGCAAATGGTGTTTCAGGATCCGCAATCATCGCTCGATCCGCGTCTGCCCGTCTGGCGAATTATCACCGAACCGGTGTTTGTGCAAAAACACAACAGCAGCCGCGAACGCCGTGAACTCGCTGCCACGCTGGCCGAGCAGGTCGGCATCCGCAAAGAATATCTGGATCGTTTACCGCATGAATTTTCCGGTGGTCAGCGCCAGCGTATTTCCATCGCCCGTGCGTTGTCGTCAGAGCCGGACATCATCGTGCTCGACGAACCGACTTCGGCGCTGGATATTTCCGTACAGGCGCAGATCCTCAACCTGCTGGTGGAACTGCAACGCCAGCGCGGCCTGACGTTTGTGCTGATTTCCCATAACGTTTCCGTGGTGCGCCACATGAGTGACCGCGTGGCGGTAATGTACCTCGGGCAGATTGTCGAACTGGGCGCCGCAGAAAAAGTGCTGACAGAACCACAGCATCCGTACACCCGTTTGCTGCTCGATTCCGTGCCCCGCGCCGGACGGCTGTTAGATGACGGCGTCGTCGATAAAAAAGGGGAATTGCCGAGCAACCGGAATCTGCCAATGGGGTGCTATTTCCGGGAGCGATGCCCGCTGGCGGGCGATGGATGCCAGATGCCGCAGGATCTGGTTTGCGGGGCAAACGAGGTGGTGGCGAGATGTCATCGGGTTATGCCGGAGCGGGCATAAGAGCGCTTTTGTAACCACAATAAACATCAAAACCTTGGGCTCGCCGCCCAAACGGGCCCAAAGGGCGCGATAACGCGCGCGCCCTCTGGACACCCGCGCTTTTTAACTGCGCGCTACCGCTCGCTGACACTGTTTCAGCGGCTCCGGCTAGTGCCGCAAACGCCGCCGCTGCGCGGTACTCTCATTTCGGATTCGAACCCGCGAGAAAAAAGACTCTCTCCGTTTCTCATCACTCATTCGACGTCGTTTTGAAAGCGGCCACAGACTTTCTAGTTCGCAACCTTACTGCTGATTGTTATTCAAAAAATGTCGCTAAATTTGGTTAAGCCTCCTGCCGCTTTCAGAAAGCTTGCCGAACGAAGTGTTTCGAGACCAATGGCTCGAAACCGAGTGAGGGAACCGCGTAGCGGCAAGTTTTCGCGGCAATAGCAGTGGTGCCTGAAACATAGCCAGCGAGCGAAAGCGCGTGTTTTGAAAGACGTGGAGATTCAAAAGAGGGGCCGTCTTGCCCCTCTTTTGTCGGTTTCGGCGCAGCGAGTTAAGTGAACACCGTTATTGAAAAACCGAAATTTTCCCGGTCAGAGGTGAGCACCTCACTGGAAGTGAAAAACCGAAATTTTCCGGTTTATTCTCCTCCCCCTATTTCCCCCTGTACCATTACCACGCCTTCAAAAATCAACCGTGCTGTCCGCAGCAACCCGCATCCGGTAAGCCGCTCTGCGCCTGATTGCGCCATATCGAGTTTCAATTCAACGCTGAATTCGCCGGTCGGATGTTCCACGCTGATAAGCGGTGTTGAACCAGAAGGTGTATGCGCCAATCCTTCGGCCACAGATCCCGGGATCATGCAGGCGCTGGCGACGCTGACGGCACCGAGCACGCCAATCGAGGCGTGGCAGCGGTGCGGAATGAACGTCCGGCTTGAGATTGCGCCGCCGTTGCGCGGTTCCGCGATGAGCGTCATTTTCGGTACGGTACGCTGCGAAACGTCGCCGAGATTCATTTTTACACCGGCCTGTAAGCGGATCGATTCGAGGCGTGTTTTCAGTTCAGAATCGGCGTCGAGCTGTTCGCGGCTTTCATAGCCCGTGCGGCTTAAATCTGCGGCGCGCAGCAAAACTACCGGCATGCCGTTGTCGATGCAGGTGACGTCAATACCGTCAAAAACGTCCCGCGCATTACCGGTGGGCAGTAATGCGCCACAGCTGGAACCGGCGATATCCGCAAATTCCACACTGATTTTTGCCGCTGTGCCGGGTACGCCATCGATGCGTAAATCGCCCTGATAGCAAACCTGTCCGTCTTCAACCGGAACATACGCGGTGGCGATCTGGCCGGTGTTCTCCATAAAGATTCGCACCGGCGTGATGCCATTTGTGGCGTCGATGAGATTGCGTTCGAGGGCGAACGGGCCGACGGCGGCCAGAATATTGCCGCAGTTTTGGCCGTAGTCCACCACGGCTTTATCGACGTTAACCTGCGCAAACAGGTAATCGACATCGGCGTCAGCGCGGTCAGAAGGGCGGACGACCGCCACTTTGCTGGTCAGCGGATCGGCACCGCCCAGCCCGTCAATCTGGCGCGGATCGGGCGAACCCATGACTGCCAGCAACACCCGGTCGCGTATTGCCGGGTCACGCGGTAGGTCATCTGCCAGAAAGAAAGCGCCTTTGGAGGTGCCGCCGCGCATTAACAGGCAGGGAATTCGGGTCTGTGGCATAGCGGTTCCTCAGCATTGTTCGGCTTGTTCCAGCTCCGCGGTGGAGTCGAAATATTTCAGCCCTTTTTCGGCCAGACGCGGGCGCATATTGTAGATATCCAGCCCGAGTTCGCCGTCGGCCATCCGTGCCCGTTTGCTCTCTTCCAGCGCTTCCCGCTGACGGCTGGCTTCGCGCACCGGCGTGACGTTTTCGCGGGGAACCACTACTACGCCGTCATCGTCTGCCACAATCGCATCACCCGGATACACCAGCTGTCCGGCGCAGACCACCGGCACGTTGACCGAGCCGAGCGTTTCTTTCACCGTGCCCTGTGCGTAAACCGCCCGCGACCACACGCGAAAGCCCATATCGCGCAGCGTTTTGGTATCACGCACGCCAAGATCTGCCACCAGCCCGACCACGCCGCGTGCTTTCAGCGAAGTGGCCAGCAGATCGCCGAAGAAACCGTCGGAGCAGGGCGACGTCGGCGCGACCACCAGAATATCGCCCGGCTGACATTGTTCGACGGCGACGTGGAACATCCAGTTATCGCCCGGTGCGGTGAGCACGGTGACGGCGCTGCCGGAAATAGCGCAATCTTGCTGGATCGGCCTGATTGCCGGATCCAGCAATCCAGTGCGGCCCTGCGCCTCGTGAACGGTGGCCACGCCAAAGGCGGCCAGCGCCGTGACATCAACAGAATTTGCCCGTGGAATATTGCGCACCACCACGCCTTTTTTGCCGATTACGCTCATGCTAAATCCTCCGTCACGCGTGGGAATATGCTCTGATAACCTTCGCCGTAAACGATGTTTTTGGTGCTGGTGATGCCGACGTTACGCTTGGCCTGAACGCCGCGCTGCTGGGCGACGCGGGTGTAGTATTCCCACAAATGTTCCTGACCGGCCATGCACTGGATCGCCTGATATTTTTTGTCCCAGACGTCGGTGATATCGAGCAAAACGTCGGGTTTCCATTCGCACTGTTCCGGCTGATGCGGCTCGAAACAGTAAACCGGTGGTGCGCCGACGATGGGTTCGCCCGGTTTATAGCCTTCAGCCTGGGCGATGATCCGCGCTTCCTGCGCCAGATGGGTGGCCATCGGATGATCGTAGTTGTACGGGTCTTTCAGGGAATGCGTCAGGACGAAATGCGGCTGTACGCGGCGGTAAACGTCGGCCAGGCGGAAAAGTGATTCTTTATCGGCGCGCAGCGGGTAATCGCCCATGTCAAAAAACTCGACGGTGGCACCCAGAATTTCAGCAGCGGCCATCGCTTCCTCGCGGCGCGACGCTTTCACAATTTCTTCGGTCATATTGCCTTTGCGCCACAGTTTGGCGGATTCGCCGCGCTCGCCGAAAGACAGACAAACGATGTGAACCGCGTATCCGGCCTGCGTATGTTTTGCGATGGCACCGCCTGCGCGCCAGACGAAATCGGCAGAGTGGGCGCTGACGACTAATGCACTTTTGCTTTCATCTTTTTTGGGCTGAGTCATGAGTATGTCCTGTGTTTAGGGTGATCAGATTGCCTGCGTTCCATGCTGTCAGTCCGTGCCGGTGGCGGGTAATTCATTTGATTGCAGGGGGTATGCGTTTTATTTATATTGCTGAGGGATATCACGAAAAAAAACCTGACGGGAGAAGGGGATGGCGCAGGACGAGATGCTGAGTAACCTGATGCAAATACGCGCTTTTTGTCAGGTGGTCGATCAGGGAAGTGTATCGCGTGCAGCCGATGAACTTTACCGCACGCAGTCGGCGGTGACGCGGGCGATCCGTGATCTGGAACAGACGCTCGGCGTGCCTTTATTTGAGCGGCATGCCAACGGCATGTTGCTCACCGATTTTGGTAAATGCGTGCTGCCGCGTGCGCGTCGTGCGATTGCCGAACTGCGGCTGATCCCATCACAGCTGGCGAAATTGCAGGGTAAAGCGGTACATACGCGCAGCGAAACCGAGCCGCTTTATCTGTTTAACGTTCGTCGTCTGCAAATCTTCATTTCGTTGTGCAAAACCCGACATATGCAGACGGTCGCCACACTGCTCGGGCTGAGCCAGCCAGCGGTTAGCGCGGCGTTAAAGATGCTGGAAAACGGGGCGGGTCTGGCGCTGCTGGAACGCACACCGCACGGCATGATGCCGTCGCTGGCGGGGCAGGATATCGTGCCAAACCTGCGCCGCGCGCTTAACGAACTGCGGCATATCCCTGCCGATATCGCCGCCCGTCGTGGCGTGCTGGAAGGGTCGGTGCAGGTGGGGGCACTGCCGCTTGGTCGCACGCGTTTGTTGCCGCAGGCGATCATCAGGCTGACGCAGCGCTATGGCGGCGTAAAGGTGATCACCAATGAAAGTGCGTTCAGCGCGCTGGCGTCCGAACTGCGTTCCGGCGAGGTGGATTTTATCTTCGGCGCATTGCGTTCCAGTGATTATGCCGCGGACATGGTGACCGAAACGCTGTTCACCGAAAGCATGGTGATTCTGGCGAGAAAAGGGCATCCGCTGCTTGCTGAGCCGGTGACGCAGGCGCATTTGCGTGTGGCACGCTGGGTTTTGCCGCGTGCCGACACGCCGTCGCGACGGTTGCTGGATAACAGTTTTCACGCGATGGATATGCCGCCGCCGGATCCGGTAGTGGAAAGCGGCGATCTGGGGATTGTACGCGGGTTGCTGCTGGGGTCGGATATGCTGGCGGCGGTTTCTGCCCGCCAGCTTGAGCACGAACTGGAAAGCGGTGAACTGGTCAGACTGCCGCTGGAACTGGCTGACACGCACCGTGTCATAGGCCTGACGTTCCGCGCCGGAAGCCTGCTTTCCCCCGCCGCACAGGCGCTGGTGGAGGAGGTCCGGAGGGTGTGCATTTCTTAAGGGTATTACAGATTGTTCTAATTTATCCCGGAAGACGCACCTTCTGGTGTTCAGAACATGGTTGGTGAAGGTTTTTGATGTAATATAGTGCGGATTTTTCATTGCAATGCATAGGCATTCCTCTGAGATACCCACAGCGCGTCGTGCAACATGCGGAGTAAGATTGAGCTTCTGTCATTTGGGAGCCAGCCAAGAGATAAGTTATGGAAAATAAAGAAAACGAATTGGCCCAAAAAAAGAAAATCGTCGTAGTTACGGACCTGCTCATCGGGCGCGGCGGAATGGAAAATGTCACGAGCCAAGTCGTATCAGAATTTAAAAAGAGCGGCGAGTTTGATGCCGGATTCTTTGTGTTTAACAGTGGCGAAAAAACGCAGTCAAGAACGTGGTTAGATAATGCCGTCTTCCATGAGAGTGTGTGTAAATTAAGAAACAAAAAAATCAAAAATTTTATACATACCCTCAGACTGATGTTCTTTATAAAGAAATATAAACCTGATCACGTTATTACGCTTAATACCATACCCAATTTGATGGCACATCGGGCAATCAAATATTCAGGGCAGAATTCTGTTTTGTCGACCTGGATGCACCTTCCCCCCAAAGATACTTACCGGCCGCATTATCTTTTGTCTGCACGTCATCATTTCGCCATCAGCGGGGAAATTAAAAATCAACTTGTAGCCCTGGGCGTCAATCCGGCCGACGTTGATGTGGTCTTTAATCCGGTTAAAAAGACGGAAGTCGTTATTCCAAGACCCTCTCATCTTCGGATCCTTTACGTGGGCCGGATTCATTTCGAAAGGCAAAAACAGTTAAAAGATTTGTTCGATGCTCTTCAGAAAATTAGTATTCCCTGGTCTCTGGAAATTGTCGGTGACGGAGAGGATGTGGCTGAATGCCAGGCTTATACGCATACGCTGGGTATTTCAGGCCATGTTTCATGGCATGGGTGGCAAAGTGATCCCTGGAAATATGTCGAGGAAAGCATTCGGGAGGTCACCTGTCTGGCGATGACCTCGAATTTCGAAGGGTTCCCGCTTGTTTTGCTGGAGGCTATTTCCCGCGGGATTTATTGTATTTCCTCTGATTGCGTCAGCGGGCCATCCGAAATAATTGAAAACAATATAAATGGCAGGCTTTATCCGCAAAATGATAGTCTGCGTCTCTCTGAAATTCTGCAACAAACCGGCATGACTGCGACCCTGCCTGAGCATGCTTTGATAAAAGAAAGCATAGAGAAATTTTATGAAGACAAGTATATGGAAAACTTCAAGATGATCCTTAATAAAATCTCTGAGGATAAAAATGCTTAACTACAATGAAACACGTGTTTTGAAATTAATTGTTAACACTGCTGTCATTGGGCTGTGTATTTCACTGGCGTTAAGTATGTTTGTCACAGGCTTACCTCAGAAAATCTTTTACGTCTTATCCTATGTTTCTTTTTTCACTGTTTTGTATGCATTTTTTAAAAAACATTTCGCCTGCAAGAGTGAGAGGCTTTACCTCGGTATATTCCTTTCGCTGGTGTTTTTAGCCGTCGTCAGATTTACCTGGGCCATGATATTCAAACATGATGGCGTCACGCCGTCCCCGGCCAGTGCGGGTATCATTAATAATTATTTATTGGGCAGCAAAAGGATCCTTCTGGGTGCCTTTATTTTGCTCTGTTTTTCTGCCTACGGTTTTCTGGTGACGAAAAGAACAATCCTGTGTAGCAAGATCATCATCACCATTGGGTTGATGATTACACTGGGCGTTGGATTACATGAGCATTTTACGCTTAATGAACGCATTAAATTGACCACGGATGCAGCCTCCATATCGTCTTATATGGTTATTTTTATTTACTGTGCGCATCTTGGTTTAAGCCGCCTGGAGCATAACGCTTCTTCTAAAATTTTAGACTTAATCGCGTTCGTCGTGACTTTCGCTATTTTGTATTTATGCGGAACGAGGATAACCGTGCTGGCGCTTATTTTCCTCAAGATAACCTTTATGCTGATTGAGTATAAAATTAACCTTATCAGGAACTGGCGCGCAACAGGACTTATTCTTCTGGCCATTGCCGTTATTATGGGTGTTACAGGAAAACGCTGGGTGCAAGGAGTTACTGATATTCAGGAATATGATGTTCAAAGTTCCACATCCTTAGGTGCGCGGATGGCAATCTGGGAAAGTGGAAATTATTTCATGCGTAGCCATTTAGGTTTTTCATCGCCAGATGAAAGAACCGAAATCGCGCGGGGATTCATTAAAACGCATCATCCTGAAAATATTGAGGGATATACCAATGTTCAGTACAACATGCATAATGAATTCCTCGAAGTCACCACTTTGCAGGGGCTGTTAGGCACATTATCGTTATTATTAATCTATGGCGTTATCATTGTCGGTGGCATCAGGAAATGCGATATAAAAGGCGTGATGATACCGTATATTGTGTTGTTTATTTCCGGGCTGACAGATTCAGTGATTTTGAACAGCCAGACGGCCACACTATTTGTCATTGCGCTGGCGATTTGCAGCCTCAAACCTTTCAAAGCAGTGAACTGATTTTTATACAAACATCAGGGCCCGGTTAGGGCCCTGATGCTCAATGCCTGCCAATATCATCCTTTCCGATATCTCACTGACTCAAATTCACCACCGCCTGGCGGATGGCGTATTCGTAGCCCTGAATGCCGAAACCGCAGATCACACCGACGGAAACGTCGGAGAGGAAGGAGTGGTGGCGGAACGCGTCGCGTTTATGCACGTTGGTGATATGGACTTCATACAGTGGCAGGCTGACGGCGGTGACGGCGTCGCGCAGGGCGACAGATGTGTGAGTCCAGGCAGCAGCGTTCAGGACAATCGCATCGGTGGTGCCGCGGCAGGCCTGAATGCGGTCGATCAAATCGCCTTCGTGGTTGGTCTGGAAAAATTCGATTTCCGCACCGCAACTTTTACCGGTCTGATGACACAGCGTTTCGATGGTTGCCAGCGTGTCATAACCGTAAGTTTCCGGTTCGCGGGTGCCGAGCAGATTCAGGTTCGGGCCGTTAAAGACGGCAATTTTGTAGTTCATCCGGTCTTCCTTTCTTCAGTAATCTGCAAAACCAAACAGGTCTTTTGGCGTCTGCCACAGGATCTGGTGCCTCGTTTTTTCATCCGGGAACAACTGTTCCACCAGCATCAGTAATGTACCGAGATCCATCCGGTGTTCTGCGCGCAGGAACGGCCAGTCGGAACCCCACAGGCAATGTTCAGCGCCGAATGCCTCAAGCAGAGCGTGCTGGTAAGCGTGGCCGTCCTGATATGGAAAAGGCTGACGGCTGAATTTCGATAAGCCGGACAGTTTCACCCAGGTGCGTTGCTGGCTCGCGAGTTGCAACAGCGCCTGAAACGCCGGTTGCTGCAAACCTTGCGTCACATCGGGGCGGCCGGAGTGATCGATGAGCAGGCGGGTTTTCGTGCGGTTAATCAGCGGCAAAAGTGCCAGTAACTGGTCGTCCTGTACCTGAATGGCGGCGAACATGTCCAGCTCGGTCAGGCGTCCCATCAGGCCGTCGAGGTGTAAAAAAGGTACAGTGCCGAGCATAGCCACATTCATCGCGATACCGACCACGCCGGCCTGTTTGAGCGCGGCGAGTCTTTCCAGCGGAAGTTCAAAAGGTACCACGGCGATGCCCTTGAAGCGGCCATTGCCTTTTTCCAGCGCATCCAGCAGGCATGAGCTGTCAGTGTTATACCCTGACGTCGGGCCGACAATCAGGGAGTGGCGGATGTTGTAGGCTTGCATCACCGCGCGGTAATAATCGGCGGTGCCAATCTCGTGCCCTTCCGGACGGTATGGCGTGTCCGGAAGGTACGGGAAGCGCGCCGGATCAAACACGTGATGATGGGTGTCGATCTTGGGTTGCTCAAATATCGTCATGCTTTCGCTTTACCTGCTACTGAGTAGAGAACTTGCTGATTGCGGGTCTTCTGGAATTCCTCCAGCGTTTCACCGCGCATCGCGGAATAAATATGTAAGTTGGACACACCCACCACGGCACCGAGTTTTTCCAGCAGGAAGAAGCTCACGCCGTAATGAATCATCCCGCGCCAATCGAGTTCGCGCAGGAGTTTTTGTTCATCAGCGGTCAGTTTGTTTTCGGCAAACATCGCGTTCTGGTCAGTGAGGAAACGCTCGCGCCACGCGGGCTGGATCAGGCGATGCAGGAACCGGTTCATGCGGAATGCTTTCAGGCTGCGCGCCTGCGTAAACGGATAGGTGCCCGGCAGTTTTTCCACGCCCGCCAGCTGTTGAGCGATTTTGTCGCGCTGACGCTGCTGCACGTCCACCGGCGCTTCGCGGGACTGATTTTCGAGGATCAGTGTGGCGATACCGGTCATCGACGGCAAATAATAGGCCTGATGCAGCTTCTTCACGTTGGCAGACAGCGCACCGCGCATCACCAGCCACATGATAACTTCCGAACCTTCCAGCCCGCCAAGCGTGGCGAATTCCGCCAGCGTCATTTCGGTCAGACGTTCCGGGTCGTTCACAATCATATCGACAAACTGTTCGTCCCACTGCGGGTTGTTAAAGCCGCATCGTTCGCCGTGAACCTGATGGGAAACGCCGCCGGTGGCGACAATCGCCACGTTCAGATCTTCCGGAAAACTTTCAATCGCGCGGCGCAGCGCCTGACCGAGTTTGTAGCAACGGCGCGCCGTCGGGATCGGGAACTGCAACACGCCGATTTGCAGCGGAACGATTTGCGTCGGCCAGCCGCCTTCGTGCGGCATCAGCGCGGAAAGCGGTGAAAACAGGCCGTGATCCAGCGGTTTGTCCTGGAAGAACGACATATCAAATTCGTCCGCCATCAGACTGGCACCGATGTGCTGCGACAGCGCCGCATGGCCTTTGACCGGCGGCAAGTCGCGCGGGCCGCCGCCTTCATCAGCGATCTCGTAGTGGTCATCAATGCCTAACGTAAACGCCGAATAGTGATCAAAGAAAAAGGACGTGACATGGTCGTTGAAAACGTACACCAGCGCGTCGGGTTTCTTTTCTTCGAGCCATTTTTGCATCGGCGCAAAACTCTCGAAAATCGGTGCCCAGGCGCTTTCGTCCTGTTTGTTGTGATCCACTGCGAAGCCGATAGTCGGGGTATGTGAAACCGCTAAACCGCCTATGATCTTAGCCATCTTAAATCCTCTGAACTTTTTGTAGGGTAATCGCAACGCAGCCACTGCGTCAGTGTATTTATGTTTCTAATTATCAGGAGGCTAACGCAAGGTTAGCGGATGTTCATGGTGCGCGACAACTCCGGGATGTCAGTAATATCAACGCCTTTGATCATCTCGGCCGGGTGTGCCGCGCGGTGCAAAAGAATACTCAGGCCGGCCAGCAGGGCAGGCAACGCCAGAATAATGAAGATCATGTTCTCGCCGGAGAAAACCCCGAGCAGGATGCCGCCCATAGATGAGCTGATAATGGCGCCGCTGCGGCCTATGCCGTGCATCCAACAGACGCCGGTGGCGCGCATTTCGGTCGGGTAGAAGGCCGGGGAAAACGCCTGAAGCCCGGTCTGTGCGCCGTTAATACACACGCCGCTGATGAAGACCAGAAGCGCCAGTACGTCCGGGCCGAAGTTGCCGATACCCTGCGACAGCAGGCTTATCATGCCCATGATGTAGAAACCGGCGATGACGCGTTTCGCGGTGAATTTATCCATCAGACCGCCGACCATCAGGCCGCCGAAGGTGCCGCCGAGCTGGAATAAACCGGCGACGATGGCGGCGCGCTCCAGCGAGAAACCGCCGTTACGCATAATGGTTGGCAGCCAGCCGTTGAGCAGGTAAATCACGAACAGCCCCATGAAGTATGTGACCCAAAGGACCACCGTACCTTTGGCATAACCGTTGGTAAAAAGCTGGAAGACTTTGGCTTTTTTCTGAATCACCGGCGCTTTCAGTACGAATTTAGTTTCCGCGCTGAACAGGCCACCGGCGCGGGTCAGCACTTTGGCGATCTTCTCTTTCGCAACATTGCGCACCACCATGTACATCGCCGATTCCGGCAGGATCCACATCAGCAATGGCAGCATCAGCAGAGGCATAATGCCGCCTGCGAAGATCACCGCTTTCCAGCCAAAATGCGGTAACAAACCGGCGGCGACAAAGCCTCCCGCACCGGAGCCGACGTTAAAGCCGCTGTACATCACGGTGATCATCAGGCTGCGGCGGCGCTCAGGCATGTATTCCGAGACCAGCGTGACGGTGTTGGGCATGACCGCGCCTAAACCGAGGCCGGTGAGAAAGCGCAAAATGGCCATTTCCATCGGCGTGCGGGCGAAGGTGCTCAGCAGGCTGAACAGGGCGAAACAAAGAATGGACCACATCAGGACGCGTTTTCGCCCGAACCGGTCGGCGTTTGGCCCTGCAATCAGCGCGCCGATGGCGACGCCGAACATGGCTGCACCCAGAATCGGCCCCATTTCCGCGCGGCTGATGCCCCAGTCTTCAATCAGCGCCGGGGCGATAAAGCCCATCACCGCCGCGTCGTAGCCGTCGAACATAATGATGATGAAACACAGCCCCAGAACCACCCATTGATATTTTGATATCGGGCGTTCGTCTATCCACGTTTTAACATCCACGATGGTGTTGTTGCTCATAGGGTACGCTCTCTGTTTTTTTTATTAATATGTGATCGGATTAAAACTTTGAAAAAATACTCACTGACTTCCGGAGCACACCGGTGTGTCGTGATGGGGTTTTATTAAAATTATTTTATTTATTAAACAATGAGTTGGTTATTCATTGTGGTGCTTTCTGATAACCAACTTAGGGGCTGGAAAGCGCGCTGTCTGCCATAAAATCATTATGCAGGTATGAGTTTTGTTTATCACGATGGGTAATTGAAGAACGGCAGGCTGGCTGCCGTCAGGGAAAGGTTAATGCGAAAATGCAAAGAGAGCAGGGAGAAAAGGGCGGAGTAAATTTATTCCGGCATGTCCCAAAAGCAGTCGTCATTGAGCGTGACAGAGGCGATTTTTTGCACCGGTCCGCGCATGCTGACCTGAAAATCATCGCTGAAGCTTATCGCCAGTGTGCCACCCGGCATATGCACCGTGACGTTGTCGTCCACGTGTCCGAGTTTGCGCATGGCGCTGGCGGCGGCGCAACTGCTGCTGCCGGACGCCAGCGTGTAACCGGCTCCGCGTTCCCAGATCCCGATGCTGATATTGTTGCGGTCCAGCACTTCAACAAACTGTACGTTGGTGCGTTTCGGGAATATTGCCAGCGTTTCTATTTCTGCGCCCAGTTGTCTGACTAAATCCAGGTCGAGCTTTTTCACCAAAATCACGCAATGCGGATTGCCCATCGATACCAGTGTGGCGCTGAGCAGATGGCCACCGACGACCAGCGGTAACGCCAGCGCTTCGTCGCCTTCGACGCTCGCCGGTAACGCCGACGGCGAAAATTTTGCCTGCCCCATATCCACAATCACCTGATGCGCGCCTTCGGTGACTTCGCAACGCACCTGACCGCCCAGCGTATTCACCAGAAACGGCGCATGCCCGACGCGGCCAATATCAAAAAGATAGCGGGCGTAAATGCGCAGGCCGTTGCCGCTTTTCTCTGCTTCGGAGCCGTCGGGATTGATGATGCGCAATGTCGGGATTTCGGTGTCGTCGATGTCGATCAATAATCCGTCAGAACCGATGCCGTAATGGCGGTCGCAGATGCGCTGAATTTGCTGATTTGTCAGCATGCTGGCGAGGCTGTGATGGCAGACCAGATAATCGTTACCCAACCCGTGATAGCGGTGAAAAAGCATGTTTGTGATCCCAATATATTCATCATTGATATGAATACATGTAATGGGAAAGCGGCGGTTTGTCAGCTTTATTTTGACGTGATTAACCACGCGGATTTTCGGGCTGATGAGTTCACGAATGTAAAATTCGCGCCGCGCGTGGTAATAAACACTTTCGCCGGTTATTCCGCGAGCCACAACAAGGAGCTATTCATGGAAACCTTTACCGTTCCGGTGGCCTTTCCACCACTGAAAATCGTGACGCCCCGCCTGACGCTGCGGCAGTGGCGCGACAGCGATGCCGATCCGTTTGCCAAAATGAACGCTGACCCGCGGGTGATGGAGTTTTTCCCGTCCACAATGACCCGTGAAAAAAGCGACGAGATGCTCGCCCGTTGCCGGGATTTGATTGCAGTTCGCGGCTGGGGGATCTGGGCGGTTGAGCTGCGTGACACCGGTGAGTTTATCGGTTTTGTGGGTCTGCATACACCAGGTTATGATTTGCCGTTTACGCCGTGTGTGGAAATCGGCTGGCGACTTCGTGCTGACGTGTGGGGAAAAGGCTATTGCAGCGAGGCGGCGCGTGCAGTGCTGAATGCCGGATTTGAACAACTCGGGCTGGATGAAATCGTGGCTTTCACGGCCTTGCCGAATGTGCGTTCGCAGGCCGTTATGATGAAAATGGGGATGGCGTGTGATATCTGTGAAAACTTCAACCATCCGGCGGTGGAGAAGGGAAACTGGCTTGAGGAGCATTGCCTGTACCGGCTAAAACGCGGGAATTTCGCATAAAGAAAAGGGCCTGAGCGGCCCTTTTTGCTGTGTGGAGGTTTAACTGCGCGCGCATCCCGGTTTTTGAAACGCCGGTTTTGCACCTCCCGCGCCGCTGAGGGGCTGGCCGTCGATGGCGTCGTGCGTTCTCAGGCCGGAAGGGCGGATCCAACGCTGTACGCGTGAAGGCATATCAAAACCAATCAGCAGAATAACGACAAACGTCAGGCTGAATGACAGCGAACCCAGCGCGGTGCCGAGGCTGAGATGCTGGGAAATCGACGCGCCCAATATCGGTGCCAGTGCGCCGCCCAGCGCACCGACGTTATAGGTGAAACCCAGACCGGCCGCGCGCTGTTCGGTATCAAAATATCCGCCGAGCAGTTTAGGCAGTAACCCCGCGATGCCCTGACCGAGCATTTGCTGTAAGAACAGCAGCCCGCCGAGGAAAAGCATGTCCGAACCTTTTATGGCGAACAGCGGAATAATCAGTAACTGAGAGATCAGCAGGCTGGTGACGTAGGCTTTGCGCGTGCCCAGCCAGTCGCCGAGGAAGCCGCCGACGCAACAGCCGACAGCCGCGCCGAACCCGCTGAAAAACAGGACGTTGCCAACGGTATGCGGGTCATAACCCAGATCTATTTTCAGGTATGTCGGTAACAATGCCTGAATCGGCCACGAATACAGAAAGGCGCAGAACACCACCAGCATCAGCATCACACCGGTCGGCCAGCGTTCGCCGCTGGTTTGCACCATGAAACAGATGAAAATGGCGGCGCAGGAAATACCGAGCGCGGCGATGAAAGGCGCAGACACCATGCCGGTGAAACAGGCGTACAGCGCGGCGGCGGCAAAAAGAGTCAGCCCGATGTTGAGATAACTGAGACGGCTGCGATAGAGAATATCGACCATGTTGCGGTCATCGTGTTGTTTGTTTTGCTGGTTTTTGCGCTGAGATTCTTTCCAGTCTTCGGCTTCGGGCAGGTTTTTACGCAGCCACAGCGCGAAAACGATCGGCAGTAATCCAATGTAAAACAGCATCCGCCAGCCGAAAGCCGGAACGATGTAACTGTACGCCTGCGCCGCCAGCACGGCACCGATCGAGAAGCCCGAAATCAGAAATCCGCTGGCTTTGTTACGCATGTTTTTCGGCCAGCTTTCCATCACATACGTTGAGCTGGAGCCGTACTCGCCCGCCATGCCGATGCCGATAATCAGGCGTGCGATAAATAATGTGGTGTAACCCGGTGCCAGCCCGCAGGCCAGCGTGCCGCAGGAAAACAGGACGATGCTGGTGATCATCGCCAGCTTGCGGCCATACCGGTCGCCCATCGCGCCGAGCACTAATCCGCCAAACCAGCGGGAGATAAAAGCGGCGGAAATCAGGCTGCTGGCCTGTAAAAGCGTCAGGCCGAACTCCTGTTTAATGTCCGTCAGCACCAGCGTGATAATCACAAAATCAAACCCGTCCAGGGCGTAACCGACCCAGGCGGCGGCGAAGGCTTTCCATTGCGCAGGTGACAATTGTTTGTACCAGCGGGGCGCTTTTGTCTCTGGCCTGTCAGCACGAGGCCGTAATGAATTGCTCATATCGTCGCTCTCTCCACATCCCGTCGGTCACGGGCAAAATTGTTGTCAGGGGTCGCTCATCGTCACTGTTTTCGTCTTCTGGTTATTTCGCGTTTTACTCCAACTTAAATTATAATTGGGAGTAAAACTCCGTTTGAGTGTATTAGATCGCTCCGGCATTTCAATCGCTGTCTGAGAAAAGTGTGATAAAGAAGGTGAAATGCTGAACAGGGAAAGATAAGCAGCAGGATGGAGAGGTCGGAAGGCGCGCTGAAAATGAATCAGCGCGCTCAAAGCCCGGAAGTGCGGCAGAAAATGGTTCTAGCGGGTGCCGAGCTGGCTGAGGGCCTGCGTGGTTTTACGTTTGGTTTGCTCCGCCTGCACCGGATCGGCTTTCACCAGCAGGGCGTAAATCAGGTCGAGAACGAACAGTTGAGCGATTTTGGTGCCGATGGAGTCGCCCTGCAATTGACCCTGCTTGTTGCCGTTAATCAGTACGTAATCGGCCATGTCGGTGATGGGAGAACCGACATTGTGAGTCAGCGCGACGGTGGTCGCTCCGGCTTCTTTCGCCAGTTTCAGCGCGTGCACCGTTTCGGCGGAGGTGCCGGAATGGCTGATACCAATGGCGACATCGCCGGGCTTCATCAGCGAAGCCTGCATGTACATGAAATGGTTGTTGGTCGCCGCGTCAACGCGCAGCCCGATACGCATCAGCTTGCTTTTGGCATCCTCAGCGGTAATGCCGGAAGAGCCCAGCCCGAAAATACAAATCCGGTCAGCGGGGCGCATCAGTTTCACCACCTGTTCGACGTTTTCCAGCGACAGCAGATTGATGGTTTCGGTCAGCACGTTATTGATCGCCGACTGCAATCTTCCGGCAATCGCCTGCGGGCTGTCGGCGTCCTGAACATCGGCGTCCAGCAGGCTTTCTTCAGGATTTGGGCGCGTCGCCACTTCGATCGCCAGATCCATTTTGAAATCCTGAAAACCTTTGTAACCCAGCGTGCGGCAGAAACGAATTATCGTGGCTTCACCGGCCTGCGTGAGCGCGGAAAGTTCAGCGAGGGAAAGTTGCGTGACTTTAGAAGGTTCGGCCTGAATATAAACCGCAATGCGCTGCGCAGAGCGGGTCAGGCTGTTTTGCATCGCCCCCAGAGCATCAAGAATTTTACCTGGTTTGAAATGTTGAGCACCCGTTTTCACGTGGACACCTCGGGGGAAAGAGTGACAGAAACAATGATTTAACCGGTGCACATCATTACATAGTTGGCTGACTCCGTGAAGCCTGATTACCGCCGCGCAGGGCTACAGCGTGGCTCTGGCCCATAACGCTGCGCCGATTAAACCGCTGTCCTGCCGGTGATGCGCCGGGCGTAGCGGAACCCTGTAAATCACCGGTAACTGGTTAAGCGCATGCGTCACTTTTTCACGATACCCTTCCGCCAGCCCGACGCTGCCGCCCATCATGACGATATCCAGATCCAGCGAAATATGCATATCTGCCAGCATGGATGCAACGGCAGCCGCTGAACGGCCGATCACTCGTTGCGCCTCGCTGTTCCCCGCGCGGGCGCGTTCGAAAACCTGTTCCGCGCCCAGCGGTCTGGCGTTTTCCATCACCGCATGGCCGATAGCGGTGCCCGAGGCGATGCTTTCGACACACCCGCGACGCCCGCAGCCGCACAGCCCGCCCTGCGGATCAAACGCGGTATGGCCGATGTGCCCGGCCAGCCCGTTGCAGCCGGTTAATAATTTTCTGTTCCAGATAATCCCGCCGCCCACGCCGGTTGAGACGGTGACAAACAGCGCGTTATCGCAGGTTTCCTGCACGGCCTGATATTCCGCCCACGCCGCGGCCTGTCCGTCATTGAGCACAACATTCGGTAAATCCGCTACGGCGCGGATGCAGTCCTGCAATGGAAACCCCGCCAGCCCGCCTAGATTCGCCGGGTTCAGCGCGGTCAGCCGCCCCTGGCTGATAATGCCGGTCGAGGCGACGGCAATCAGATCCACCCGGTTACGCCGTGGCGTAATCAGTTTTTCCAGCGCGCCGGCTAACCCGGCGGTATCACCGTGCGGTGTGGCGACCTGCTGACGTTCCGACAGCGTGCCGTCTTCCGCCACAATGGCCGCCGCAATTTTTGTTCCGCCAATATCCAGTGCTAACACGTTTCCCATCTGAGTTTTCCTCACAAAACTGAATGCCGCTCACTAACATAAAGCGCTAACGGCGATTTGCGCCATTGCGGCCTGAGAACAAAAGATCTACCATGATTGGAGTTACACTTCATTTAAAATTTAATATTGGAGTTTTAGGTTCATGGTAAAGACGAACGTGCGCAACATGAATGACCTCCTGACCCTGCTGGACAAAGGTCTGATCGTTTCCTGTCAGCCGGTGCCCGGCAGTGCCATGGACAAACCGGAAATCGTCGCCGCGATGGCGTGTGCGGCGCTCGATGGCGGGGCGGTGGCGCTGCGTATTGAAGGCATCCGCAACATCGAAGCGGTGCGCCGGGCAACGGATGCACCACTTATCGGCATTATCAAACGCGACCTGCCGGATTCTGACGTGCGGATCACACCGTGGCGGGAAGACGTGGACGCACTGTGCGCTGCCGGAGCCGATATTATTGCTTTTGACGTCACGCAGCGTTTTCGCCCCGTGCCGGTTGAGGCGTTGTATCAGCGAGTCCGCGAAGCCGGATACCTGACGATGGCCGACGCATCATGCCTCGAAGATGGCCTGCTGGCGCAAAAACTTGGCTGTGATTTTATCGGCACCACGCTCTCGGGTTATACCCAAACGCCGGTGCCCGAAACGCCGGATATCGCGCTAGTCCGCGCACTGGCGCAGGCCGGATGCCGGGTGATTGCCGAAGGTCGTTACAACTCCCCCGCGCTGGCCGCGGAAGTGATGGCGGCGGGCGCTTACGCCGTGACAGTCGGTTCTGCCGTGACGCGAATTGAACATATTTGCGGCTGGTTTTGTGAGGCCATTGCGCAAAACGAAAAGAACAAACTGACCGGTTTCTGAGAAAACGGACTGATTCCCTTAACGTCCCATTGATGAGAAAGCACATGAAAAAATTAACAGGTCTGATTGCTGCTCCACACACGCCATTTGATGCGCTGGGTGAGGTGAATTTTCCGGTTATCGATCAGATAGCGGAACATCTGGTGAACGATGGCGTGAAGGGCGTTTACGTCTGCGGAACCACCGGTGAAGGTATCCACTGTTCTGTTGAAGAACGCAAAAAAATCGCCGAACGCTGGGTAAAAGCTGCGCAGGGAGAATTAAGCATTACGCTGCACACCGGCGCGCTCAGTATCAAAGATGCGGTGGAGTTATCGCGCCACGCCGAAACGCTGGATATTTTTGCCACATCGGTTATCGGGCCGTGCTTCTTTAAGCCGGCAAACGTGGATGACCTGATTGATTACTGTCGGGCGATAGCGTCGGCGGCACCGTCGAAAGGTTTCTATTATTACCATTCCGGTATGTCTGGCGTGAATCTGGATATGGAGCAGTTCCTGATCAAAGGCGAATCCAAAATCCCGAACCTGTCCGGCATTAAATTCAACAGCGCGGATTTGTATGAATTTCAGCGCTGCCAGCGCGTCAGCGGCGGTAAATTCGATATTCCGTTTGGCGTCGACGAACACCTGCCCGGCGGTCTGGCCGTCGGTGCCACCGGCGCAGTCGGCAGCACCTATAACTACGCTGCGCCGCTGTTCCATAAGATCATTGAAGACTTTAACGCCGGGAATCAGACCGCCGTCCGTCAGGGCATGGATCGCGTTGTGGCGTTGATCCGCGTACTGGTCGAATTTGGGGGCGTCGCCGCAGGCAAAGCTGCGATGAAATTGCACGGCATCGACGCCGGCAACCCGCGCCTTCCGCTGCGCGCACTGACCCGGGAACAAAAGCAAACCGTCGAAAACCGCATGCGTGATGCATTAGGTTTATAGCCAGTGAGTTCGTTGCTAAACCCCTCCCAACCTCCCCCTTCGCAGGGGGAGGAGCAACACAAAGTCCGAAACAGCTCGGACGGCTTCCTCACCTGCGAAGGGGAGGGTTGGGGTGGGATATTAAAGAATAATCAAAAGTTGAAGTATGCTCTGATGAGGTGTTAACGGGCACACCGTCTTCGCAGGCGGAGGAGCAAAAACTATCCTTCAATCCTCCCCATCACCGATGCCCCCACCAGCCCGCCAGCTGTCAGAAATTTCCCCGGCACCAGCAGTGCCTCTGCATAAGTATGCAAAACACCTTTACGCACAGCCTGATCCAGCGCCGCAATCAGCGCCGTCGCAGACGCCAGGCCGCCGCCCGCGACAATTCGTGAAGGGCCAAGAATATTCACCAGCAGCGCCAGTGGTTCGGATACGATTTGCAGCCAGGCGTTCACCGTCAGCCCGCAGGCCGCATTACCGGCTTGCCAGCCGCTGACGATCTCCAGGCTGGTTTTATCCTGCTGATGGAAATGCTTATGCAGGCGTTCAAGGCCGCGTGCGGCACCCAGCATATCGAGGCAACCGGTCTGACCGCAGCCGCATTTGAGACGCGGAACCGCATAGGTTTCGCCGTCAACCAACACTTCGGTGCGCGTGATGGCGCCGTGTCCCCATTCGCCGGTGACGCCACCGTGGCCGCGAACCAGATGGCCGTTAATGACCACACCGCCGCCCACGCCGGTACCCAGAATAATCGCTACAACCACCGCATGATTTTGCGCGTTTCCGGCATGGGCTTCGGCCAGTGCAAAACAGTCAGCGTCGTTGGCGGCGGTGACCGGACGGTTCAGCGCCGCGCTCAGGTCATTCGCCAGCGAGCGTCCGGTGAAGGCCGGAATGTTGGTCGCCAGCAGTTCGCCGGTTTGCGGAGAAACCAGCCCGGCGGTGGAGATCGCCAGCGGGGTAGACGCGGGTAAATCCCCGCCAAACTGCGTGATGAAGTTTTGCATCGCCGTCACGAAATCATCCCACGACGAAACGGGTGTCGGTACTTTGCCGCATTCTTCCACTTCGCCGGAAGCACGTGAAACGCCAAACTTAATAAATGAACCGCCGATATCGGCGCAGAAAACCGCAGAACTCATGAGCGTGTGTCCAGTAAGTCGCGCAGCCCGTCGCCCAGTACGTTAAAACCAAGCACGGTCAGCATAATGGCCAGACCCGGGAACAGCGAAAGGTAAATATTTATGCCGAGGAAGTTACGGCCATCGCTCATCATGGTACCCCATTCCGGCATCGGCGGCTGCACGCCCAGACCCAGAAATGAGAGACTGGCGGCGGCGAGAATAACGGTGCCCGCCGTCAGCGTCGATTGCACAATGATCGGGCCGATGGCGTTGCGCAGAATGTAATGCACGATAATCCGGTAATTCGACAACCCGAGCGCCTGCGCGGCTTCGACGTATTCCATCTGCTTTAAACCGAGCGTGAGGTTACGGCTCAAACGTGCATAGACCGGAATCGCAAACAGAGAAATGGCGATCAGTAAATTGACCAGCCCGCCGCCGAGAATACTGACCACCAGAATCGCCAGCACGATGCCCGGAAATGCAAACAGCATGTCCATAAACCACATGATGATCATGTCGGTATAACGACCGGCCATTCCGGCAATAATCCCTAACGGAATGCCGATAATCATCGCCAGCCCGACGCTCAGCACCACTTCGACAATGGAAATCCGTGCGCCGTAAATGACGCGGGCAAAGATATCGCGGCCATAGTCGTCGGTGCCAAACCAGTGATCGCCATTCGGCACGAGCAGGGTATCAATCAGATCCTGTGCATAAGGATCGTGGCGGGCAATCAGCGGCGCGAACAACCCCATCAGGACGATCAGGCCGACAATCAGGCCGCCGAGCGTCACCGCAGGATGACGCCAACACCAGCGAAACAGCCGCAGCGTGCGCGGTTTGCGACGAGGTAATTGCGTGATAATGGCAGACATTAGTCGAACCTTATTTTTGGATTCAGGAAGGCTATCAGTAATTCACCGAGCAGGTTCATCACCACCACGCCGCAAACGGCCACCAGCGCGACGCCCTGTATCACCGGATAATCACGATAGCGCACGGAATCGACCAGCAGACGGCCAATGCCCGGCCAGTTGAAGACGGATTCCGTGACCACCGCGCCGCCAATCAAACTGCCGAAATTAAGCGCCACAATGGTGACAATCGGGATCAGTGCGTTGCGAAAGGCGTGGCTGCAATAGACCGTGGTGGCAGATAACCCTTTGGCGCGCGCGGTACGGATATAATCTTCCGACAAGACGTCGAGCATGCTCGAACGCGTCATGCGTGCCATCACGGCCATCGGTAAAACCGCCAGCGTGACCGAGGGCAAAATGTAGCTTTTCCACGACGTGGCGCCGAGCAGCGGCAGCCAGCCGAGATTCACCGAAAAGGTATTCATCGCCATCAGCCCCAGCCAGAAGTTGGCGATAGACGCACCGGCAATCGCCAGCAGCATCACGCCAAAATCCGGCCAGCGGTTGCGGTAAACCGCGCCTATCATGCCCGCCGGAACGCCAATCGCTACCGCCAGAAAATATGACAGCACAGCGAGCATCAGGGTGTACGGCATACGCTCGCCGATTTCCTGTGTCACCGGTTGTTGCGACTGCAACGAGACGCCGAGATTGCCGTGCAGCACGTTACCGGCAAAATGCAGGTATTGCGTGACCAGCGGCTGATCCAGTCCAAGGCGCACGCGCATGGCGTCCACCGCTTCCTGTGTGGCTTCAGGCCCGGCCATCAGACGTGCCGGATCGCCCGGCAGCGCCCGGATGGACACAAAAATCAGCATCGAAACCCCGATCAGAATGATCGGGAAAGCGATAAGCTTTTTGGCAAGATAGGCTTTCATCACTCTTTTCCACCGTAAATGACGCTGTTATTTTTTCTGTGCGTCTTTGACCACGATCTGACCGCCCGGAATCATCGTTACGCCGGAAATCCCGGTGCCCGTGGCGTACAAATCATTCTGGTAATACAGCAAGACCTGCGGCGCCTGCTGGTTGATTTCTTTTTGCGCCTCCCCATAAATCGCATTACGGCTGTTTTCGTCCAGCGTTGACGCAGCTTTATCTAACATTTCATCGAGTTTCGGATCGTTAAAGAAGCCGAGGTTTGCGCCGCCCGGTGCAAAGCTTTTGCTGTAATACAGCGGACGAAGTTGCAGGTCTGCGCCGTTCGCGCCAGAAGACCATGACGCCAGAATTGCGCCGGTATTATCGGCTTTTTTCCCGGCCTGATCGGCAAACGCGGCTTTGGTCCATACGCCGCTTTCCATGATGCGCACGTCCAGTTTCACGCCAATTTTCGCCCACATGCTTTGCAGCACCTGGCCGATCCGCGCGTCCTGGCCTTGTACCGCAATCGACATGCTGAATCCGTCAGCGACACCGGCTTCTTTTAACAGCGCTTTGGCTTTGGCGAGATCCAGCGGATACGGGTTCAGCGTTTTGTCGTAACCGGCAGTAACCGGTGCCAGCGGGGAATTAGCCGGTTGCGCGAAGCCGGACATGATGGCGCGCACCAGCCCGTCGCGGTCGGTGGCGTAGTTCAGCGCCTGACGGACGCGAACATCGTTAAGCGGTTTGAGATCGGTGTTGAGCGCGACCCAAAACACGGCGGCACCCGGGCTTTCGTGCAGGCTGAATTTCGGGTTGTTTTTCAGCACGCGGGCGAACTGCGGTGGCACCGGATTGATGACGTCGGTTTCACCGGCCTGCAACGCCATGTTCATGACTGATGGCTCAGCGCTCCATGTCCATTTGATGTCGTCCGGCCCGGCGGCTTTATCACCCCAGTAGCCCGGATATTTTTCTTCCAGCACGAATTCGCCGGTTTTGTACTGCACCATTTTGTATGGGCCGGTGCCGACGGCTTTGCTGTCGAGTGTGCCGGTTTTATCCGCCGCCGGGCTGACCATCAGACACGCGCCGGTGGTGAGTAAATTCAGGAAGGCCGGATACGGTTTTTTCAGTTTGAAGACCACGGTGGATTCGTCTGTTTTGGTGACGCTGTCGAGGAAGGTGCGCAGACGTCCGCTGGCGGCAAGCCCGCGTTTGGTGTCGAGATGGCGGGCGAAGTTGGCGACCACGGCGTCGGCGTTAAACGGCGTGCCGTCGTGGAATGTCACACCACTGCGCAGTTTGAATGTCCAGACCAGACCGCTTTCATCGCTGCTCCATGAGGTGGCGAGCGCGGCTTCCGGTTTCAGCTGAGGCGACATGCCCAGCAGACCTTCGTACATCGGATCCAACACCGTGCCGGTAAACGTGGCGGTCTGGTTGCCCGGGTCCATGCTGCGCGGCGCTTCGTTTTGCATCACGTTCAGCGTGGCGGCGAAAACCGGCAGCGAGAACGCGGCGAGAAGGGCGCTGCTCAGCAGTGATAACTGCACGGGACGCCGGATGTAACGGGTAATCTTCATGTTCTGCCCTCTGCGTGAAAAATCGGATTAAGTGGCTCTGGCTATGTCGTTTTGTTGGGTTATTCGACGAATCTCATTACAAGACATTTTTTAACAAATAGTTCATATGAAATACTTATGTAGGAACATTTAGTTTAATTTGTGAACTAATTGGCATTGATATATCCATTTCTAGCGTTTAATGTCAATGCAGATGAGCCAAAACTGAGAGCGGCAAAACGAATATGTTAACAACCATGCAACGCCAGATTTTGGGTGCGGTGAATGCGTCCGGCAATTTAAGCCGGACAGAACTCGCGCAATTTTGCGGGATGAGTAAGGCGGCGATAAGCGGCGTGGTTCGCGAAATGATTGATGCCGGATTTCTGCTCGAGGCCGAAACAGTGCCCGGCAGCGGGCAGGGAAGGCCGTCGGTGCGTCTGGTGGTTCACCCGGATGGCGCGTGGTTTGCGGGCGTTTCCCTTCTGCAAAATCCGGCGCAGATGGCGCTGATCAATCTGCACGGCGAAATTCTCTCGCGCGTGTCTTTTGCGGCTGATTCCGACCCAAAGCGGCTGGCGGAAAACATCGCGCTGGCGCTGCCGGCCTTGCTTGAACCGCATCCTGAAGCAGCCAAAAAAATGGTCGGGCTCGGGGTGACATTATCGGGCCTGATTGATGAATATCAGTCCACCTGCGTGCAGTCGGCGCTGCTGGGCTGGCGCGATGTACCGCTGGCGAGGCTGATTTCGCAGGCCACCGGCATGGACGTGGCGATTGAAAATGACGCCAAAGCCCTGGCGGTGAGTGAGAAGAATTTTGGTCAGGCGCGTGATCTGAGTAGCTTTACGCTGGTCAGCCACGGCGCGGGGATTGGCAGCGCACATTTCATTGCCGGAAAACTTCACCGGGGGCTGCATGGCGGTGCCGGGGAAATCGCCCACTGCACGCTGGAACTGAATGGTTCGCCGTGCCGTTGCGGAAAACGCGGATGTCTGGATACGCTGGCCTCGCTCAATGCCATTGCGGAAATGGCCAAAGCTGAAGGGCTGGACGCCACCACCATCAGCGGTCTGGAGCAGCAGGCGATGCAGGGCACCACGTCGGCGATCCGTATTTTGCATCGCGCCGGTTCTGCACTGGGTTTAGCGATATCCCATCTTATTCAGATTAACGACCCTGATTTAATCCTGATCGCCCACCAGGACGCGGATTTTTCTGGCCTGTTTGGCACCGTCGTTCAGCAGTCTATCGAAGCCAACGTGTTGCCGGGTAACGCCGGGAAAACGCCGGTTCGCACTTTCACCCTAAACGACGACACCTGGGCGCGCGCGGCGGCAAGCATTGCTGCGCACCGCTTTCTTGTCGGCCTGAAGCCAGTCTGAGGAATCATCAACATGCGTATAGCTGTCAGCGGTATTCATATTGAATGCAGCACTTACAACCCGGTTCTCAACGAGGAAAAGGATTTCGCTGTTGTTCGTGACGCGCAGCTACTGGCGTCGCCGCGTTTTCGTTTCCTGCAGGATTATCCGGCCACATTTTTGCCGACAATCCACGCCCGCGCCATTGCCGGCGGGCCGGTCGCGCGGTCGACTTACGACAAATTCAAAGCGGAAATGCTGGCCGGGCTGGACGCGCAAAAACCCTTTGATGGCCTGTATCTGGCGATGCACGGCGCGATGTACGTTGAAGGGCTGGAAGATGCGGAAGGCGACTGGATTGCCGCTGCGCGCAAAGCCGTCGGGCCGGATTGCCCGATCAGCGTCAGTTACGATTTGCACGGCAATGTTTCGCAGCGGATTATCGATGCCATTGATATGTTTTCAACGTACCGCACCGCGCCGCATATCGACGTGGAAGAAACCATGCGCCGCTCGGTGGCCATGTTAGTGAAGCATCTGCAAACCGGTGAAAAACCGACGCTGCTGTGGGTGCCGGTGCCGGTTGTGCTGCCGGGCGAACGCACCAGCACGGAAGATGAACCGGCGAAAAGTTTGTATGCCCGTCTGCCGGAAATAGATGAAGTGGACGGCGTGTGGGACAGCTCGCTGATGGTCGGTTACGTCTGGGCTGATGAACCGCGTGCGACCGCGGCGGTGATCATGACCGGCACTGACCGTGCGGCGCTCGAAGTCCAGGGAACAACTCTGGCGCAGGCTTACTGGGATGCGCGTGAAGATTTTGTGTTCGGTTGCGAAACCGACACGGTGGAAGCCTGCGTGCGTAAGGCGATTGCCAGCGAAACCCGTCCGGTGGTGCTGGCAGATTCCGGCGATAACCCGACCGGCGGCGGCGTGGGTGATCGTGCGGATGTGTTGCAGGAACTGATTAAGCAGTGTGCGCAAAATGTGGTGGTGGCCGGAATTGCTGATGCGCCTGCGACCGACGCGGCGTTTAACGCCGGTGTGGGATCAGTATTAACGCTAACGCTGGGGGCTTCGCTGGATCACGCCAGCCCGCAGGTGAAAGGCGAGTTTGAGGTGATTTTCCTGCTCGATGCGTTGGCACCGGCTGACCGTCAGGCGGTATTACGCACTGGCGGCATTGACGTAGTAGTGTCGGCGCGTCGTCGCCCGTATCACAACATCAGCGATTTCACCGTGCTGGAATTGGATCCGCATACCGCCGATATCGTGGTGGTGAAATCCGGTTATCTGTCGCCGGAACTGGCGCCGATTGCCAGCCCGAATCTGATGGCGCTGTCGAATGGCGTGGTCGATCAGTTCGTCGAACGTCTTCCACGCAACCGCAAGGCGCGCAAAACTTTCCCGTTCGACCGCGATTTCAGCTATGTGCCGCAGGTTCAGCTGTCGGCAAGGAGCAAATAAGATGAACGAGCCGCAAAACCGTCAGCCCGTGCTGAGCGTTAAGCATCTGACCACGTCCTTTCGCGGGGAAGACGACTGGCTGCCGGTGGTGCGCGATTTGTCGTTTGACGTATATCCCGGCGAAACGCTGGCGATTGTCGGCGAATCCGGCTCGGGAAAAAGCGTAACATCGCTGTCGGTGATGCGTCTGCTGAAAGCGCAAAGCAGCCAGATTGAAGGAGAAGTACGGCTGAATCAGCGTAGTTTGCTGGCGCTATCGGATAAGGAGATGCGCGATATTCGCGGCAACGAGATGGCGATGATTTTTCAGGAACCGATGACGTCGCTCAATCCGACGTTCAGCATCGGGCGGCAAATCGGCGAAAGCCTGAAACGCCACCGGGGAATGTCCTCTTCACAGGCAAGAGCGGAAACGCTGAAACTGCTGGAGAAGGTGCGCATTCCCAATGCGGAAAAACGGTTTGATGAATACCCGCATCAGTTTTCCGGCGGGATGCGTCAGCGCGTGATGATTGCCATGGCGCTGGCACTGAAACCCAAACTGCTGATTGCCGATGAGCCGACAACAGCGCTGGACGTCACGATTCAGGGACAGATTCTGGATCTGATCAAGACGTTGCAGGAAGAAGAGGGCATGGCCGTTTTGTTCATCACGCACGATATGGGCGTGGTGGCGGAAATCGCCGACCGGACGCTGGTGATGTATCGCGGCGAAGCAGTGGAAAGCGGAGCGACGGAGGATATTTTCCATCGCCCGCAACATCCTTATACCCGCGCGCTGCTGGCCGCCGTGCCCAAACTCGGGTCGATGCGTGGCCGCGACTGGCCGCTGCGTTTCCCGCAAATCAATCTGCAAACCGGTGAGGCGAATATGCCACAGGAAGTGGCCAGAACGGTCGATGTCGGGCTGACGCCGCTGCTTTCGGTGAAGAATCTGAGCGCGCGTTTTCCGATCTATGGCGGGATATTTAGCCGTCAGGTGGGTGCGGTGCATGCGGTTGAAAACATCAGCTTCGAATTATTCCAGGGCGAAACGCTTTCACTGGTCGGCGAATCCGGCTGCGGGAAATCGACGACCGGACGTGCCGTGACGCGTTTGCTGAAACCGCACAGCGGTGCGATAGATTTCGACGGTTTTGATGTGATGAATCTGGGTAAACGCGATATTTTGCAAATGCGCCAGCGCATCCAGATGATTTTTCAGGATCCGTTTGCCAGCCTGAATCCGCGTATGCGCATTGGCGACGCGCTGATCGAACCGATGCTGCAACACAAACTGCATAACCGCGCCGATGCGCGGGAAAAAGCGGCGTCGCTGATGCAAAAAGTCGGGCTGTCGCCGGATATGTTGCGTCGTTTTCCGCATGAATTTTCCGGTGGGCAGCGTCAGCGAATTTGTATCGCCCGTGCGCTGACGTTAGATCCCAAAGTGATTGTGGCCGACGAGTCGGTTTCCGCGCTGGATGTGTCGGTGAAAGCGCAGGTGGTCAATCTGCTGCTCGATTTGCAGGAAAGCATGAATCTGTCGTATCTGTTTATTTCACACGATATGGCGGTGGTGGAACGGGTCAGTCATCGCGTGGCGGTCATGTATCTGGGGGAAATTGTTGAGATTGGCCCACGTGCGGCGATATTCGATAATCCGCAGCATCCTTACACGCGCAAACTGATGGCGTCAGTGCCGGTGCCGGATCCGTCGCGCAGAATGCTGAAACGGCAGATGCAGGTCGATGAGCTGAAAAGCCCGGTGCGCGATAACGGTTATATTTCACCGCAAAGGCAGTATCAGGAAGTATCAGCAGGGCATTTTGTTCAGGTTTGAATTTGCTTCAGGAAAGGTACTTTTTGGAAAAGAGACTCAGGGATGTGTCTTGAGATGGTGGTGGGGGAAGGATGACTCGGCCTGCGGCCTCGCCCTTCGGGCCGTTGCTGCGCAACGTTGTCTCGCTTCGCTCGGCTCGAACCTTCGGGTCGAAGATTCTCTATCCTTCCCGATGTGTGCTTTATTTGATTTTTGTTTTTACCGGAAGGTATGGCGAACTGCTTGAGATGGTGGTGGGGGAAGGATTCGAACCTTCGAAGTCGATGACGGCAGATTTACAGTCTGCTCCCTTTGGCCGCTCGGGAACCCCACCACAATTTTCGTGGTCTTTACTCTTTTAAAATCATCATGCGCTACATGGATGATTTCTCGTTACAGCGGTTAGCTGCGAACGGGGCGCATAATACCAAATGAAACGGATGTGTAAAGCGCTGAAAGCGATAAAAAAGTTCGTTTGCGGTTTTTTTGCCCTTAACGGTGCTTCTCTGAGCGAAAAGCACCGTTAGGTGCGCGGATTACAGAATAACTGTGCGGTTACCGTAAACAAATACGCGCTGCGCCAGCACGCGGTATAACGCACGACTGAGCACATTTTTCTCAACGTCACGTCCTGCACGCATCATATCTTCAGCGGTATAGGTGTGATCGACGTTAATAACGTCCTGCATGATGATAGGACCTTCGTCCAGATTGTCATTAACGTAATGCGCCGTGGCACCAATCAGTTTCACACCGCGTTCGTAAGCCTGATGATACGGACGTGCGCCGATAAACGCCGGCAGGAACGAGTGGTGAATGTTGATCACCTGATGCGGATAATGCTGGACGAAACCTGGCGTGAGGACGCGCATGTATTTTGCCAGAACCACATAATCAGGCTGGTACTGGTCGATTTGCGCAATCATGGCGCTGTCGTGCTGTTCACGGGTCAGACCATCGTGGCTGACCAGATGGAACGGAATATCAAAGCGTTCAACCAGCGTTTGCAGCGTGTCGTGGTTACCGATAACCGCGGCAATTTCCACATCCAGACCGCCGTAAGCGGCTTTCATAAGCAGGTCGCCCAGACAATGCGCTTCTTTAGTGACCAGAATCACGATGCGACGACGCCCGGTGCTGTTGAGTTCACGCACTGAACCGGCAGGTAGCGCGCTGTCCAGGTCGGCGAGCAATGTGTTGTCGTTGAAGATCCCTTCCAGCTCGGTACGCATGAAGAAGCGTCCGGTGCGGTGATCCACAAATTCATTGTTTTGCACGATATTGAGTTCGTGTTTGTAGCAAATGTTGGTGATTTTGGCGATCAGACCTTTTGCGTCAGGGCAAATGGTGCGTAACACCTTGGTTTGTACGTTCTGTTGCGGCATGAGAGTGTGGATCCTGTCGAATTCTCGTATTAATTAGGCAGCCGGTTTATTTACCGCAGCACTTCTTATATTTTTTACCCGATCCGCACGGGCAGGCGTCATTGCGGCCTGTCTGCGGTTTAATTCCGTCGACATAGTACCAGCGATCTTTCAAACGAAGAAATCGCGAGCGTTCATGGATGAGATGAATTTTTTCATCATTGGACTCGGTGAAACGTGCTGCAAACTCGACAAAGCCTTCGTTTGCATCACGTCCGTTCTGCGAATCAATAACCTGCAATCCCTGCCAGTGCGTATTCGCGAAACCTTCCTGTAAACTATTGCGCCATTGTTCGGGTTGACATTCAGGGTGCCAGGTGGCGATCAGATAACTCGCATTTTGCAACGCATACGCGGTGTACCGCGAACGCATTAAGGCTGACGGGGTGGGCGCGACCTCGGTCTCAGAAAGGTATGGCTGGCAGCATTCTTCATAAGAAAGGTTGCTGCAACAAGGGCAAAGTTGTGACACGGGAACTCCTGAATCGGCTGCCGGTGCGCAGGTTGCGCTATTGAATGCACCAAAGTGATATGTTACCTAACAAACTTGCCGGGTGACAACGCGCTTCCCGGCCGATTCTTCACTATTGCGCAATATTAAGGTCACCAGATGAGCAGAAAAGTCACCATTGGCCTTGCGTTAGGCTCCGGCGCAGCAAAAGGATGGGCACATATCGGGGTGATCAATGCCCTGAAAGACATGGATATCGAGGTCGATGTGGTGGCCGGATGTTCTGTCGGTGCGCTGGTGGGCGCGGCGTATGTCAGCGGGCGGTTGCCGTCGATGGAAAGCTGGGTGCGTTCGTTCAGTTACTGGGATGTACTGCGGCTGATGGATTTCTCCTGGAAACGCGGTGGCCTGTTACGCGGCGAGCGCGTGTTTAACGCCGTCGGGCAGATTATACGCATCACCGATTTTGAAAAGTGTTCGAAGAAATTCGGCGCGGTGGCGACAAACCTGAGCACCGGGCGCGAGCTGTGGCTGACCAAAGGGGATTTGCCTGAAGCAGTGCGCGCGTCCTGTAGTATGCCCGGCCTGCTCGCACCGGTTTGGCACAACGGTTACTGGCTGGTCGATGGCGCGGTAGTGAATCCTGTCCCCATCTCGCTGACCCGCGCTTTGGGGGCGGATATCGTGATTGCCGTTGATTTGCAGCATGACGCCCATCTGATGCAACAGGATTTACTGACCGTACAACCTACGGGCGAAGCACTGGATACTGAGAAAGATCTTAGCTGGCGTGACAGAATACGGCAGCGCCTGACCCGGCCAAACGCCCGAAAACCGAATGTGAGCCCGTCTGCGATGGAGATTATGTCGACATCTATTCAGGTGCTGGAAAACCGGCTCAAGCGTAACCGTATGGCGGGGGACCCGCCGGATGTGCTGATTCAGCCTTATTGTCCGCAAATTTCGACGCTGGATTTTCATCGCGCTGAAGAAGCCATTGAGGCCGGACGCCTCGCCGTCGAAAAACAGAGAGAGCATTTGCAGCCCCTGATAAAAAATAGACAGTTCTGAATGGCTTAAAATGTGATTGCCGGAATCTGACAATTCTGCCAAGCAAAAACAGGCTTTATGAGCCACTATTACAATAAGAGATTCCGGGGGACCCTGATGGACAAGCCACTTACAAGCAAGCATATTCTCATCGTTGAAGACGAAGCGGTTTTCCGATCCATCCTTGCTGGCTATGTAAGTTCTCTGGGTGCCACTTTTACCGAGGCGCAAAATGGGCTTGAAGCGCTCTCTCTGGTCGAAGATTATCCTCCAGACCTGATCCTCTGCGATTTAGCGATGCCCGAAATGGGCGGTATGGAATTTGTTGAAAATTTAAGACTGCAGGGCAATAAAATCCCCGTACTGGTGATCTCCGCGACCGATAAAATGACCGACGTGGCGTCAATGCTGCGTCTTGGCGTCGAAGATGTTTTGCTTAAACCCATTACCGATCTGCAACGTTTGCGCGAGGCGCTGCTTTCTTCTTTATATCCAAAACTGTTTTCTTCACAGGCCATGGAAGAGAGTTCGCTGGTTCAGGACTGGGAAGCGCTGTGCCGTAACCCTAATGAGGCGCAGCGTTTATTGCAGGAATTGCAGCCGCCTGTCCAGCAAACGCTGGCACATTGCCGTATCAATTACCGGCAACTGACGACGGCAGATGCGCCGGGGTTGGTGCTCGATATTGCGGCGCTGTCTGCCAAAGATTTGGGTTTTTATTGTCTCGACGTCACCCGCGCCAGTGAAAATGGTGTCCTTGCGGCATTATTGCTGCGCGCTATTTTTAACAGTTTGTTGCGCGAGCATTTAAGTAATCAAGATCAGCGTTTGCCGCAAATGTCGACATTACTTAAACAAGTGAATCATTTATTCAAACAAGCCAATCTCGACGGACAATTTCCCTTGCTGCTGGGGTATTATCACGCCGGACAAAAAAACCTCATTCTGGTTTCTGCGGGATTACATGCGAATGTAAATACCGGGACAAATATGATCCAGCTGAGTAATGGCGTTCCGCTGGGAACAACCGGTGCGACATATTCTAATCAGATCAGTCAGCGCTGTGAGGCGTGGCAGTGTCAGGTGTGGGGATCGGGCGGACGTCTGAGATTAATGCTGTCAGCTGAGTGAGCAATTTTTGACGTATCAATAACAATGTCTTCATAATATTGAGTATTTTTTCTGCAGAATATTTTATCCTTCCGTTTTATCCCCTTCTTCTAAGACCTATCTTATGCAAAATATGCCTTTCCAGCGGCACGCACGGTTGAAACTGGTATAATCCGTCTCGGAATTTTGGCTGTCTATTTTGCGTTGATTATAAATAACAAATAGGAATTCGCTGATGAAAGTAACAGTTTTTGGTATCGGTTACGTCGGACTTGTTCAGGCGGCGGTTCTTGCTGAAGTCGGACATGAAGTATTGTGCATTGATGTTGATGCTAAAAAGGTAGAGAACCTGAAAAATGGGCAGATCCCAATTTTCGAACCAGGTTTAACTCCGCTGGTTCAGCAGAACTATGAAGCAGGGCGTTTGTTGTTCAGCACCGATGCGGCTGAAGGCGTGGCGCACGCAACGGTTCAGTTTATTGCTGTCGGTACACCTCCGGATGAAGATGGCTCTGCGGATCTGAAATATGTGACCGCCGTGGCGCGCACGATCGCTGAGCACATGACCGAACCTAAAGTAGTCATTGATAAATCCACCGTTCCTGTAGGTACCGCCGATAAAGTGCGTGCCGTGATGAGTGAAAAGCTGAAAGAACGCGGTGTGGACATCGATTTTAACGTAGTTTCCAACCCTGAATTCCTCAAAGAAGGCGCGGCAGTGGCTGACTGCATGCGACCTGAGCGTATCGTTATTGGTACGGATAATCCGGACGCCATTGACCCTATTCGCGAACTGTATGAGCCGTTCAACCGCAATCACGATCGCATGATTCTGATGGACATCCGTAGCGCAGAGCTGACCAAATACGCTGCAAACTGCATGCTGGCGACAAAAATCAGCTTTATGAATGAGATGTCCAATCTGGCAGAAATGCTGGGCGCAGATATCGAAAAAGTGCGTCAGGGGATTGGTTCTGATTCCCGTATCGGTTACCACTTCATTTACCCGGGCTGCGGCTACGGCGGTTCCTGTTTCCCGAAAGACGTTCAGGCGCTGATCCGTACGGCTGAACATATTGGCTACCAGCCAAAACTGCTGCAGGCCGTTGAGCAGGTCAATTATCAGCAAAAATACAAACTGCCAACGTTCATTCAGCGCCACTTTGGTGATGACCTGAAAGGCAAAACATTTGCGCTCTGGGGGCTGTCGTTCAAACCGAATACCGACGACATGCGTGAAGCGTCAAGCCGCGTATTAATGGAACAACTCTGGGCAGCCGGTGCGAAAATCAAAGCGTACGACCCCGAAGCGATGAATGAAACTCAGCGTATTTACGGGCAGCGTGACGATCTGGAATTAATGGGGACGAAAGAGTCCGCATTACAAAATGCCGATGCGCTGATTATTTGCACTGAGTGGCAGAATTTCCGCGCGCCTGACTTTGATGCCATTAAAAAAGCATTGAAAGAGCCGGTGATTTTTGATGGCCGTAATTTATACGATCCTGAACGTTTGGAAAAACGCGGATTTACTTACTATGGCATTGGCCGTGGTGCATCAATCAATCCCGTTCTGTAAGGAGAGTTCATGAAATATCTGGTAACCGGTGCAGCGGGCTTTATTGGGTTCTATGTGTCACAACGTTTGCTGGCGGCAGGCCATTCAGTTGTCGGATTGGATAATCTGAATGACTATTATGACGTCAGTCTCAAACTTGCCCGGCTAGCTCAGCTTGAGAATAAAGACGGCTTTACGTTTATTAAGCTGGATTTGGCTGACCGTGAAGGTATGGCAGCATTGTTTGCAGAACAGCGTTTTGAGCGGGTTATTCATTTAGCCGCTCAGGCCGGTGTACGATATTCCATTGAAAACCCTTTAGCTTATGCCGACTCTAACCTCATCGGTTTTGTTAACGTTCTGGAAGGTTGTCGTCATAATAAAGTCGGGCATTTGTTGTATGCCTCGTCCAGCTCGGTTTATGGCCTGAACAAAAAACAGCCTTTCTCAACGGATGATTCTGTTGATCATCCTGTTTCATTATATGCCGCGACCAAAAAAGCCAACGAATTAATGGCTCACACTTATTCACATCTTTATGGTATTCCTACAACCGGATTACGATTCTTTACCGTATACGGTCCGTGGGGCCGTCCGGATATGGCGTTGTTTAAATTTACCAAAGCCATGATTGCCGGGCAGAGTATTGATGTTTATAACCGCGGCGAAATGTACCGTGACTTTACTTATATTGATGACATCGCTGAAGCCATTGTGCGTCTGCAGGATGTAATCCCGCAGCCAGATGCAGAGTGGACGGTAGAAAATGGTTCTCCTGCAAGCAGCTCTGCGCCGTACGCTGTTTATAATATCGGTAATAACAATCCGGTTAAGCTGATGACTTATATCAGCGCATTGGAGAAGGCGCTGGGCACTGTTGCGGACAAGAACCTCCTGCCTATGCAGCCTGGTGATGTTAAAGACACCAGCGCCGATACAGCGCCGTTGTATAAGGCCATTAACTTCAAGCCTGAAACACCGGTTGAGCAGGGCGTGCAAAATTTTGTCGACTGGTATCGCAGCTTCTATCAGGTCTGAATTTGTTTTTTCAGTGAAGGCTGCCTGCGGGCGGCCTTTTTTATGAATTCAGCTTATTCTGATGGTTATTTAATCATGCTGATTTATTGCTTTGCATAGTTTAAAAGCGTTAATTGGAATGAGAAAGCGGGCGGTTCTAAAAGTAAAAAAAGCCCGTCAGTGATGACGGGCTTTTTGTATTAACATTGTTGTTAATAAGGGCAATTACAGCAGGAAATCATCCAGTGATTTACCTTGCTCTTCGATTGCTTTCTTGATTACAGCTGGAGTACGACCCTGGCCAGTCCAGGTTTTGTTTTCGCCGTTCTCATCAACGTATTTGTATTTAGCAGGACGTGCTGCACGTTTTGCTTTACCGGTTGCTTTAGTAGCAGCCATAGTTTGCAGCAACTCGTTAGGATCAATACCGTCAGCAATCAGCATTTCGCGGTATTGTTGCAGTTTACGGGTGCGCTCTTCAATCTCAGCAGCTGCCTGAGAATCTTCTTCGCGACGCTCGTTCACAACAACTTCTAATTTTTCCAGCATCTCTTCCAGAGTTTCCAGAGTGCATTCTCTTGCTTGTGCACGCAGAGTACGGATGTTGTTCAGAATCTTTAATGCTTCGCTCATTATACTAGTCTCGAATTATATTGGTGGGGGGCGTTTGGCTAATAATAGAATGCTCTTTGCTATTCTGCAATAGCCAATTTGTTTGCCTGACCTTAATTTACGCATTTAAAGCAAATAGTGTTTATCGTATGAAAATATAGTTGGGTCCAGACCGGCTATTTATCTGGGGGCCATAACCTGAGTTTCAATACTTTGACTGGGGTTATTGTTGCTTTTCATGAGGAGTTTTATAAGCATGCGGTCGTTCACAAAATTAAAGGATAAGTGAAGACATACAATGTAAAGATATGGCAAAGGGGAGCGCGATGATCCTGTGGGATGATTGATCAATACATCGGATCATCATGGAATCGCCCGTTAATGTATAGACAATACAATTATGTCGATGCTGTAACATATAAGGAGTACATCAGCCGGTAATGAGTAACGTTAACTAATTATCATCTAATGCTTTTATAATCTCTGACTGTAAGTTTCTGTGATTTTTCAAATGCAATGACACATCAGTCCAAAGGAAATAATCCCTTTGTACTTATTGTTATAGGTTGGCTGGCGTGTGGTACAATAGCCGCCGAAAATTTACGCCATCCAATACATTATGGGGTCACAGTTTCATGGCTCAGCTTTATTTTTATTACTCGGCGATGAATGCCGGAAAATCTACCTCGTTGCTACAATCTTCATATAATTATCAAGAACGTGGTATGCGTACGCTGGTGTTAACCGCAGAATTAGATCACCGCTTTGGCGTGGGTAAAGTCAGTTCCCGCATCGGCTTGTCTTCTGATGCAGAGCTTTATAACAAAGACACCGAACTCTTTAATCTGATAGCGCAGGAGAACCGCTTACAGCGTCTGAGCTGCGTTTTGATAGATGAGTGCCAGTTTCTTACCAAGTCACAGGTATCGCAGCTCACAGACGTTGTGGATGACCTGGATGTGCCTGTGCTTTGTTACGGGCTGCGGACGGATTTCCGTGGTGAGCTTTTTGAGGGCAGTGAATATTTGCTGGCCTGGGCGGACAAGCTGGTTGAGCTTAAAACGATTTGCCATTGTGGCCGTAAGGCAAACCGTAATCTGCGTTTAGATGAAAATGGCAATGCGCTGCATGACGGCGCACAGGTTGTTATTGGCGGGGATGAAAGCTACGTCTCCGTGTGCCGTAAGCATTATAAAGAGGCGATGGCGGCTGTCGACACGAAGGATGACCTTAAGTCCGTCTGAGGCCATTACAGCGCTTCTGAGAGCGATGCCGATTTCAGAATAAAAGAGTTAACGAGGAATGCGCTTAACGAAGTTTGTTCACTGAAATAAAAACCCCGCCTTTCGGCGGGGTTTTTGCTATAAGAATCTCAGCAGATTATTTTTTGCTGGTTTTCTTCTCAGCTTTAGGCGCTGCAACAACCACTTCTTCGGCAACTTCTTCGCTGAATTCGCGACCGTAGTAGGTATCCATCAGAATCTGTTTCAGTTCTGCAATCAGAGGGTAGCGTGGGTTAGCACCGGTACACTGATCATCGAACGCATCTTCAGACAGTTTATCTACTTTAGCCAGGAAGTCTGCTTCCTGAACGCCAGCCTCACGGATAGAGGTTGGGATGCCCAGTTCCGCTTTGATTTCATCCAACCAGTTCAGCAGTTTTGCAATTTTCTGTGCAGTACGGTCACCAGGGGCGCCCAGACCCAGATGGTCAGCGATTTCTGCGTAACGACGACGCGCTTGCGGGCGGTCATACTGGCTGAAAGCAGTCTGTTTAGTTGGGTTATCGTTGGCGTTGTAGCGAATCACGTTAGAAATCAACATGGCGTTAGCAAGGCCGTGGGGAATATGGAACTCAGAACCCAGTTTGTGGGCCATTGAGTGACAAACACCCAGGAAGGCGTTGGCAAACGCGATACCCGCGATAGTTGCCGCATTGTGAACACGTTCACGAGCAACCGGATTTTTAGCGCCATCTTTGTAACTGGCTGGCAGGTTTTCTTTCAGCAATTTCAGTGCCTGCAGAGCCTGACCGTCAGAATATTCGTTAGCCAGTACAGATACGTAAGCTTCCAGTGCGTGAGTTACCGCATCCAGCCCACCGAAGGCACACAGTGATTTCGGCATGTTCATGACCAGGTTTGCGTCAACGATAGCCATATCAGGTGTCAGCGCATAGTCAGCCAGTGGATATTTCTGACCGGTTGCATCGTCGGTTACAACGGCGAACGGAGTCACTTCAGAACCGGTACCGGAAGTGGTGGTGACAGCAATCATTTTTGCTTTCACACCCATTTTTGGGAATTTGTAGATACGTTTACGGATATCCATAAAACGCAGCGCCAAATCTTCAAACTGAGTATCCGGATGTTCGTAGAGAACCCACATGATCTTCGCGGCGTCCATTGGGGAACCGCCACCCAGAGCGATGATAACGTCTGGTTTGAAAGAATTCATTTGCTCAGCACCTTTACGAACGATGCTCAGTGTTGGATCCGCTTCAACTTCGAAGAACACTTCAGTTTCAATGCCGTGACCTTTCAGAACACTGGTGATCTGGTCAGCATAGCCGTTGTTGAACAGGTAACGGTCAGTCACGATGAAGGCGCGTTTCGCTCCATCCGTTGCCACTTCTTCCAGCGCGATTGGCAGTGAGCCACGGCGGAAGTAGATTGATTTCGGAAGTTTATGCCACAACATGTTTTCTGCTCGCTTCGCTACAGTTTTCTTGTTGATCAAGTGTTTAGGACCGACGTTTTCAGAGATGGAGTTACCACCCCATGAACCGCAACCCAGCGTCAGAGAAGGGGCAAGTTTGAAGTTATACAGGTCACCGATACCACCCTGTGAAGCCGGGGTGTTGATCAGGATACGCGCGGTTTTCATTTTGTTGCCAAAATAGTTCACACGTTCTGGTTGGTTGTCCTGGTCTGTGTACAGACAAGAGGTGTGGCCGATACCGCCCATTTCTACCAGTTTCTCAGCTTTATTTACCGCATCTTCGAAATCTTTAGCGCGGTACATTGCCAGGGTAGGGGACAGTTTTTCGTGTGCAAACGGTTCAGATTCATCAACAACGCTGACTTCGCCGATTAACACTTTGGTGTTAGCAGGAACTTTAATACCAGCCATTTCAGCAATTTTCACCGCTGGCTGACCTACGATAGCAGCGTTCAGACCACCGTTTTTAAGGATGATGTCAGAAACCGCTTTCAGCTCTTTGCCCTGCAGCATGTAGCCGCCGTGGGAGGCGAAGCGTTCGCGAACTGCGTTATAAGCAGAATCAACGACGATAATGGACTGTTCAGAAGCACAGATTACGCCGTTATCGAAGGTTTTAGACATCAGAACAGAAGCGACAACACGTTTGATGTCGGCAGTTTCGTCAACAACAACTGGGGTGTTACCTGCACCAACACCGATGGCTGGTTTACCAGAGCTGTATGCGGCTTTAACCATGCCAGGACCACCGGTTGCCAGAATCAGGTTCAGGTCAGGGTGATGCATTAACTGGTTAGACAGTTCTACACTGGGTTCATCAATCCAGCCGATGATGTCTTTTGGTGCACCTGCAGCGATAGCGGCTTGCAGCACGATATCAGCAGCTTTGTTGGTCGCATTTTTTGCACGTGGGTGCGGGGAGAAGATGATGCCGTTACGGGTTTTCAGGCTAATAAGCGCTTTGAAAATCGCAGTGGAAGTCGGGTTGGTGGTTGGAACGATACCGCAGATCAGGCCGATTGGCTCAGCGATAGTGATGGTACCGAAAGTATCATCCTGACCCAGAATGCCACAGGTCTTTTCATCTTTGTAAGCATTGTAGATATATTCAGAAGCGAAGTGGTTTTTGATCACTTTGTCTTCGACGATACCCATTCCGGATTCTTCAACAGCCAGTTTGGCAAGGAGAATTCGAGAATCGGCAGCAGCCAGGGCGGCGGCAGCGAAAATCTTATCTACTTGTTCTTGACTGAAGTTGGCATATTCGCGCTGTGCCTTCTTGACTCGTGCTACGAGTGCGTTTAGTTCAGCGACATTTGTTACAGCCATAATGCTCTCCTGATAAAGTTAAACTCTTTTAGTAAATAATCTGCCAAAGACTAGTATAGACCTGCTATCAGTCACCGTGAGAAACTAATTAATGCTAAGGATCTCAATGTGTTGTCTTTGTATTTTTATTTGCTCAAAGAGCTTTCAGTTGTGAAGCACCGGGTAAAGTCGAAATCTTTTAAATCACCTTTTTCACTTAACGTTTTGTCTTCAAGTAACGCTGAGTGACTATGTACTGAGCTTACCTATTTGTAGGCAGGGTGAATTTGATCTAGATCACTAAATACCGATGCTGACACCTTTCAGCAGGGTGTTGTTGAGAATGATTATCAAATTAACCCATGGATAATACAGTTTAGTAGCTAAAGTTATCAATAAAAAAACTCATTTTTAACAAAAGCCTTATTCACTGCCTTTATTTCAAAATCTGGTGATAAAAACTATGAAACGGCGTGGCGCCTTTACGGGGATTCCAGTACATTAGCGCCCATCAAAACCTTCTTCTGCTGGCATAGTTGTGCGGAGTTCTGCGTGAGCCAATCTTTATTAGATTTTTCAGGGTATATCAAATTTTTCGTCGGCCTGTTTGCACTGGTCAACCCGGTGGGGATCTTGCCGGTGTTTATCAGTATGACCAGCTATCAGGCAGCGGCAGGGCGTAATAAGACCAACATGACAGCCAATCTGTCCGTGGCCATTATATTGTCGACGGCGCTTTTCCTGGGCGACGCGATTTTGCACTTATTTGGGATTTCCATTGATTCATTCCGCATTGCCGGCGGGATCCTGGTTGTGACGATTGCGATGTCGATGATCAGCGGCAAGCTGGGTGAAGATAAGCAGAATAAACAGGAGAAGTCAGAAACGGCGATCCGTGAAAACGTTGGCGTGGTTCCGCTGGCGTTGCCGCTGATGGCCGGGCCGGGTGCGATAAGCTCGACGATTGTCTGGAGTTCCCGCTACAACGGCTGGCAGAATCTGCTGGGGTTGACCGTTGCCATCATCTTCTTTGCATTCTGCTGCTGGTTGCTGTTCCGTGCGGCACCTTTATTAGTCCGCCTGTTAGGGCAAACTGGCATCAACGTCATTACCCGTATCATGGGCCTTTTACTGATGTCACTCGGTATTGAGTTTATCGTCACCGGTATTAAAGCTATTTTCCCCGGCTTGCTCTGATTCCTAGGCTACAAATTCTCGCGGATACATTAACGTTATCCGTGAGAATTATTACTCCTTCTTATAATCGTGTGCATTAATATAGTGCAGCTAATGCCTTAATTGAGAGCACTTGCACCCTAATGTGGCGTAAATCTACATCTCACCTTCCTTTTTAATCCAAGTCTCCATTTATTCTAATAAACTTAGCTAATTCTTCGCTAAATACTGTTATTTATTGCCCGTATTGCCGTTAATTTATCCACATCATTCTGTAAGGCTTGTGCAGGCCGTACCGAGATGTTATTAGTGTTAACACAGCAGTTAACAGCGCTTTATCCTTGAAATCATCCCATTGTTAACTGATTGTGTCAGAGCAGTTCCTGAACAACCGTCGTTACAAAAAAGTGTGAGAAATAGCATGTTAACTCAACATATAACAATGGGTTAAGTGCCATTTCTGACGTGAGGTTGCAGGTGTCCTTCTGGCACACTTAACGCATAAAAGAGAATTACGTAACAAATTTGCAAAATTTATTGGCGCCCGTATCAGGCTTCTGATAATTTTCAAATCGTCTTCAAAAATGGAATTTTGTTTAGAGTCGTGCTCAGAGTGAGAATGAATCTTGCCCGGCATAGAGAGATTGAAGCAATTTCATTTGTTTTGGAGAGTGTCGTGTCATCATGCGTATCACAAAATTATCCTCGTGCGCTTTCTGTGAAAAGAAAGTCAGGTATTGAGATGACGACAATTAACAACCTTGCGTTGACTCTCCCGATTCAACAAAACAAATCTTCAGTACTTCTTCTGATTAAAATGAATGACAGCGCTTAACTGCGACGGATTTTCTATCGCCTTAATTCGGGTTAAAAGAAAATAATCGGGTGAAGTACAGAAATAACAGAATGTGATTGCCTGGTGTGCGACTGAACATTGTGGAGTGGCGTACGGGGTTATCAAATGGAGTGGGGTCATCCTCAAGGATCCTGGAAACCGCACGGCGAATACAGCCTGACGTTTCATCAAACCTGAGATGTAGCAACATGCAGTAATAGGGGACAGCCATCTGCGGGTGGTACTACATGGGGAGCCTTTCTCGAGCAATTCGTTCCTGCTTTTGAAACCCATTTACCCAGCAAGGGTTTATCTTGCACCCGGGCGTGCAAGTTCATAATAAAAATTGGAGTTAAATAAAAATGACCAACATCACAAAAAAAAATCTGCTGGCTGCATGCATCATGGCTGCAGTGGGCACTATTTCTGTCAATAACGCCTTTGCGGCCAATGTGCCTGCTGGCGTGACACTGGCTGCAAAACAAGAACTGGTGCGTAATAACGGTTCTGAAGTTCAGTCACTTGACCCGCATAAAGTTGAAGGCGTGCCGGAATCAAACGTCATCCGTGATCTGCTTGAAGGCCTGGTCAATACCGACAGCAAAGACGGCAGCGTAATCCCTGGCGTAGCAACCAGCTGGGATAACAAAGATTTTAAAGTCTGGACCTTCCACCTGCGTCCGGAAGCTAAATGGTCAAATGGCGATCCTGTCACTGCAGCAGATTTCGTTTACAGCTGGCAGCGCCTGGCTGACCCGAAAACCGCTTCTCCATATGAGAGCTACCTGCAATACGGCCACATCGAAAACATCGATGACATCATCAGTGGCAAGAAAAGCCCTGATACCCTGGGTGTGAAGGCGATTGATGACCATACCCTGCAAGTGACCCTGACCGAACCTGTTCCATATTTCGTAAAAATGCTGTCTCACACCGCGATGAAGCCGGTAAACAAAAAAGTGGTTGAGAAGTTTGGCGACAAATGGACTCAGCCTGAAAACTACGTGAGCAACGGCGCCTTCACCCTAAAAGCCTGGACCGTCAACGAACGTATCGTTCTGGAACGCAGCCCGACTTACTGGGATAACGCGAAAACTGTGATCAATCAGGTGACTTACCTGCCAATCTCTTCTGAAGTAACAGATGTTAACCGCTACCGCAGCGGCGAAATCGACATGACTTACAACAACATGCCGATCGAACTGTTCCAGAAATTGAAAAAAGAAATCCCGGCTGAAGTTCATGTTGACCCGTACCTGTGTACTTATTACTACGAAATCAACAACCAGAAAGCCCCTTTCACCGATTCCCGCGTTCGTGAAGCGCTGAAACTGGGTCTGGATCGCGACATCATCGTGAACAAAGTGAAAGCGCAGGGCGATCTGCCAGCTTATGGCTACACCCCGCCTTACACCGATGGCGCAAAACTGACGCCTCCGGCCTGGTTCAAAGAAACTCAGGAACAGCGTAACGAGCAGGCGAAAAAACTGCTGGCCGAAGCAGGTTACACCTCTGCGAAACCTCTTACGTTTGATCTGCTGTACAACACCTCTGATCTGCATAAAAAGCTGGCGATCGCTGCAGCTGCTATCTGGAAGAAAAACCTGGGCGTTGACGTTAAACTGGTCAACCAGGAATGGAAAACCTTCCTGGACAGCCGTCATCAGGGCAACTTCGACGTTGCGCGTGCGGGCTGGTGCTCTGACTACAACGAACCTTCTTCCTTCCTGAACACCATGCTGTCTGACAGCAGCAACAACACCGCGCACTATAAGAGCCCGGCGTTTGATAAAGACATCGCAGATACCCTGAATGTCAAAACTGATGAAGAACGCGCTGCGCTGTATCAGAAAGCGGAAACTCAGCTGGATAAAGACTCTGCCATCGTTCCTGTTTATTACTACGTGAATGCTCGTCTGGTGAAACCTTACGTCGGGGGTTACACCGGTAAAGATCCACAAGACAACGTCTACGTGAAAGATCTGTACATCATCAAACACTAATCACTTAGTGCACAGCAGGGCATCCCCGAGCTGCCCTGCTTGTTGTATTTTGATGAAGGTAAAGTTTTTAGTGCGAATTTTCGTACTGAAGCAAAGAGCCACCACGACGGCTATCACCCGATGGCCGTCGTGACCAAGCCATAAACTATCAAGCTGTAGTGACAGGCTTAGAAACAGGTACGGGCAATGTTAAAGTTTATTTTACGCCGCTGTCTGGAAGCGATTCCGACGCTATTCATTCTGATCACCATTTCGTTTTTTATGATGCGTCTCGCACCGGGCAGCCCTTTTACGGGTGAGCGTAATCTTCCGCCAGAAGTGATGGCGAACATTGAGGCGAAATACCACCTCAATGATCCGATGTATAAGCAGTATTTCCACTATTTAGAACAGCTGGCGAAAGGCGATTTCGGCCCGTCGTTCAAATACAAGGATTACACCGTCAATGATCTTGTTGCGGCCTCGTTCCCGGTTTCAGCGAAACTCGGGCTGGCGGCATTTATCATGGCGATTGTTTTTGGTGTATCGGCCGGGGTTATTGCGGCGCTGAACCAAAACACGAAATGGGATTATACCGTGATGGGCGTTGCGATGACCGGGGTGGTTATCCCCAGTTTCGTGGTTGCGCCGTTACTGGTGCTGATATTTGCGATTACCCTGAAATGGCTGCCGGGCGGTGGCTGGAATGGCGGCGGAGCGAAATACATGATCCTGCCGATGGTCGCACTCTCACTGGCGTATATTGCCAGTATCGCGCGTATCACCCGCGGTTCTATGATTGAAATTCTGCACTCCAACTTCATCCGTACGGCTCGCGCCAAAGGTTTACCGCTGCGCCGCATTATCCTGCGTCACGCACTGAAGCCTGCGTTGTTGCCGGTACTGTCTTATATGGGGCCGGCCTTCGTTGGGATCATCACCGGTTCTATGGTTATCGAGAGCATTTTCGGATTGCCGGGCATCGGCCAGCTGTTTGTTAATGGGGCATTAAACCGTGACTACTCGCTGGTTCTCAGCCTGACCATTTTGGTGGGCGCATTGACCATTTTGTTCAATGCAATCGTCGACGTGCTGTACGCCGTCATCGACCCGAAAATCCGTTATTAATGCCGGAGTACGTCAATGATCTTAAGTAAAAAAAATAGCGACGTCGTCGAAAACTTCAGCGAAAAGCTGGAAGTGGAAGGGCGCAGTTTGTGGCAGGATGCGCGACGCCGGTTTATGCATAACCGCGCTGCGGTCACCAGCCTGATTGTGCTGGCCTTTATTGCATTGTTCGTCACGTTTGCACCGATGTTGTCGCAGTTTGCCTACGATGATACCGACTGGAACATGATGTCTGGCGCGCCTGATTTCGCCTCTCACCACTATTTCGGCACCGATTCTTCTGGCCGTGATTTGCTGGTGCGTGTGGCAATCGGCGGGCGTATTTCCCTGATGGTCGGCGTGGCCGCGGCGCTTGTGGCGGTGATCCTTGGTACGCTCTATGGATCTTTGTCCGGCTATCTGGGTGGTAAAATCGACTCCGCCATGATGCGTCTGCTGGAAATTCTTAACTCCTTCCCGTTCATGTTCTTCGTTATCCTGCTGGTGACGTTCTTTGGGCAGAATATCCTGTTGATCTTCGTGGCAATCGGGATGGTGTCCTGGCTGGACATGGCGCGTATTGTTCGCGGTCAGACTCTCAGCCTGAAACGCAAAGAATTCATCGAAGCCGCGCTGGTGAGTGGTGTGAACACGCGCAATATCGTTTTGCGTCACATCGTTCCTAACGTGCTGGGCGTTGTGGTGGTGTATGCGTCACTGCTGGTTCCAAGCATGATCCTGTTCGAATCCTTCCTGAGCTTCTTGGGTTTGGGTACGCAGGAGCCACTGAGCAGCTGGGGCGCGTTGCTGAGCGACGGCGCCAACTCGATGGAAGTTTCACCCTGGTTGCTGCTCTTCCCGGCAGGTTTCCTGGTTGTCACTCTGTTCTGTTTCAATTTTATCGGCGATGGCCTGCGTGATGCCCTCGACCCGAAAGATCGTTAAGGAGTGCGACCATGAGCACAATTGAACATTCCACCTTTGCAGCACCTGCCGCAACTGAGGGCACAACGTCGCCGATTCTTTTAGATGTCAAAGACCTGCGCGTGACCTTCGGGACGCCGGACGGTGATGTTACCGCCGTTAACGACCTTAACTTCGATCTGCGCGCCGGTGAAACACTCGGTATTGTCGGGGAATCCGGTTCCGGTAAATCCCAGACCGCCTTCGCCCTCATGGGGCTGCTTGCCAGCAACGGCCGCATCGGCGGTACGGCGAAATTTAACGGTCGCGAAATCCTGAATCTGCCACAAAACCAGCTGAACAAGCTGCGTGCAGAACAGATTTCGATGATTTTCCAGGATCCAATGACGTCTCTCAACCCGTACATGCGGGTTGGCGAACAGCTGATGGAAGTCTTGGTATTGCACAAAAAGATGAGCAAACGCGAAGCGTTTGAAGAGTCCGTGCGTATGCTGGATGCGGTGAAAATGCCGGAAGCCCGCAAGCGTATGAAAATGTACCCGCACGAATTTTCCGGTGGTATGCGCCAGCGCGTAATGATTGCAATGGCCTTGCTGTGCCGCCCGAAATTGCTGATCGCCGATGAGCCAACCACGGCGCTGGACGTGACCGTTCAGGCGCAGATCATGACGTTACTCAACGAGCTGAAAGCTGAGTTTAATACCGCCATTATCATGATTACCCATGACCTTGGTGTGGTCGCCGGTATTTGCGACAAAGTGCTGGTGATGTATGCCGGTCGTACCATGGAATATGGCCGCGCACGCGATGTCTTCTACGAGCCTTGCCATCCGTATTCCATTGGCCTGCTCAATGCAGTTCCACGTCTGGATGCCGAGGGTGGGGCGATGCTAACCATTCCGGGCAACCCGCCGAACCTGCTGCGTTTGCCAAAAGGTTGCCCGTTCCAGCCCCGTTGCCCACATGCCATGGATATTTGTGCCTCTGCGCCGCCGCTTGAGCGTTTCGGTGATGGTCGCTTACGTGCCTGCTACAAGCCGCTGGAGGAACTGGTATGACAGACAACACAGTAATGAACAGTGCGGCAATGAATTCGTTCGCGCCCGAGAAAAAAGTCCTGCTCGAAGTGTCGGATCTGAAAGTCCATTTCGACATCAAAGACGGCAAACAATGGTTCTGGCAACCGTCGAAAACGCTGAAAGCGGTAGACGGCGTGACGCTGCGTCTTTACGAAGGCGAAACGCTGGGCGTGGTAGGCGAATCGGGTTGCGGCAAATCGACGTTTGCCCGCGCACTGATCGGTCTGGTTAAAGCCACTGACGGACGCGTGGCCTGGCTGGGCAAAGATCTGCTGAACATGTCTGACAGCGAATGGCGTCATACTCGCAGCGATATCCAGATGATTTTCCAGGATCCGCTGGCGTCCCTGAATCCGCGTATGACAATCGGCGAAATCATCGCCGAGCCGCTGAAAACCTATAACCCGAAAATGCCTCGCGCGGAAGTGAAAGAAAAAGTGAAGGCTATGATGCTGAAGGTCGGGCTGTTGCCTAACCTGATCAACCGTTATCCTCACGAATTTTCGGGCGGTCAGTGCCAGCGTATCGGCATCGCCCGGGCGTTGATCCTTGAGCCAAAACTGATTATCTGTGACGAACCAGTTTCAGCGCTGGATGTTTCCATTCAGGCGCAGGTGGTCAACCTGTTGCAGCAATTGCAGCGTGAAATGGGCCTGTCACTGATCTTCATCGCGCACGATCTGGCGGTGGTTAAACACATTTCTGACCGTGTTCTGGTGATGTATCTGGGCCATGCGGTTGAGCTGGGAACGTATGACGAGGTGTATAACAATCCTCAGCATCCGTATACCCGCGCGCTGATGTCTGCGGTGCCGGTTCCGGACCCGGACAAAGAGCGCAACAAAACTATTCAGCTGCTGGAAGGTGAGTTACCTTCGCCGATTAACCCGCCATCCGGTTGCGTGTTCCGAACGCGCTGCCCGATTGCCGGACCGGAATGTGCGATAACCCGCCCGTTGCTGGAGGGCAGTTTCCGCCATGCGGTTTCCTGCCTGAAAGTTGATCCGCTCTGATGACCAGTCGCTAAAACTGACGCATAAAAAAACCTGCCATTGGCAGGTTTTTCTTTTTCAAC